>NZ_JBFBJI010000004.1:0-376310 GCF_040702065.1 Streptomyces sp. NPDC086777 | reverse complement strand
CCCGGCCGGGGGCGCGCCCCCCCCGCCGGTCTCCCCCGCCGGGGGCCCTTCCGGGCCGCCCCGCCCGGGGGGGCCCCGCGGGCGCGGGGGTGCGCCAATGGGCACAGCGGCGCACCGCCGTCGACTCGGCAGGCCTAGGGCGGTCCTAGGCCTGCCCCAGCCCTGCACGACCCCGGAGCCGCAGTGGTCTCCCCAGGCCGCAATGGCCACCGAGCCGACCAACCCTCGCCGCAGGAGGCTTTTTTGACGACGACTCAGACGCAGTGCCGCGTGGCGGACCACGCATCGACGACCGTGGTCGACGGCATGGAGGCGTACGGGCCTCGGGTCTGTGACGACATGACCGTCGAGGTGGCTCTGGCCGTCATGGCGGGTGCACGTGTCGAGTACCTGACTGTGTGCGACGGGGACGACCAGAGCACGGGTTCGATCACGCTGGCCCGGCTCGCCGTTCTCCGTGCCAGTTCGACGTACACGGACCGCATCCGTCTGCGGGACGTCCTCGGCAGCCGGCTCCGGCCTGTTCCCGTCCGCGGCTGATCCACCCCGCCCGGGTCAGTTCCTTTCCGCCATGCCTGGGAGGCATCATGCGTTGTGTCATCGCCCGGTACCCGTTCGACCTCACCAGGATCGGGGTGCTGGCCTCGATGAAGGGCGTCACGCCCGAGCTGGTCACGGGCGCGTCCGTGACCATCGGCCGCCGTCGCTACCCCGTCAAGCAGGTGGGCCAGGTCGCCACGGGACAGGATCGCCGTGACTTCACCGTCGGTGAAGTCACCCGGGCCATGGCGCGCCTCGGCTTCACCTGCCACGACAGCCCCGAGGCCGCGCCCGTGAGCGTTCCCCTTCCGCTCCGAACCCCGTCGGCACTGCTCGACGGCACCTGCCCTGTGGACGTGTGAGGACGGGCGGGCAACCGCCCTCGGTATCCCGGTGGGGGCTCTGTTGACGCGCGTCGACAGAGCCCCCACCGCTGTGTCCTCGTCCGCTCGGAGACTCTTGGCCGGCACCGGGGCGGGGACGGCGTCTCACTGGTCGGAGTAGCTGAAATCACCCACGGTCCACGCGCTGACGTCCTTGATCGCGACTCGGTACATGCCGCCCGTCTCCGGGATACCGAGGCTGCCCTGCAGGATCCGCGCGAGATGGAAGTGCAGATGCGTGGGATCTCCGCCGCGGCCGGGCCGTGCCCCTCGCGGGCCGCCGGTGAAAACGCCGGAGAACGGGCCGAGGCGGTCCGATCCCATGAGGACCTCCGCCACCCGCTCCCTCCACACGGCCTCGGGAGCCAGCCGGCCGGTGATGACGGCGCCGCCCACGACCACGGTCAGCGACATCTGATTGCTGCGCTCGGTCTCCACCGCGGCGGAGAGAGCGACAAGCAGTTCATCAGGGTTCGACATGAGAGCAGATCCTATTCAGCTGCCCGTCTCGGGCCGGCTCCGCGGGGGGCAACTTCGCGGACGGCGGGAGGCGGTTCCTGACCGAGCGGCGAGGGGCCGCCTCCGTCGTGGCGCCGCGCGCGACGACCCAGGGGGAGGCCATCGTCGCAGGTGGCAGGATTCCTCGTCTGCCGTAGGGGTGAAATCTACTCTTGCCAGAGTAGACATTGCCTCTCGGCGTGGTTATGCTTCCTGTCGTAGAACACAGTCGAACGAGACCCGGCAGAAACGAACTGGCGGGTAGCTGTACACGAAGTTCGCAGGTCAGTGCGGCTCTCGAGCCTCGAAGCCAAGGTTTCCCAGAACGGCGACGGCGCTGGGAGCCGCACTGGGCGGCTCGTATCTCGAGGAGCTGCCGCAGCAGTACCGCAGTGCCGATTCATCCAGTGGTTGGTTCAGAGAGAAACGGAGGAGCAGACGCCATCAGGATCGCCCGGCCCGAGAAGCACTCGGCCCGGGTACCGCAAGACCCCGGAATGGATGGTGGTCCCCGGTCAAGCAGCTGCGATCCCCCGCTACCCCGCCCTCTGGCGGGCCGGACAGCGGAAACAGAAGGTCGGCACAGCAGTAGGGCCGACAGATGGTGTTGAATTTCCTTCGGGGCCTTGGTGCCGTACGGCACCAAGGCCCCTCGACGCGTTGCACAGCGAGGTGACATGACAGCAGACAACCCTCTTAGTGATTTTCTGGACGACGACGACTACCCCGCCTACACGATGGGCCGGGCAGCCGAGATGCTCGGCACCACCCCGGGCTTCCTTCGAGCCATCGGCGAGGCTCGTCTGATCACTCCGCTCCGCTCGGAGGGCGGGCATCGCCGGTACTCCCGCTACCAACTGCGGATCGCCGCTCGCGCCCGCGAGCTCGTCGACAGGGGCACCCCGATCGAGGCCGCCTGCCGCATCGTCATCCTCGAGGACCAGCTCGAGGAAGCTCAGCGCATCAACGCCGAGTACCGTCGTGCCGCGGACGAGGCGGCCGGCAGCTCCGGTTCCGGCTGATCGCGTGCGCTCGGGCCACCCGGAGCGCCTTGTGGTGGCCACACGAGAGTGCGGGCCGGAAGTCCCGCGGTGGGGGTGACGACAGCGCCGGCTGTCGCGGGAGCGACGGGATGGAGCTGGGCCGGTTCCCGCCTGTCCGGCCGCGGCCCTCACCGGGCCGACCTCAAGGTGGGCATCAGGAGGGCTGCGCACCGATGCCGCGGTTCGGGGACGGCGAGCCCCACCGCCGCGCCGCGATCACACAGTGCAGCCGACGCCCGGATCAGTGCCCCAGCCGTCTGTCGCATGCTCGGCCCGGGCCAGGACCGACGCCCGGCAGCAGCGCTTGGAGGACGAGTTCACCCAGTGGCCCGCCGACCGCGCCGACCTCACACCGTTGGTCCTGGCCGACATCCGTACGGCAGCCGGTCGGGGCTGCGCGTCGCTCGGGACCGGGGCGTTCGACGTGATACGACTGTGCTTCATGAGGCAGTGCGTATGTGGGTGACTACGTGGAGTCTCGCCCGAGGGTCTGCTCGGGAAGGGAGCGCGGATGCCGCGGCAAGGCTCCCGGTGGGTCGCCCGGGTCGAGGGTGGGGGACGTGAGCGCCCAAGCGGTCCCGGCGTCCGTCCTGGTGGGGGTCGGATCCTGGGTGCCGCCGCGCCGCGTGGCCAACGAGGAACTGGCCGAGCGTCTGGGCCGGTCGCCCGAGTGGATGTACCAGCGCTCCGGCATCCGGTCCCGGCACGTCGTGGAGCCGGGTACCACCAGTGGGGACCTGGCGGTCGAGGCCGGCCGCGAGGCGCTGGCCCGGTCGGCGGTCGGCGAGGTCGCCGCCGTGGTCGTCGCCACCACATCGCCGGACAGGCCGTGCCCCGGCACTGCTCCAAGTGTCGCCTCACGACTGGGAATGGCCGGAGCGGTCGCGCTGGACGTCCAGGCCGTGTGCGCCGGTTTCGTCTACGGGCTGGCGGTCGCGCAGGGCCTGATCGCCGCGGGCACGGCTGACAGCGTTCTGGTGGTCGGTACCGATTCGCTGTCGCTGAGCGTCGCTCCGGACGACCCCACGAGCATGCTGTTCGGCGACGGCGCCGGCGCCGTCGTCCTGCGTTCGGGCCACTGCGAGGAGCCCGGCGCTCTCGGGCGCTGCGTGCTGGGCAGCGATGGCGATGGCCGGGACCTGATCACCGTACGGGGTGGCGGTTCCGAGGAACGGTCGGGTGGCGGCGGTGTCCCGGCGGACCGGTATCTGCGGCTGGAGGGGCAGGAGGTGTTCTGGCGAGCTGTGCGGCACATGTCGTCCGCCGCCCGCGCGGCGCTGGACGCCGCGCGGTGGAAGCCGCAGGACGTGGACCGGATCGTCGCCCACCAGGCGAACGCGCGGATCCTTGTCATGCTCGCCGAGCGGCTGGGCGTCACCGCGGAGCGCGCACTGTCCAATGTCGAGCAGGTCGGCAACACCTCGGCCGCCTCGATTCCGATCCTGCTCGATCACGCCCACCGCGCGGGGGACCTCAGGCCCGGACACCGCGTCCTGCTCACGGCCTTCGGCGGCGGGCTGACCTGGGGAGCCACCACTCTCGTGTGGCCGCACTTCAGAAGCCCGGACCAAAGCCCGCACGAACTCAGCCCGGAGAGACGGTATGTACGACCTTTTGGTGAACATCTTGACTGACAGGTTCCAGGTGCGGCCCGAGCTGGTCTCCCCCGAGGCCACGCCGACGGCCCTCGGCCTGGACTCCCTGTTCGTGGTGGAACTGTCCTTCGTGCTGGAAGGTGACCCCGGCGTGGAGATCAGCTTCGATGAACTCGCCGGTGCGGGCACTCTGGCGGAGATCGCGCAGTTGATGCGGAACAAGGCGGAAGAACAGCAGGACGCGGCGGTCTGATGGGTGCGCAGGGCCCGCCGGGACATGCGCAGGGCCCTGCGTCGTGACGTTCGGGCGTGGTGCCGGGGAGTGTCGAAAAGGCGTCAGCGACCGGTGGTGCCCGCGGGACGCCGGAACATCAGGGCGTGCACGGTGAAGCGTGACCCGTCGAATTCCGCCTGCCCCGCCGCCCGCCGCTCCTTCAGCAGGGTCAGCATGGTCTCCTTGTGCTCGGTGTACGCCAGGAGCGGGATGTCCATCTCGAAGATCTCCAGCGTCTCGGACGCGTAGCGGCGCGCGGTGAGTTCCGCGACGGTACGGGGAATGTCGGCGAGCGAGGAGTGCGCCATGAGCAGGGTGCCGCCCGGCGCGAGCAGCGTGTCCATGCGTTCCACGACGGAGTCGTACACCGCGCGACCGCCCCTGCGGGCGACGAGAGCCGTCTCCAGTCCGTTTCCCGTCGCGTAGCTCGGGTCGTAGGGCAGGTGCGGCGGATTGGTGATCACCAGGTCGAACCGTTCGTCGGGGGTGTACTCCTCCAGCGGCGAGGTGACACAGGTCAGCCGGGTGCCGTCGAGACCGTTGGCCACGACGTTGGCCGTGGTCTGGGCGGCGGACGCCGGGTTGATGTCCAGGGCGGTCACCCGGTCGGCTCCGGCCGCGAGCAAGGCGACACTGTAGAGACCGGACCCGGCTCCGATGTCCAGGGCGTTCACGCCTTCCAGCGCGGGGGCGTTGTCACCGTTGAGAGCGCTGATCAGGCTCAGCCCGCAGTCGGTGGGAAACAGGATCTCGGCGGGGTCCTCCACGACGAGCCGCAGACGCGTGCCGCGGAACTCGAAGATCCCGCACGAGGGCCGGGTCTCCCACAGCGAGCCGTTCTCGCCGACGGGCAGGACACGGCGACGCGTCGGCGTCCGGATCGAGGAATCGGTCATCGGAAGGGAACCTTTCGACAGGAAGGGAACGGCGTGCGGGCCGGTCACTCGGCGAGGGCGGAGAGTACGGTGCGAACGGTGTCGTCGGCGATGCGCTCCGCGCGCAGTGCCGGGACCATGTCCTCGACGTAGCTGAAGTTCCAGGCCAGTTGGTCATGGCTCGTGGTCGTCGTCGCCACGACGGCGCCCATCACCGAGACGCCCGTGAGGAACTGGGCGTCGCCGACCCGCCACGAGCCCACTCGTTCGGGGAACTCGTAGCGGCCGACGTTGGACAGACACAGGTTGATCGGTCCCTCCTCGTCCATGAACCGCATGAACGACTCGCTGTCCGCCAGCGACGTCGGTCCCGCCCAGCGCGGCAGGCTGATCGTGGCCAGGTGCTCCTGGCGCCTGCGGCGCCGCACCAGGTCCTGACTGATCTCCCGGGCCATCGGCCACAACGGCCCACCGGGTGTGTAGCGGACGCGGGAGGGCACCGTGGCCACGTAGGTGCCGACCTCGTCGGGGGAGACGGCCGGTTCGAGGTCACCGCGGAAGTCGACCGGGGAGCCGATCGAGAAATGAGCGCCCGCCGCGGCTTCCGCGTCCCGGGCGACCGCCGTCACCAGCGCGGCGGCCAGCACTCCGTGGACCGTGGTGCCCTGTCGTCCGGCCGTCTCCGCCAGGAGATTCACCTGGGTGAACGGCAGGGATCTGTGCACCATCTGGGTGCGCCGCTGTTCGAACGGGACTCGACGGCTGGGGGCGACCCGCTGTGCGGGGCGCCGCCGGGCCGCCCGTTGTTCCCGTCGCATCATGGCTCTGAACTCCGCGACACCCGCCGCGCCCCGCAGGCGGCGCGGCAGCAGGTCGTCCGTCGCCGGCAGGACCCGTCGCGGGGCGGTCCGGGGCAGCGTGCCCCGGTCCAGTTGTGCGGCGAGTTCGATCCACTCCCGGACCAGGGACAGGCACGTCTTGCCGTCGGCGATGATGTGCGAGGCGGTGAGCAGCAGGTCGTGGACGTTCCCCGTCTCGTCCCTTCCGGTGATCACCACCGCTCGCAGCAGCGGGCCGGTGCGCCAGTCCACGCCCGCCACGAGTTCGTGCTCGTTGACCTCGCGCTCCCACCGGGTGTCGGCCGTGGGGTCGTCCGGTGGCACCTGGACGTGCCGCAGCGGGATCTGCTGCCCGTCGAGCGGGACGAAGGCGGGGTGTGCTCCGGTGCCGTCGTCGCTGATCGCGACGCGCAGCAGGGGGTGCCGGAGCTGGAGGGTGTCCAGGGCGCGGCGGTGCAGTGCCGGGGGCAGGTGTCCGTGGACGCGGGCGCGGGCGATCACGTTGAGCGGTGAGGTCCGGTCGGCGATCCAGTACAGGCGCTCCAGCGGGCTCAACTCGCGCTGGACACTGGTTGGTTCGGTGGCCGGACCGTCCGGGTGGGTGAGGGCCTGAGCGGTCTGCCGGACGAGGACGTGACGGGGTACGAACCGGAAGTAGGCGTTGCGGACCAGACGTCGGCGCAGGTCGGCTCCCTGGGTCAGTTCGCTCATTCTGCGGGATCCGGTCACCATCGCCCGGGTGCGGTCGCGGCGCAGTTCCTCGTAGGTGCGCAGGGCCCGCACGGGGTCGTCGCCGGTCGTCGGCCCGGCCAGCGTCCGGGCCAGTACGACGGCGTCCTCCATGGCCATGCCGGCTCCCTGGGCGAGCGTGGTCAGCATGGGGTGGGCGGCGTCGCCGAGCAGGGTGACGGGGCCGTCGCCCCATCGTTCCAGGAAGGCCCGGTCGTGGGACGGGACGGTGAGGATGTCCGCCTGGGGTGTGGCCTCGATCACTGCCCGCACCTCGTCGGCCCACCCCTCGTAGGCCCGGCTGACGGTGTCCTTGACACGGCCCGGGCCGGGAGCGTCGTCGGGCGTGCTCATGGCGGCCCACCAGTAGCAGCGGCCGTGGCCGATGTCGACGAGGCCGAAACGCTGTCCGCTGCCCCAGTAGTGGCGGACGGCGCCCGTGGTGAGGCAGGGATGCCGGAAGGGGACGACACCGAGCCGGAAGAGGTAGCCGGCGTCCCGTGCCTGCTCGGGGCCGACCAGGTGGCGCCGTACCGCCGAGTGGAAGCCGTCGGCGCCGATCAGGATGTCCCCGCTCGCCGAACGGCCGTCGGCGAAGCGGACGGTGACCGCCGCGTCGGCGGTCTCGAAGCCGGTGACGGTCGATCCCAGGTGGATGGGGCAGTCCCCGGCCTCGGCCAGCAGAGCCTCCTGGAGGTCCGCGCGGCTGATGCAGAAGCTGGGCGCGCCCGCCCGGTCGCAGGCGTCCTTGAAGGGCAGGTCCCTGATCCGTCGGCCGCGCCGGTCCAGGTACCTGAACGACTCCACGGCCTGACCGCGCTTGTCCAGGCCCAGGTCGATGCCGAAGCCGGCCAGGGCGGTCACGGCGTTGCTCATGACCGACAGAGCGGAGCCGGCGCCCCGCAGTTCGGCGGCGCGTTCGTGGACCTCGACGTCGATGCCGACGCGCCGCAACGCGACCGCACACGTCAGACCGCCGATGCCGGCGCCGATGACAAGGGCTCTGGTGCGACGTTCCGATGGCATGACGTCAGCTCTCCGGGCCGGTTCGGGCGGGGTCGTCGATCAGCTCCGCGACGGTGCCGGCCAGGTGTGCCACGTGCGGCTCCTCCATGATCGTCAGGTGGTCACCGGGGACGCCGACGATCCGGATCCGTCCACTGGTCATCGCGCTCCAGCCGTTGCAGGGGTCCTGGTGCCGGGTTCGGGCGGCGTCGTGCAGACCGGACAGGACGGCGGGCAGCGGCTCCGCGGCGCGGATCAGTGTGAGGTCCTGGTGTTCGCGCGGCGGCCGGTAGTCCAGTGTCGCCTGCCAGTTCGCCCGGTAGACGCCGAACAGGCGGCGGACGACGGCCCCGGAGCTGCCGGCCGGCAGCACGCCCCGCTCGCTCGCGACACGGGCGATGAACGCGAACCTCTCCTGCGGTGAATCGAGTCCGTCGGGGATGATCCGTGCCGGTGACGTGGAGCCGAGCCGCGGCCAGAGCAGTTCGTGGGCGAACCACTGCAGCAGGCCGTCGTCGTCGTGCGCGGTGCGCGGCCCCTGCTCCAGGGCGGTGGTGTCCAGCACGAACAGGGCGGTCTGCTCGCCGGCCGCGCGCAGCCGACGGGCGATCTCGAAGGCCACGAAGCCGCCGAAGGACCATCCGCCGATGGTGTAGGGGCCGTGCGGCTGGACCGTACGCAGCGCGGTGAGGTAGCTGTCCGCCAGGTCCTCCACGCTGCGCAGGGGGGTGGTGCCGGGGTCAGCTCCGGCGGCCTGGAGCGCGTACAGCGGGCGGCCGTCGGGGAGATGCCGGGCGAAGGCGACGTAGCACAGCACGTTGCCGCCCATCGGGTGGACCATGAACAGCGGTGGGCGGGTGCCCTGCGGACGGATCGGTACCAGAGGGTCGAACACGGCTCTCGCTCCGCCGTCGCGCAGCCGTGCCGCGAGTCCGGCGGGGGTGGGGGTGGCGATGAACTCCGCGAGGGGGATGTACACCCGGTAGCGCTGTTCGATCCGGACCACCAGCCGCATCGCGGCCAGGGAGGTGCCTCCGAGGTCGAAGAGGCTGTCGTGCACGCCCACCGTGTCCAGGCACAGCACGTCCGCCAGCATCTCGGTCAGTGCCTCTTCGTAGGCGTCGCGCGGCGCGGCGGCGGGCGCGCGGCCGGGAACGGTCAGCGGGACGCGGCGCAACTCGGCGTCGTCACGTTTGCCGCTGGGGGTCAGCGGCCACCGGGAGACCCACTGCAGGTGCGAGGGGACCAGGTAGTCGGGCAGGGTGGCGCGCAGCCGCTCACGGATGTCGGCCAGTTCCTCGTCCGTGCCTTCGCCGAGGAGGAAGGCGGCGAGGAAGGTCTCGCCGTCCGTCCGTCGGCGGGCCACCACCGCGGCGTCACGCAGTCCCGGGTACCGCGCCGTGAGGCCGGTGAGGGCCAGTTCCACCTCGGCCGGCTCCACTCGGAAGCCCCGTACCTTGACCTGCGCGTCGTCGCGTCCGAGGAAGACGACGTCGCCGCCGGGCAGCACCATGCCGACGTCGCCGGTGTAGTAGAGCCGGTGGTCCCCGCCCGCGAAGGGATGCGGGAGGAAGCGCTCCTCGGTCAGGTCCGGGCGGCCCTCGTAGCCGTCGGCCAGGCAGCCGCCGCCCAGGTACACGTCTCCCCGCACCCCGGTCGGCACCGGACGCATCCGTTTGTCCAGGACGTGCACCTCGGCCCCGTCGACGGCGACGCCGATCGGGGGCAGTGCGGGGAAGGCGGCGGGGTCACCGGTCATGGTGAACGCGGTGACCACGTGGGTCTCGGTCGGACCGTACTGGTTCTCCAGGACGGCTCCCGGGAGCCCGGTGCACAGCTTGCGGATCTCCGGGGTGACGCGCAGCTGCTCGCCGCAGGTGATCATCACCCGCAGGGTCCGTGGGGTGATGCCCAGCGTGCCGGCGGCTTCGGCCAGTTGTTGCAGGGCCACCGGGGGGAGGAAGACCTGCTCGACGCGCTCGCGGTCGAGCAGCCGCAGCAGCGCCGGCATGTCACGCCGCTCCGCGTCGCCGGCCAGGCACAGGGTGCCGCCGAAGCTCAGCGTGGCGAAGATCTCCTGGAAGGAGATGTCGAAACTCAGCGGTGCGTACTGGAGAGTGACACCGCCGACGGCCGCGCTGGGCGCCCCGGCCTGCCAGGCCACCAGGGCGGCCAGGGTGCGGTGCGGCATGGCGACGCCCTTGGGGGTCCCGGTGGAGCCCGAGGTGAACAGGACGTACGCGGTGTCCTTCGGGTCCGTGCCGTCCCGTGGCACGTGCGCGGTGCGTTCCGGGTCGGTCCCGTCCCGCGCCGGGCAGGGCGCTGCGGGCGCGGCCACCGACTCGGCGGGCAGGAGCAGCGCCGGATCACCGGCGAGGTGGGCGTACGGGGCCTCGGCCACGACGCGGAAGGGCCGGGCCTGCTCCACCATCGTGGCCAGCCGGGCGGCGGGGTAGCCGACGTCCATCGGGACGACCGCACAGCCCGCCCGCATGACACCCAGGAGCACCGCCATGGTCAGCGGGGACCGGTTCATGGCGATCCCGATCCGGGCGCCGACCGGGGCCCCGAGCGCGCACAGCCGGTCGGCCACGTTCTCGGCGGCCTCGGCCAGCCGGGCGTAGGTCCACCGCTCCTCGCCCATCACCACGGCGGTCGCGTCCGGAGTACGCGCGGCCTGTTCGGCGAAGCGTGCCACGACCGTCGGGTGCTCGGCGGGGGAGGCGAGGACGGGCCGGGGGGCGAGGAAGGCGAGGCCCGGCCTGCTGTGCGGTTGTTCCACCAGGCGGCGCAGGATGCGCAGCCAGGAGGTCGCGAAGAGGTCGCCCTGGGCGGCCGAGAACGTCGCACCGTCGCAGTCGACCCGCAGCCACATGCCGGTGCCGTCCGGTTCGGTGACCGCGTTCACCAGGAGACGGAAGTCGTTCTCCTCCCAGGTGCGGAACTCCCTGAGGGACAGGCCGGCCAGGCCGAGGACGGGGGAGAGCTGGTGGAAGTGCACGTAGTTGAAGGCGGTGTCGAGGACGGGCCCGCCGTGGTCCTCCTGGACGGCGCTCAACGGGTACCGGCGGTGCGGATGGCCGTCCTGCTCCTGGCGGAGGCTTTCGCGTGCCACCTCCAGCCAGCTCTCCCGCGCGGTGTCCAGGCGTACGGGCACGGTGTTCAGGAAGAGCCCGGCGGTGCGCTCCGCCCCGGCCAGTTCGGGCCGGCCGTGGGTGATCAGGCCGGTGGTGACGTCACGGGTGCCGGCGAGCATGGCCAGGGTCAGCGTGTGCGCCGCGAAGAGCACGGACTTCACCGGCAGGGCGTGTTCGGCCGCGAAGTGCCGCACCCGCTCCACCAGGTCGCCGGGCAGGTCGACCCGCCGGGAGGCCGGCTGGTGGCCGGCGCCGGGCAGGTGGGGTGAGAACGACTCGATCGGCGCGGGTCCGCAGCCGGCCAGCTTCCCGCGCCAGTAGCGCCGGGACTCCTCCGAGCGCAGGGCGGTCTGCTCCAGCCGTACGTGGGCCGCCGGTGAGGGCGGCACGGTGTCCTCGACGGGGCCGATGTCCAGGCCGAGGCCGTGGGCGTAGTCCTGGAGCAGTTCCCGGAGCAGGGTGGCGACGCTGCCGCCGTCGAGCAGCGCGTGGTGGAAGCTGAGGACCAGGTCGACGGCGTCGGGCCGCACATGGGCGCGGAACAGGTACAACGGCGGCCGGTCGAACACGTAGGGGTGGCGGCGGCGGGTCTCGATGTGGGCGCTGACCTCGGCCTCGGCCGCCGCCCTGTCGAGTGGACGCAGGTCGGCGATCTCCAGACCGCCCCGCACCCGGGGGCGGACGACTTGCAGCGGTTCGGCGCCGGCCAGGTCGAAGGCCGACCGCAGGACCGGGTGCCGTGCCGTCAGCAGGTCGAAGGCGTGCCGGAACTCCGCCTCGTTCCACGGCATGTCCAGGGTGTAGCGGAAGACGTCCCGGTACCTGGCCGAGGTCTCGTGCCTGCGGCTGTGATAAAGCAGGCCGAGCTGGAGCCGGGTCAGCGGGTAGGCGTCCTCGGCGTCCCGCAGCCGGGCCCGGTCCACGTCGGCCACGAGGGCGAACGGCGCCGGGGCGCTCCCGGTCCCGGCTGCGTCGCACTCCTCGGCGCACCGGGCGAGGCCGGCCACCGTCGGGTTGCGCAGCAGGTCGGTGAGGGAGAAACGCAGGCCGCGGGCCTCCGCCTCGGCGCGCACCCTGAGCATGGTGATCGAGTCTCCGCCGAGGGCGAAGTAGTCGTCGTGCACCCCCACGGCGTCCTGGCCCAGGACGCCGGCCCAGACCTCGGCGAGGACCGCCTCGGTACGGTTGCGCGGCTGCCCGTCCCCGGCGGCCTTCAGGGTGTCGTCGGGTGCCGGAAGCGCGTCGTGGTCGGCCTTGCCGTTGGGAGACAGCGGAATGCCGTCGATCCGGGTGAAGGAGGCCGGGACCATGAACGCCGGCAGCGTCCGCCCGAGCCGCTCGCGCAGCAGTGCGGTGTCGATCGGGGCGTCGGCGACGTAGTAGCCGGCCAGGACGGTGCCCCGGTCGGGGACGGTTCGGCCCACCACGACGGCGTCCCGCACCCCGGGGACCGCGCACAGCGCCGCGGCCACCTCGGCCGGCTCGACGCGGTTGCCCCGGATCTTGACCTGGTCGTCGATCCGTCCGAGGTACTCCAGGGTGCCGTCCGCGAGCCACCGGGCCAGGTCGCCGCTGCGGTAGAGGCGGCCGCCCGGCACGAACGGGTCGCTGCCGAACTTCTCGGCGGTCAGCTCCGGGCGGTCGAGATAGCCACGGGCGACGCCGACTCCGCCGATGCACAGTTCGCCGCCGACGCCGACGGGTTGCGGCAGGTCGTCGGCGCCCAGCACGTACAGCCGGGTGTTGTCGATCGGCCGGCCGATGGGCACCCGCGCGATGCCGTGGGCGGGATCGGCCGGGCAGTCGTGGAAGGAGACGTCGACCGTCGCCTCGGTCGGGCCGTACAGGTTCACGAGCCGTGCCGACCGTTCGGCGCCGCTCTCGCGACGACGCCGCTGGGCCAGGCGGTTGAACTGCTCGACGCGCGGGGGAGGCAGGGCCTCACCGCTGCAGAAGACGTACCGCAGGGTGCCGAGGACCTCGCGCGCCGCCGCCGACTCCTCCAGCAGGTCGAGGAACGGGCCGAGCATCGACGGAACGAAGTGCACGGCGGTGACCCGGTGCTCGCGGATCGCCCGCAGGACCTCGCGCGGGTCCCGCTGGCCGCCGGGCGGCAGCAGGGCCAGGGCCGCCCCTTCGGCCGCCCACCAGAACAGCTCCCACACCGAGACGTCGAAGGAGACCGGCGTCTTCTGAAGGAGGACGTCCCCTTCGCCGAGGGGGTGGCGGCGCTGCATCCACGCGAGGCGGTTCACCACGCTGCGGTGCTCCACCATGACGCCCTTGGGCTGCCCGGTCGAACCGGAGGTGTGGATGACGTAGGCGAGGTCGCGGGAGGTGGCGAGCGGCTCGACCGGGGCGCCGCCGCCGGTCAGCAGGTCACCGACGCACCGCACCGCCGCGTCCGCGTGCGGACCGGCGGGAGCGTCGTCGTCGACGATCACCACCTTGGCCCGGCTGTCGCGCAGCAGGAACTCCACCCGCTCGGCCGGGTGGCCGGGGTCGACCGGCACGTAGGCGCCGCCGGACTTCAGGATGCCGAGCAGCGCGACCGGCAGTCGCGGCCCCCGCTCCATCATCACCGCGACACGGTCGTCCGGGCCGATGCCCTCCGCACGCAGGGCCCGGGCGACACGGTTGGCCTGTTCGTCGAGCTCGGCGTAGGTCAGTGTCTCCCCGGACGCGGCGACCACCGCCGTCCGGTCCGGCCGGCGGGCTGCCTGCGCCTCGAACAGCCCGTGCAGGGTGGCCTGGTCCGCGAAGGGCACGTGCCCGCCGTGGGCACGTCCGGCGGTGAGGTCCTGGTGTTCGGCCGGCGACAGCATGGGCACGTCGGACAGCGGCCGGTCCAGCAGGTCCAGCCCGCGCTCCAGGAGCGTCGTGAGGTGGCCCGCCACGGAGGTGATCGGAAGGTCCTCGTCGAAGACGTCCCGGGCGTAGTCCAGGTCGACGCGGACGTCGGTCGTGTCGTCGAAGGCGGACACCAGGACGCCCAGGGCGTCCCGGTCGTGCGAGGGGGCCATCAGGGTGCCCTGCCGCACGATTCCCGGAGTCTTCGGCCGGGGCCAGTTCAGATAGGAGAGCGTCACGTCGAAGAGCTGCCGCGGAGCCCGCGCCGCCGCGGGCGCCTCACGCAGGATGTCGCCGAGCGAGAGCCGCTCATGACGCCGCAGTACGCGGGTCCCGCCCTGGATCCGGTCCAGCAGTTCCCGGACGGTCAGCCCGCCGGGCGCCGCGACCCGCAGGGGCAGGGTGTTGGCGAACTGGCCGAGGACGTCCCGGTGCCGCTCCGTCGGACGGTTGAGGAAGGGAACACCGAGGACCACCTCCTCGCTCCGGTGCAGCCGCGTCAGGTAGGTGCCGAGCATGGCCGCGACGTAGGTGAAGGGCCAGTAGCCCGCGGCGCGGACCCGGTCGACGAGAGCACCGTCGATCACGAACGAGTGGCGACCGCGTGCACGCGGGCCGCTGTCCGTCGTACGGCCGAAGAGCGCGGGCGTCACGCCCCGGAGGTACTCCCGGTAGAAGGCACGGTCTCGGTCGCCGTCCCGTCCCGAACGGTAGGCGGCCTCCTCCTCGACGAACGCCAGGTAGGAGGATGTCTCCCGGGCACTTGGCCGCGGATCGCCGTGCGGCTCCCGGGCGTACTCCTGGAGGATCTCGTGGCTCAGCCGGTCGAGGGTCCAGCCGTCGGCGACGATGTGGTGTGCCTTGATGTGCAGATGCGTGACGTCCGGGCTCTGCAACAGGAGGGTGGCTTCGACCAGGGGGCCGCCGCCGAGCGGCAGGGCGTCGGCCAGCGATCTGTGCATCCACTCGGTGCAGGCGGTGTCCGGCTCGGGCTCCTGGGAGAGGTCGACCACGACGACCGGCACCCTCTCCGGCACCACCCGTTGAGAGGGAGTGCCGGCGTCGTGCGCGAACCGCAGCCGGAACGTCTCATGGCGATGCAGCACCTGCTCCGCGCAGGCGGCAAGCCGGTGAGGGTCGACAGCACCGTTCAGAAGCTCGTGGAGAACGCAGTTGAACTGCGGTGATTCCGGCGCCTGGGAGCCGACGGCCCATACGTCCCGCTGGTAGGCCGTCAGCTGGTGCGGCGCTTGGTGATGGGTGCTCAACTGTGGGGGTTTCCTTCGAGCCGCACTGGGATCTCCCGGTGCCCGTTGAAAATGAGGGAAGGGAGCGGAGTCAGACGGTCGCGCCCGACCGCGAGTTCGAGGGTGGGGAACCGGGCGAAGAGCGCCGACAGCGCGACACGGCCTTCGAGACGGGCGAGCTCGGCCCCCAGGCAGTAGGTGGGGCCGTGGCTGAAGGCCAGGTGCTCGCGGGCGGTGGTGCGGGTGACGTCGAAGAGATCGGCGTCCGGGCCGTGCACCCCGGGGTCGCGGCCGACCGCTGCGTAGTTGACGACGAGGGCGTCGCCCCGCGCGAACGTCAGCCCGGTCGGCCCGTCGTGGATGTCCTCGGTGGGGAACCGCATCATGAAGTTGGCCACCGGAGCCTGGTGCCGCAGGGTCTCCTCCACGACCCGGTCCCAGCCGACCCGGCCCGACAGGGCGAGGTCCAACTGGTCCGGGTGCGTGAGCAGGTTGACCACGGCGTGGTCGAGCAGGTTCGCCGTGGTCCCGTAGCCGGCGCCGAGCACCATCCAGATGTTGTCGGCCACTTCCCGCTCGTCCATCAGGCCCTCGCGATGCGCGGCGACCAGAGCGCCGGCGACGTCGTCGCCGGGATGCTCGGTCTTCAGCGCGATCAGGTCCGCGAGGAGGCACGCGGCCTCGGCCGCGGTGGCCTCGGCCCGCTCCGCGCTCAGGTCCGTGGTGAAGACAGTGTCGTTGACGGCCTGGAACCTGTCGTGCATGGCCTCCGGCAGGCCGACCAGCGTGGTGACGGTCCGCCACGGCAGGCGCGCGGCGAAGTGCGTGCGCAGGTCCACGACCCGGTCGGGGGCGGCGGCGGCCGCTTCGGCGAGGTCGTCCAGCAGCGCGTCGGTGGTCTTCTCGATCCACGGGACGAGTGCCCGTACGCGGCGGGCGGTGAACGCGGGAACCAACGGCTGACGCAACCGGCTGTGGTCGGGCCCGTAGGCGGTCTGGACGGTACGGATGTCGACCCAGATCCGCAGCGGCCAGTCGGCGGGGAGGTCACCGTCGACGAAGGCGGGCCAGTGCCGGTGGGCGTCCTTGGAGACCCGGGAGTCGATCAACAGCCGTCGGACCAGAGCCGGGTCGGTCACCGACCACGCCGGTACGCCACCGGGCAGCTCGACCCGGGCCGCGGGCCCCAGCGCACGCAGCGCCGCGGCTTCGCCGTGCACGTCCGCTGCGCTGCCGTCCAGGCGGTAGGGGCAGCGGGGCCGGGAGGTCAGGGAGGACATGGCACCTCGAGTGCAAGAGCCGGCACTCAGGGGCGAACAGCGGTCAGGAGTCCGTAACGGAGCTGCGGGACCTCGCAGAAGAACCACTCGCCCAGGTCGGCGGCCGTCTGCCAGTAGCGCGCCACCTCGCCGTCGGAATCGCGTGCGGCGTCCCGCCAGCCGCGGATCATGCTGTCGTAGCAGCGCCGGACGTTCTCGGTGATGTCGGTGTGGTCCACCACCTCCAGTCCGGCCTTCCGCAGCAGCTCGCCGTACCTGTCGTCGCTCAGCGAGAACTTGAAGTACGCGTACGCGTCGGCCATACGGGCCGCGTCCGGGCCGTTGAGCTCGCCCTCCAGGCCGTGTTCGGCGATGACCAGCCGTCCACCGGGGCGCAGGACACGTGCGATGTGTCCGAGGGCCGCCGCCTTGTCCTTCATGTGCATCAAGGACTCGATGGCGTACGCACCGTCGAACGTCTCGTCGGCGAAGGGGTTCTCCATGGCGTCGGCCAGCCGGAACGTGGCCCGTCCGGGAAGGTCCGCCGGCTGGGGGCGGCTGTTGGCCAGGTCCACCTGGTAGTCGCTGACGCTGATACCGGTGATCTGTACGGCGTGGTGGGCGATGATGCGCGCCGCGGTGCTCCCGTGGCCGCATCCCACATCGAGCAGGTGCTGGTCCTCGGCCGGGGTGAGACGTTCCGCGACAAGGTCTGTCAGCCGGTCGGTCGCCACCTGCATCGAGCTGTCGTCCGCCGCGTCGTCCCAGTAGCCGACGTGGATGTTGCCGCCGAGCGCACGGTCGTACACATCCGTGTGACGGTCGTAGAAGGTTCCCACTTCACCGGACGTGTGACGGTGCTGCGTCAGCATCGGAGGCCTTTCACGGTTCGTCGAGCCATCGGCCGGGCCGCGGATGGGGTCCCTCGGCCGGTGCGACCGGGCTTGCGGTGTTACGGGCGGTAAACGCGTCGATGATGGCAAGCGAGGCACATCGCAGGGGGTGCACGACCCCCGGCTTCACCTCTTCGGCCGTACAGGTATCACCC
Source organism: Streptomyces sp. NPDC086777 (assembly GCF_040702065.1). NCBI lineage: Bacteria > Bacillati > Actinomycetota > Actinomycetes > Kitasatosporales > Streptomycetaceae > Streptomyces > Streptomyces sp. NPDC086777. The sequence goes on along the minus strand of NZ_JBFBJI010000004.1, from coordinate 358,988 downwards.
ACCCGCCGGAACGGGGGTGCGCCCGGGCGGCCGTGGACCGGTGCCCCGGGGACGAGAGCCGCAACCGCACTCCGGGGACCGCCGCCGGTCGGGCAGCCGCCGCCTCGGAGTGCGGTTGCGGGATCAGCCGGCCCGGAGCCGGTCAGATACGCCCGAAGAACAGGCTGCCCGGCGCGTCCGGGTCGTTCGAGAGGAAGTGCTCACGGACGGCGCGGATGAACTCGTGGCGCGAGATCGCGCCGTCCCCGTCGGTGTCCAGCTTGGCGAACATGTCCATCGCGTCGGGCGCTTCGCTCTTCCACACGTCCCGCAGGAAGCGGGCGAACTCGTCCTTGCTGATCTCGTTGTCGCCGTTGACGTCGATGACGTCGAAGATCGCGTGGCCGCCGCCCTCGGTGACGTTGAGCCGGCTGGTGTCGATGACCGCGAGGCGGTTGGCCGTGACGAACTGGTCCTTCGTGAGCCGGTCCCCGTCCACGCCCGCGTGCCGCAGCAGCTCCAGCCAGTAGATCTGGCAGAAGGTCTGGAGAGCCCTGGCCCGGCGGTCGTTCTTGTCGAGCTTGTACGCCTGGATGTAGCGGTCGGCGAGCTTCTGGTAGTCCGTCCAGTCCAGGTAGCCGTCGTGGTTGGCGTCCATGGTCTCGAAGGTACGTTCGAGCTTGGTGGTGATGTGGTCCTGCACAGCGGCAGTCATACGTCCTCCTCGGGAGGCGTGGGGGGGTGTCACGGGAAACCATTCCTTGACCGGTTGTGGAGCGCACCTGCCGACGACCGCCCGCCCCGCCCTTTCATCCCTTCGGCTGATCCGCGTCCTTTCGAGGTGTGCGTCCGGCGCCGACCGACACGCGCGCAGAGGTGGCTCGTCGTGAGCGAGGCGCCTCTACTGTGGGACGGCTGATACCGCTCACGACCGAACAAAACGGAATCCGGCCGTGTGGTCCGCGGCTGTCACGGCAGGCGGGCGGAGTGGCTCGCCGGCGGATCGCGGGCGGATTCGCCGGACACGGTTCTGTCCGCGTCCAAGTCCTGAACTGGAGTGAACACGTGTTGAAACCGTCGGGTCCGACGCCACCCGCAGGCAGGTTCGTACTGATCACCGGGGCCTCCTCCGGCCTGGGGGAAGCCTGTGCACTCCATCTGTCCCGGGTCGGTTTCCACGTCGTCGCCGGGGTGCGCCGGCCCGCGGACGGAGAACGGCTGTGCAGGGCCGCCACCGGCCGGCTGACCCCGGTGATCATCGATGTGACGGACGAGAAGTCGGTCCAGGCGGCTGTGCACGAGGTTTCCGGGCTGACCGGCGACGCCGGGCTGTGGGGGCTGGTCAACAACGCGGGCATCGCGGTCACGGCTCCGCTGGAGTGCGTGCCGGCGGAGCTGATGCGCAGGCAGCTCGACATCAATGTGATCGGCCAGGTGCAGGTGATCCAGGGGTTCCTGCCGCTGCTGCGGGCCGGCGCCGGACGGATCGTCAACGTGTCCTCGGGCCTTGGGAACGTCGCTCTTCCCTACCTCGGAGCCTATGCAGCCTCCCAGTTCGCCAAGGAGGCACTCAGCGACACGCTTCGCCGCGAGCTCGCTCCACAGCGCATCCCGGTCGTGGTGATCCAGCCGGGCGCCGTCCTGACCCCGCTGTGGGGAAAGATGTCCGACACGGGCAACCGGGCGCTGGACAGCGCCCCGCAGCCGGTCCAGGAGCTCTACCGGGACTCGTTCCTCGGCTTCATGGAAGCCAACGAGACCTCCGCCCGGAGCAGCCGCACCACCCCGGACGACGTCGCCCGGGCGATCTTCCGCGCGCTGGTCGCGGCGCGTCCGAGGACCCGCTACACCGTCGGCCGGGACGCGACCGGCAGCCGCGTGCTGTCCAGGCTGCTGCCCGACCGTGCGCTGGACCGGGTCTTCGGCGGCACATCGGTGTGGACGAACCTCAGGAACTGAACGCGCTGTTCGCGGGACGTGCGACGCGCGCATGCGAGTGCGTCGCTGCCCTCACCGGTCAGGCGCTCCAGTGGTATGGCCCAGAAGCCGGCAGGAAACCAGGTGCGGGCGGGACACCTCGCCACGGTCGATAGCGGTGCGATCCGAGCCGCACGACCGCCGGCGCAAAAGCCATCTGCGCAGGTCAGTGAGAGCGCGAGTTCGATTCTCGTCAGCCGCTCCACCACGAACCCCCCGGCTGATGACGGCCGGGGGTTCGTGGTGACGCCCCGGCCGGGCCGCAGTCGCTCCGCCGAGGGGGCACCGGACGGACCTCGTGGTGGGTGTTCGGCAGTCGGCGCCCGTGGCCGGCACGGCCGTACCGCCAGGCGAGGGAATCGGCCGAAGTGAACCGCACGGGTTGGATTGCCGTCCCGGTGCTGGTACTGACTTTGTCATGGCCATGAATGTGATGGAGCTGCACAGCATCAATCCGTGGGAGGTGTCCTTCCTGCGCGAGGAGGTGGGCGGCTACTTCACCCACGGCATCGTGTGCACGCCGGGCGCGACGGTACTCGACGTGGGCGCCAACATCGGCGTGTTCTCGGCGACCGTGTACGAACGGCTGGACGGGGACGTGCGGATCTATGCCTTCGAGCCGTTGCCCCCACTCCACGCGACTCTCGAGCGCAACGCTCGCGACTTCTTCGACGGGCGCCTGACCGCGCTCCCTTACGGCTTGGCGTCTCGCGAGGACGAGCTCGATTTCAGCTACGTTCCGGCCGCCACGATCTTCTCTTCTTCCTCGCGAGATCAGGGGAACATCGAGGCTGAGCGGCGCCGGGTCACCGCCAGCATTGTCGAAATGATCAGTCAGGGCGGCCTGGGACCGGTCCTGCGCCGCGTGCCCCTGCCCATTCTCACTGTGCTCGTCGGCCGCAAGCTGCGGGTGATGCGGCGCCTTGAGACGCACCGGGTGAAGGTCCGGACCCTGTCATCGGCGCTCGACGAGCAGGGCATCGAACGCATCGACCTGCTCAAGATCGATGTGGAGGGCGCCGAACTCGAGGTACTCAGGGGCATCGAGGAACGGCACTGGCCGCTGGTCCGCCAGGCCGTGGTGGAGGTGGAGCACTGGCGGCAGAACCGCGAGGCGGTCTGCGCGATCCTCCTCACACACGGCCTCACAGTCAGCACCGAGCAGAACCCGGTCCAGCAGGCCGGCGACATCGGCATGGTGTTCGCGATCAGGCCCTGACCGCATGTGGCACCCGGCACCCGGTGGTCGACGCATGTGCCGTCTTCCCCGCCGGGCGGCCACTCACGGGGGGATCCACGCCGCTCCGGGAGGACCACGGCAGGAGCTCAGCCCACGGCACCCCCGAGCCACCCCAGTCCTTGTCATCGCCCGCAGCTGCGGCTCTCTCGCCCGGTTCCGCCGCGCGCGCCGCCTTGTCCGGGCGGCGAGCCGGTCTTGATGCCGCTCACGTCACGAGGGCCTCACCTCGGGGCAGGCGCCAGGTGATTTTTTGTCACACCTTGATCGGGTGCATCTCCTCACGTGGACTGCCGGCTGCGTGGTGATCCTATGATGGCCAAAAGTGTTGGCTTGAGGGGGAGTTGACGACAGTGTCACGAAGATCGCTTGCTTTCGTCGGGGTGGCCGCGCTGGTACCGCTGCTCGCTTCGGCCGCCTCCGCACAGGCGGCGTCGGGCTCGCTGACGGTCACCACGCTGGGGCGGCACGGCGCCAAGGTCTCGACGACCGTCACCGTCGTCGCCGTGTCGTCCGGTCAGACGTACACAGTCAAGTCGGGCAAGCGGATCAGCCTGCCGGCGGGGCGCTACCTCGCGATGACCGACATATACGAGAGCACTGCCGACGGTCTGGGCACCGACACCATCGGCGCGCAGGTCGTGACGGTGTCGGGCAGCAAGTCGGTGACGCTCGACGCGCGTAAGGGCAAGCCCGTCAAGGTGTCACTCGACACGCCTGCCGACGTGACCGGGCCGCCACGGATCAGCGCCCAGGTGTGTGCCGCCAACATGGACATGCCCTCCGCCTTCAGCGTGGGTGGCTGGAACGACGGGGGAGCCCTCTACGCCATCCCGAACTCCTCCAAGCTGCTCCAGTTCGGGTACCTCGCGCAGTGGTCCGGCAAGGACAGCTATGTCGTCGTGAAGAAGACCACGGGCATCCCGGCGGCGCCCGGCGGCTCGTTCAAGCGGTCGGGGCTTGCGACGATGCGCTTCTCGGTGCGCGCCGGAACGCAGATGGGTACTCAGGTCGACACCGCGCTCCAGACGGCGCCGAAGACCGATGACTGCACGACCGACCTGATGGCCCAGGTACGCGACGACAACGCCCCGTACAGCGCCACCGTCCATCTGACCCCCGGAACCTGGCAGCCGCGCGACGACATCTTCGGCAGCAACGGCGACGACGTCAGCGGCGGCTTTCCGAAGCTCAGGACCCTGAAGGCGGGACAGAGCCTCACCCAGTCCTTCGGCCGGGCCGCATGGGGCCCCATGCACAATCTGCCGCTGCTCGGGCAGAAGTCCGTCGCTTTCTCTCCGGACGCCATGATCGGCGACCTGGACATCGGCGGCGGCTGGGGGGACATCACGAAGGAGACGGTGGTCCTGTCCAAGGGAAGCACCACCGTCAAGAAGCAGACTCTGACCGACTGGCGCGTCGGGCCCGCCGAGTTCGACGCCCCTGTCCGCTCGGCCGGCTGGTACCGCCTGACCGTCGACGCCCACCGTTACCGCCCGGGCATCACCTTCCCGGCCGGCATGCTGTCGCCGCGGGCGACCCTCGACTGGCACTTCAAGGTGTCCGACCCGGCCAAGGCGATCGTCGCTCCCGTCTTCCTGACCCGCTTTCTGCCCACCGGGCTGAACAGCCACAACCAGGCCGCGCCGAACAGCACCACGACGGTCGACGTGAGTGCCGGGCGCGCCTCCCAGGGCCCCGACATCAAGCTCACCAAGGTGACCGCCAAGTCCGTCCGGGTCTGGTCGTCCGCCGACGGCGGCAAGACCTGGAAGGCGGCGACCGTCAAGCACTCCGGCTCGACCTGGCAGGCGACCGTCCACAACCCGGCGTCCGGCGCCGTCGCCCTGCGCTCCGAGGTGACGGACTCCGCCGGAGACAGCTCGGTGGAGACGGTGTACCGGGCGTACGCCATGGGCTGAGAGCGCGAGTTCCATTCTCGTCACCCGCTCCACAGAGAAGGCCCAGGTCGGTGACCTGGGCCTTTTTGCTGTTCATCGTGATCAGTCGTCGCGTGCCGATGCGTGGCAGAGCGTTGAGCGTCTGGATCGACGGCACCGTCCAGGTCACGCGCCGGCAGCGCCCGCAGACCGGACAGGCCTCCGCGATGCCTCCCGGTTGCCGCACAGGAGGCTCCCGGCCGGAGGAGTCCTGGGCCCTTCGCCCAGGCCCTGAGCGCGGTCGCGTCGGAGGTCGGCTCTACGATTGGCCGACCCGTGGCGCTCCGCGATCGGCGCTGAAATCGCTTGGGTGGTACGGGCATTCGCATATCTTGGGGGGATTCATCGAGTGAGACCTCGCGCTGTTCTGCCTGCCCTGACAGCCGGTGCGCTGCTGACAGCCGTACTGGCCCTTCCGGCAGCCGCCGCCGACTCCGCGACGTCCGCGTCGCACGAGTCGGTGTCGGGTGCCACCGCGAGCCCGTCCGTCGCCGTGAGCCCGGGCCCTTCGGACACACCGACGAGCTCCGCGGTCGCCACACCGCCCGACACCACCGGCCCGGTCCCGTCCGAGACCGCGACGTCCGCGCCGACCGACGGCAGCCCGGAGCCGCACCAGTTCGAGCTGTACGGAGTCGGCAACTCCTGGTCGGACCACTGGAAACTCTCGCTGTCCGTCTACAGCGACACCGGGACGGTCACGGGTATCACCGCCCGCTACCGGCCGCACGGGGCGCCCGCGGACGCGCCCTACGTCGCCACGACGTCGGACTTCGTGCCCAACCCCTACTACGGCGGCCAGGTTTCGGCCGACCGGCCCGTCCTTCCCGCCATGGGCGTCTACGACGTCTCCGTGACCGTGACGGACAGCTCGGGAGAGGTCGAAGACTTCCCCGACGTCGGCGAGTTCACCTACGCGGCGCAGGTGTCCGTCGGGAAGCTGGCGTCCGACCGGAGTTCCGTGGACTACGAGCACCGCTCGTACACCGTCTCCGCCCCGGTCACCGTCACCGACCCCAGCTCCGGCGCGGTACTCGACCCGGCCGGTGTGTCGGTCGCCCTTGCCGACCCGGAGGCCGCGGTGCCGTCGGAGACGGTCGCGGTCGCCACCGCGCGGGCGGACGGGCGGGTGGCCGCAACGGTCACGGTGAAGGACAGCGTCACCTACCGGACGGCCGGCGCCGACGGCACCGCCACCGCGGGATACCCGTACTTCCTCGACACCGGCGATCAGACCACGCTCACCGTGCCGGCGACGTCGGAGACCACCCGGATTCGCATCCTGAGCAAGACCGACGTCGACGTTCCCAAGGGCGGGCGCACCACGATCACCGGTGTGCTCGAACGGAAGGTCGGGTCCACGTGGACGGGCACGCCGGACCAGGAGATCTACACCATGGGGCCGACCGGCCTCTCCGCCACGGTCAAGACCAACGCCACCGGCACCTTCGCCGTCAGCACCGGCACCGCCGGTGCGTACTATTTCAACAACTACTGGGACTACGACCCCTTCCTCCTGAGCACCGACAGTGACGCGACACCGGTATATGTGCACGTCCCGGCGCCCAGCCGCGTCACCCCGTTCCACGTCAGCGAGGACGAGTACGGCGAGGCGGTGATCGACGGCCGTCTGGACCTGCACGGGGCGGAGTTCGCGAGCAACACGCACTCCATGACGATCCAGTACTCGTCCAACGGCAAGACGTGGCACACCGTCGGCAGCACCCGGATCGGCCGGTCGGGCCTCGCCGGCGATGAGTTCATGACCTACGCGACCTACGACGGCCAGGCGAACGGCTACTGGCGGGCGTACTTCCCGGGCACCCCGGACTACTCGCCCTCCTACAGCGCAGCGGTCAAGATCTACCGCACTCCCACCCGCGTCACCGGGGGCAGACCCAGCCACACCACGGTGCGCAAGAACACCTACGTGACCTTCGCCGGCCACCTGCAGCAGCGCAGCTCGTCCGGCACCTGGTCCGGCATCTCCCACACCTACGCGTACCTGGAGTTCCGGGCGGCGGGAAGCAAGACGTGGCACTACGTCACGCGCGTGAAGACCGACACCAAGGGCGCCTACCACCTGAGCGGCAAGGCGACTCACGGTGGCACCTGGACCGTCGTGTGGTTCACCTCCGACAGCCACCACATCGACTCCAACGGCCCCGAGACGTACGTCCACGTGCACTGACCTGTTCCTCGGGCCGAAGCCCGAGGAACAAGTCGGGTCATGACACCACCAGATCCCGGACCGCTCCAAGGCGGGAGCGGTCCGCGGGATCCGGCTTGGCCGAGGATTGCGCGTACGCCCGGATCGCCGTTCCCCGCGCCGGCGTGCGCGTCGGAGACCGGACAGCTCCCGCCGGTGTGCTCGCCCGACCGCCGGGCCTCGATCTGGCCGTAGCCATGTGCCCCGCAAGCGAGCCCATTCCGCCGGCTCTCGCTTCCGGACGCCGCCCGCCCGACAGCCGCTCAGGGGGCCGACCATCGATGGACGCAGGTGGCTGGCCCCATCCAAGGACCACCGGACCACCACCACGGTTGGAAAGCGGGCCGGCACCGGAGTTGGCCTTGTGACACACAAGTTGGCGGACCGTGGTGAGCTCGGGGTGTGGAGACCGTCATCGCCGGTGGCACAGCCGTCCTGGGGACCCTGCTTGGCTCCGGAATCACCCTGGCTTTCCAACGCCGCACCACCGACATGAGTCATCGGTTCGACCGGCGCGAGAACCTCCGGCAGGAACGACCCGATGCCTACTCCACCTGCGCAGGCGCTTTGGTGAACTGTGGAGACAGGGGACGCACAGATCTTCGGCGTTCGTGGAGGGCATCGCCCTGGCCCTACGCCGTGAACGAAGCCCGCCTCACCCGTCTCGCCGCCCGGCACGGTATGCGGTCCGTTCAGTACCGCATCAGCTCGTGCTGCCATTCGGCCTCGGGCTGGTGATGCAGTTCGAGATAGGCACGGGCGAGCACCGCCGGGTCGAAGCGCGCTTCGCCGCCGATGTCCCTCGTGATCGTGACGGTGGTCGCGTGGACGCCCGTGCCCGCGAGGTGATCGTGAAGCACCCGTACGTACGCGCGCAGCGCGGCCTTGCCGACGGACAGGGACGCGTGTTCCGCGGAGGGCGACAGGCCGTAGCCGCCGCCGGTGAACAGCAGGCTCCCGCGGCCGTCACGCAGCTCGGGCAGGACGGCGTCGGCCGCGACCCGGGCGCCCAGGACATTGACGGCCGCGACGTCGGCCCAGTCCTGGTCGTCCCCGCCCAGGGGCGAGTCCTTCCGCCGCACGCCGGCGTTGTAGACGAGCACGTCGGGGGCGCCCAGCTCGGTGACCGCCCGGTGGAGCGCGGCGCGCAGGCCGCCGGGATCGGCGGCGTCCGCGACGTACCCGCGAACTTCCTGGCCGGTGGGGGCGAGCCGGGCAGCGTAGGCGTCCAGCCCGGCCCGGTCGCGGGCGAGCATGGCGACCGGGTGCCCGGCCTCCGCGAAGGTGCGTGCGATCGCGAGGCCGAGACCGGGTCCGACCCCGACGATCACTGCGGTTCCCAGGGGCATGGTGGTCCTTTCGGCCGTGTATGTGCTGTTCATGGCCTCAAGGCAACCAGCGGTGCCCGTGGTGCGGCAGGACCTGCGGAAGGGGTACTGGCAGGCCCTCCTTACCTGCACCACCCGCGCTTACTGTGGACACATGGATCAGCGCAGCCAGATCCAGGAGTTCCTGGCCTCCCGCCGGGCACGGGTCAGCCCCCAGTCGGTGGGGCTGCCGGTGGCCGGGCGTAAACGCCGGGTGCCCGGACTGCGCCGTGAGGAGGTCGCCGCCCTGGCGGGGCTGAGCGTGGACTACTACATCCGGCTGGAGCGCGGCGCGCTCACCAACGCCTCCGACACCGTGCTGCAGGCCATCGCCCGCGCGCTGCGACTCGATGCCGCGGAACGGGCGCATCTGATCGATCTTGCCCGGGCCGGTCGGCCGTCCACCGAGTCCCGTGGCCGCCGGACCTCGCCCGCGGCGATCGCCCCGCAGGTACAGACGGTCCTCGACGCCCTCGTCGGCGTCCCCGCGCTGGTGCGCAGCCCCGCCCTCGACCTGGTCGCCACCAACTCCCTCGGCCGCGCCCTGTACAGCGTCGTCCACACCGGCGGGCGGACGGCTCCGAGCCTCGCCCGGTTCACGTTCCTCGACCCTCGTGCCCGGGGCTTCTGGCACGACTGGGACGAAGTGGCCGACGACCTCACCGCCCAGCTGCGCGCCGCTGCCGGCGCCAACCCCCTCGACCGCTCCCTCACCGACCTCGTCGGGGAGCTGTCCACCCGTAGCGACACCTTCCGCGAACGGTGGGCCCGCCACGACGTCCGCGCCCACGGCCGGGGCATCAAACGGTTCCGGCACCCGGTCGTGGGCGCGCTCGAACTGCGCTACGACCTCCTCCACCTGGCCGCCGAACCCGGCCTGACGATGATCACCTACACCGCTGAACCGGGCACCACCTCACATGACAGCCTGTCGCTCCTCGCCTCCTGGGCGGCCGGTCAGGACGACGGCGCGGAGCGGCACCGAGCCGCTCCCTGATGCCGTCGCCGATCCCTCGTCGAGCGAGGCAGGAGAACCATCCGCGGGTATCGCCTCCTGCACGAGCCGGATCCGTCGGTGACACAGGACACGGGAACCGGTCGTCGGGTGGGGGCCGGTGGTAGCCGGTCCAGGCGCCGCGCATGAGACTGTGAACGGCTCATGGTGTCAGTGGCAGGGACGGGAGCGCCCTCGCCCGACGCCTGCTGCTCAGCTGCCGTGCCGTCCGGTTGCGGCCCCGCGCGGGAAATCGCTCGGCTCACGGGGCGGCGGCCGTGACGCGCGAGCCGGCCGTGGAGCCCGATGTCCCCCGACCGTGTCACGCACGCCACGGGAACCCGCCCTGCTGCCGGGACAAGACAGGACGTGGACTGCTCATTGCACACCCGGATACGGGCCGGCGACTCCGAGGCGTTCCGCGAGCTCTTCCGTGACCATGCGCGCCTGGTCCACCGGCACGCGGTACGCGTGACCGGGGACTGGTCCGTCGCCGAGGACATCGTCTCGCTGACCTTCCTGGAGGCGTGGCGGCCGCGCGCCAGGCTGCGGGACGAGGGCGACAGCCCGCGCCCCTGGCTGATGGGCATCGCCGTGAACGTACTGCGCAACGCCACCCGCGCCGCCACCAGCGGGCCCTGCAGCGCCTGCCGGCCAGGGAGACGGTCCCGGACTTCGCCGACGAACTCGTCGGCCGCATCGCCGATGCCGGTCAACTGGCCGCCGCCCGGCGGGCGCTGAAGAAGCTGAACCGCAGCGAGCGGGCGGTCTTCACCCTCTGTGCGTGGTCCGGGCTCGGCCACGCGGAAGCGGCGACCGCGCTCGGCGTCCCGGTCGGCACCGTGCGCTCCCGCCTGTCCCGCGCCCGCGCCAGGCTGAGCAGGCCGGCCGGGGAAGAGCTGAGAAAGCACACGGAACCGCCGGCGCGCGACGGACAAGTACAGGGCGGCCGCACTTCTGCGGCCCGGTCACACGAGTCGTACGAGGAGAGGTCCGAATGATCCGCAAGAAGCCGCGGCGCGAGGAGTCGCCGGACCACGCGGAGCCGGCCCGTCTGCTGCCGGCGCCCGGAGACCCGCACCTGTGGCTCGACCGTCACCTGCTTCTCGAGGAGCACCTGATGCACGAGATCCGGTCCACCGTCTCCGCCCCTGTCCCCGCGTCGTCCCGCCGCCCCGCACGCCGTCTCCTGCTGATCGGTGTCCCGGTCACCGCCGCCGCCCTGGCCGGTGCGTTCGCGTTCACCGCGCTGACCAACTCCGAGGGCGGCGGTCCGGCCGCGGCCACCCCGCCCCCGGTCGCGGCGCCGGTCGTCCGCGTCGAACCCGGCAGCACCGCCCGGCTCGCCTCCACCGTCGAGCACATCGCCGCCGCCGCTTCGGCCGGCACGACGCCCGGACCCGGCCCCGGCCAGTACGTCTACATCAAGAGCGAGGTGTCCTACCTCTCCGTCTCGCACACCGACGCGGACGATTCCATGGCCATGGTCCAGCCCCTGCACATCCGTGAGGTCTGGAATTCTCCCGACGGCAAGCAGGGCTGGCTGGACGAGCCCGGCTACAAGCCCAAGGGCGGCATCACCCTCGACACCAACGTCGAGCCCACCCTGGGTGGCGCCTCCTACGACTACCTCAGGACACTGCCCACGGACCCGGACGTCCTGCTGAAGAAGATCTATGAGGAGACCGAGGGCCAGGGGAACTCCCCGGACCAGGAGGCATTCACCACGGTCGGCGACCTGCTCGGCGAGGAGCTCGTACCGGCGAAGCTGAGCGCGGCGCTGTACCGGGCCGCGGCCAAGATCCCCGGGGTCGTGGTCGTGGACCACGCCCAGGACGGCGCCGGACGCGAGGGCATCGCCCTGGCGCACGTCGACCAGAAGGGCGGCGACCGCACCGAGTGGATCTTCGACCCCGGGACATACGCCTATCTCGGCAGCCGCGCTGTCCAGGTCAAGCAGGCCGACGGCATCAGGCCCGGTACGGTCATCAACCGGACCGCCGTGCTGGAGCGGACCGTCGTCGACGCCCAGAAGCAGCGCCCCGGCGCGCAGGGCACCCGTGCCTGAGAACGCGGTCGCCCCGCCAGGCGGTGCGTACGATGCCAAGCGATCGGTACCGGCGGCCGCGCCGGGGTGTCGCGGAGGCGCTGTCGTTCCGGTCGTGCGTGTGGGTACTCGGCGGGGGACCATCGGGGTACAGACGTCTCCGTGGCCCGGCGGTTCGGGGCCCGGGCCGCGTTGGGGTGTCGGTGCGGTCGCTGACGGAAGGACGGTGGCGGTGCGACCGAGGGCTTGAGGTCCGGCGGAGAGCACGAGAGGCGGCTGTCGGCGGTGGAGCCAGGTCTGTGGCAGCAGGTGGTGGAGCGGCTGGGTACGGCCATGACCGTGCTCGACCCGGCCGGGGGGATCATCGCGGTCAACCCGGCCGCCGAGCGGCTGCTGGGTCTCCCGGCAGCGGTGGTGTGCGGGCGGGATCTGCATGACCTGTGCCACCGGGACCCGGGAGGTGCCCCGGTCCCGCGAGAGCGCTGCCTGCTGCTGCGGGCGCTCGCCGAGGGGCGTGCGGCACGCGGGGACGACGACAGGTGTCTGCGGGGGGACGGGCGGCTGGTCCCGGTCTCCTGGTCGGCCATGCCCCTGACCGGCGACGACGTCTCCGGCGTTCCTCCGGGCATGGTCGTGCTGATCGTCGAGACGGTGGCCGACCGCTGTGCCCGCAGGGACCGTGCGGAGCGGACGGAACCGGAGGAGCAATCGGAACGGGAGCAACGCGAGGGACAGGCGGAACAGGCGGAACAGACGGAACAGGTGGAACAGGCGGAACGAGCCGCTCGTACGAGTGCCCTGAAGACTCTCGCCGAGCGGCTGACACTCGTCGCGGAGATCACCGACGTGCTCGGTCAGACCCTGGAGGTCGACGAGGCTCTCACCCGGTTGAGCCGGCTCCTGGTGCCCCGCCTCGCCGACTGGGCCGCGGTGGACCTGCTGGTCGGTGCCTGTCAGGTGCACAGGGTGGCGGTGACCGGTCCTGAGGGTCGTGCCGCCTGGCAGGAGGACTGGTGTGGTCAGCTGCCCCCTGCCGGGGAGTCGGTTCACTCGCCTCTGGTCCAGGTGCTGAACGGAGGCGGTCCCGTCCTCCAGGACCGGGGGGCCCTGGACGCACCGTCCGACTCGCCGCTGGCCACCGTCCAAAGCGCCTTCCTCGCAGCAGTCGGCGCGGCTTCCGTCATCACGGTGCCGCTGGGGAGCAGACGGCAGGTCACCGGTGCGCTGACACTGGTGCGCACCGACGCGGCGCGGCCCTTCGGCACCGACGATCTTGACGTGGTGAGCGACATCGGCCGCCGGGTCGGCCTGGTCATCGACAACGCCCGCCGGTTCGGCCGGCAGCGCGCGGTCGCCGAGGCGATGCAGCGCAACCTCCTCCCCCCGCTGCCCGAGCACGGCCGGATCCGGCTGGCGGCCCGATACCAGCCCGCGCCGGCCGGCTCGCAGGTCGGGGGCGACTGGTACGACGCGTTCACACTGAGGGACGGTGCGCTCGCCCTGGTCATCGGCGACGTCGTGGGCCACGATCTGACCGCCGCGGCCGGCATGGCTCAGTTGCAGGGCGTGCTGCGCTCCCTCGCCTGGGACCACAGCGGGCCGACCGGTGCCGTGGTGGACCGCCTCGACGACGCCCTGCACGCCATCACGACCGTCTCGATGGCCACCCTCGTCCTCGCCCGGCTGGAGGGTACGGACACCGGTCCCTGGACGCTGCGCTGGACCAGTGCCGGGCATCCGCCGCCGCTGCTGCTGACCCCCGACGGGAACGGGCGATACCTCGAGGCCGGGCAGGGACTGATCCTCGGAACCCACCTGGGCGGCAGCAGCCGTCGGCCGAGCGCCGCCCAGGCCATGCTGCCGGGATCCACGCTCCTGCTCTACACCGACGGCCTGATCGAGTCTCCCGGCAGTGACCTGGACACCGGGCTCGGCCGGCTGCGCCGCCACGCCCTCACCCTTGCCCACGAACCGCTGGACACGCTGTGCGACCGGCTGGCGGCCCGGATGCCGCCCGGCAGCACCGACGACATCGCCCTGCTCGCCCTGCGTCTGCCCCTGCCCCTGCCCATGACCGGGGCCGAGACGTGATCCGCGCGGAGGCGACCGCTCACGTCCCCGGAGCCAGTACCAGAAGGCGGAACGGACCGGGCGGCAAGGTCAGTGGCACGGCCGCGAGGGTGTCGTCCCCTGCGTCCCGCCAGCCCCAGGACCGCATGGTCTCGACCGTCCTGGCGTCCCGGGCGTCCACCAGCGTGACGCCGAGCGCCGCGCCGTGGTCGGCGAGCAACCGGCGCTGCAGGCGCCGGGCGAGGTTCCAGACCTGGTCCTTGTACTCCCGGCGCACGCGAGGGGGCACCACGATGCCGGAGACGACGAAGAGCCCGCCGGTGACGGCACGGCGCAGCAGGCCCTCCCTGACGTGGCCACGGAACCTCGGCCCCCACGGACCTGAGCCTGCCGTGGGGAAGCCGTAGGCGTATCCGGCCAGGGCCGGGGTCTCCGCGATCAGCAGCGAGAACCCCGGTCGCCGGGAGTCGGCCGCGAGATGGAGCAGGAAGGTCGCGCGCGCCTGGTTCCATGCCCACGCGTCGCCACCGGAGGTCTCCGCGTACAGGTCGCCCAGCTCCTGCAGACGGTCGGCGACCTGACCGCGGGACAGCGGGCGGACGCGTTCGGCCACCTCGGGTGAGGAGCGGCGCTCCGTCTTAGCGGAGTCCGGGTCCGGCAGGCGGGTGCGCGGTCTGCCCCGTGCGGGCCGGAGCGCGGGGAGGGTCAGGGGCATCGGGAGGAACACGTGCGCGGGCATGAGCAACCCTGCTCCGGGCGCGGACGAAGACCGACCCGGTGTCGTCGATCCCCGAGAGCGGCACCGGCGTCGGAGGCGGTGCGCGGCATGCCCTCGGTCCCTCCACCGTACTCCTGGCGCCCCGGCACCCCGGCGGCCGCCGGGAACAGGGCAGGGGGGTGTGGGGCGTTCAGGGCGGGAAGCCCGACGGGGATGTCACGGCGTCGGGGTCAGCCCTCCCCGGGGGCACCCGCCGCGGCCGCCATGAGCGGTTCGGCGGCGGCGTCGGTGGTGTCCGGAGGCACGACCACAAGGTCCCGGCGCCCCAGGCCGGCGGCGAGCAGGACGACGGTGTGCGGGGCGTTCGCCGCCAGGGTTCTGTGCAGTCGTACGACCTGGTTGGAGACGAGTATCCGGCCGGGAGCCGTGGACCACACCGCCCCGTTGACGGTGACGCTGGTGATATGGCCCCACTCGCGCGGCAACCCGGCCAGCAGTCGCGGAAGTTCCACGAGGAGGTCGTAGGAGCACGGCCACCATGCTCCGTCGATGGATCGGGGCAGGTCGCTGCGGGGCGCCAGACGCAGGCGGAGGACGGAGCGGGAGGGAGGCGGGGGTTGCAGTGCGGTGGTCATGAGGCTGCTGCCAACTTCCGTAGACGGTTGCGTGGTTGTCGTCAGGCGCGACGCGCGGCGCCGCTGTCCGGTGTCGCCGGGTGTGCCGACGCCCACCAGAGGGAGGCGTTCAGGAGGCGG
Source organism: Streptomyces sp. NPDC086777 (assembly GCF_040702065.1). NCBI lineage: Bacteria > Bacillati > Actinomycetota > Actinomycetes > Kitasatosporales > Streptomycetaceae > Streptomyces > Streptomyces sp. NPDC086777. The sequence continues at coordinate 343,695 of NZ_JBFBJI010000004.1, read as the reverse complement.
GTGACGGCGACCAAGGGGTCCTTCTGGCCGCGGTCGACGTCGTGCGCGGGCGCGGGACCGTCCGGCACGGAGGCGAAAGTGCCGTTTCTGGCCTCGGACCGGCGAGGCGGTGTCCGGTGGGGTGGGCGTCGACCGGGCTGGGGCGCATGGAGGGTCCTTGACCTCGGCGGAGGCCGCTGGGACGAAGGTGCGGCCGGGGTCACGGACGGCCCCCTGGGGTGGGCGGTGTGCTGGTGACGACCCGTCGGACAGGCACGACACACCCTCGTTGGCCCCACCGTACTCCTCGGGTCGGGGGATACCTGGTTCCGCCGATCAGCGGCCGTCGGCCGGACGCGATCGGGCAGACCCCGCGTTGACACCGATTGTCGCCGGACGTTGACTGACAGGACGGCCGAGGGCCATGAAGGGCAGGCGGACCGGGTCCTCGGGAGCCCGAACCAGGCCGCAGGGAAGGCGAAAGGCGCCTCCCGGCGGTGATCCGCATCGCGAACGGAAGCGGTACACACGACGATGTACGACCAGACACGAGCCCAGCAGCCCGCGGACCGGCCCCCGGGCGCGGAGGGACGCCGCACCACGGGACCGGAGCCGCTGCTTCCCCCGGAAGGGCGGGCCGAGATCGTGCGCCGCCTCGGACATGCCGTCAACACCTTCGCTGAGACCCCGCGTGCGGCACTGGAGGAGGCCGAGGGCGCCTTCGACGAAGCCGCTGCCCAGCTCACGACCGCCCTGTCCGAGGTACGGCGGGTGCTCCGCGAAGGCTGGCATGACCGGGACCCCGAAACGGACTCCGCCGAACTCCGTGCCTCGCTGAGGCAGTACCGGGAGCTGACCCAGCGGCTGCTGCGGACGTAGGCGGCGGCAGGCTCCCGCCGGAAAACGGCGGGAGCTGACGCCGGGTCCTTCCCGGCAGCGGCGAGAGACGGACCTCCGGTCCGAGGTGCCGGCCCGGGTCCCGCCCTGTTCTCCGGCCGGGCACCGCGGTGCGACGGCCGCCGTCGGTCGTCCGGACCTCGACGGCGGCCGTCCGGGCTCCCCGCGCGCCGCTCCCCCCAATTGTTCGGGCGCGTCGACGGGAGCCGGGTGCCCCACGTCGGACCGTGCAGCGGCATGCGGGAAGGCCACCGCGCCGGTCTCGCGACGAGGGGAAGCGGAAGGGTGACGCACAGGGGCAGCCGGCCGGGGGCCATGAGAGGTGGCTGTTCTGCGGAGGCCGCGAACTCGATCCCTGCCCGGGTCCGGGGGCACGGGCGGCCGACAGGCCGCCGAACGGTGTAACTTCCGCGGAAACCTCTGGCACGGCGGAATGGCGCAAGCCTAGGTGGATTTCCTCCGGACGAGAACCTTTACGGAGAGGTTCTCGTCCTGGCCCCCACTGTCCACCACGGGAGCAGGCCCACCGTGCGGGCGCCCTTGGCGCGGCCCTCTCCGGGCGGCCCGTGCGGCCGGCCCAGCTGCCGCCTGCGCTCCTCGACCCGGCGGCCGGTCAGTGCGCGGAGGCGTTCGATCTCGTGGGGGAGGGTCCCCGTTCCCGCCTCGGTCGGCCCGGCTCCGTTCGGTCACCGGGGGCGGGCAGCCCGTGACGGACCGGACGGCTGTCCGGACCATCTGTGATGGTGGCACGCACGGGCGGCCCGCCCCGGCATACCCTTCAGAAAAGGGCGCGCTGGAAAATCCGGCCGGGCCCGCGTGGCACGCGCGCCGCAGCCGCCCTGCCCGGTCTCCCGGCGTTCCGGGCAGCGACGCGTCCGCGTTCTGCCAGTCGCCTGTCAGGAGGTCCCTGTGGAGTACGACCCCCTGGCCTCCCGGGGCCACGCAGAGGTGCGCATCGTCGACGCGACCCCGGAGGCCGCCCGGCGCGCGGCCGAGGTTCTCCGCCACCGCTTCGTCCCGACCGGGCAGCGCGGCCACCCCGCCGGGGAAGGCGGAGGCACCCGGCTCCATCTGGCCCTCGACACCGCCCGGACCGCGGGACGCGCACGGTCGTGGCGCACGGCGGGCGAGTCGACGGGGCAGGCGTCGGCGCACGCCGACGAGGTGTGACCCGGGTCCGGGCGGCCAGGTGGGTCCGTCGTCCCGGCCGTTCCCACGCGGCCGTCAACACTTCGGAGAACGACAGACATGACGAAACTGCGTGAACGAAAGAACAACCGGAAGGCGGTCCTGCGGTCCCTGTACGGGGCTGTGGAGCACAACCGGTCCGAGGTCAGCGGATCGGCGCTCCGTACCGAACTGGGCCTGCCCGACGAGGACCTCTCCGCTGCCTGCGTCTACCTGGCCGACGAGGGCCTGATCAACGTGGACTGGACCTCGCACCGGACCCCGGCCGCCGTGTCGCTGACACACGAGGGCATCCGCCTGATGGAGGAGCGGGAGGAGGAACGGGAGGAACGGGAGGAACGGGAGGAACGGGGGGTGCAGGAGTAGCCGGAGACACAGGAGTGAGAGGCACCGCAGCAGGGCTCAGGCCCCGTCCGCTGCTCCGCGACCAGGAGTAGCCTGGCCACACCGAGAGCTTTTCGCGCAGCGCGGTCGGCGGTGCCGTTCCCGGCGAGTGACGCGACGGGCGGTCATTCCCACGGCGCCCGGGACGGGACCGCACGATGGGAACCAGCAGAACGCCGGGCACCGGTGCGTCCGCGCCCGACGCGCACACGTATCGCATGCCCATGCCTCGACTGACCGTCACCCGGGACATCAGCCACGGCCCGCTGGACGGGGCCTGGTGGCCGCGTTGCGACGCTCTGGAACTCGAACTGCCGTCGCTCGTCGCCGCGTTGGAACCCGACGCGGACGCCGAGGTACGGGTCACCGTCGACCCCGCCGAATGGCCCGGCGCCCCGCACGCGGTCATGGCGCCCGGCCGGGCGATCACCGTGGAGCCGGCCGGTCCCGGAGACGAGGCGCACGTCATCACCCTGGACTGCGGCACCGTGGGACGCTGGGTGCTTCTGGTGGTTCCGCCCGATGAGTCCGCGGGAACGGCCGCCCGGCTGCTGGCCGCGGTCGACGACCCCGAGAACCCGCTGACCGCCGTGCAGATGGTGGCGTTCGCCCGCGCCGGCCGCCTCGGAGGCGCGGCGGGGAAGACCGGATGAGGGCCGCGTCCCCGGTGGAAGCCGCGGCGGGGCGGGCCGCGGCCCGCCCCGGCCCTCCGCACTGCGCGATCCGCCGTCCGGGCGCCCCTGACCAGGAGCGAGGCCGAGCAGTCGAGGGACGGCATCACTCCCGAACCCGTCACCGGGGTGTGCGTGACCATCGAGGGCCGGATCTACCCCGTGATGCAGGTCGGGGAAGTGATCACCAGGCGGAACCGCCGGGATTTCACGTCCTTCGAGATGCGCCGCGCCCTGACGCGGCTCGGCTTCACCTGTCACGACGCGCCCCCGGTGGAGCGGCCCCGGAACGCGCGGGCCGACGAGGACGCGCTCGGCTGGTGACGACGTCCGCAGTTTCGGCAATTCATGTGCCGTTCGCCGGTTGAAGAGCCGGGGACCTGGCACTCGGCCTGTGAGCGGGCCGCCCAGTGAACCCGCTCCCGTGGGGTCCGCCGGTTCGGCAAGAAGCCGCGAGCCGCACGGGAACGGCATGGCCCGCTCCGCCCGGTCGCCGCCGTGAGGATGCCCGGCGGCAACCGGCGCGGCCCGTCTGCACTCGCACACCCCGCGGTCACGACGACGACACCGGGTGGGGGAATCGCCGACGAACCCGCCCTGGCGAAACAGCCGCACGCGCCCGTGTCCGAGCCTTTCAGCCTGCCGTTCCCCCCGGCGGGGACGTCGGAACGCTTACGAAATCCTGACCGGGCAAGCGGATCCCGGGATACCCGCCGACGAGAGTGCCACTCTCGTTCTGCTCGTCTCCCAACAGGTGGGCGGTTCCGTGGTGTGGGGAAGCGGTCGCCACGGAAGGGGAGCCCCGGGCCACCCGGGGCTCCCTGCGTACCCGTCGTCGCCGGATCGTCGCCCTGCGCGGCGAGGACGATCCGCTCGCTACCGGTGCTCGGGGTTCTCCTGGTCACGGCGGCAGCCGGCGTCCCAGGCCGTGCGCTGGTTGCCGTAGGCGGGGATGCCGCCCAGGTCCTTCAGCGCCCGGGCCAGGTGGAGCAGGTTCCAGGTCATGAAGGTGGTGTTGCGGTTGGTGAAGTCGTTCTCCGGGCCGCCCGAGCCGGGGTCGAGGTAGGACGGTCCGGGCCCGGCCTCGCCGATCCAGCCGGCGTCCGCCTGGGGAGGGATGGTGTACCCCAGGTGTTGCAGGCTGTAGAGGACGTTCATGGCGCAGTGTTTGACGCCGTCCTCGTTGCCGGTGATCAGGCAGCCGCCGACCCTTCCGTAGTAGGCGTACTGGCCGGCGTCGTTGAGGAGGCTGGAGCAGGCGTAGAGGCGTTCGATCACCCGCTTCATCACGGAGCTGTTGTCACCCAGCCAGATGGGGCCCGCCAGGACCAGGATGTCGGCCGCCAGGACCTGCTGGTACAGGTCCGGCCAGGCGTCCGTCTCCCAGCCGTGTTCCGTCATGTCGGGCCACACCCCGGTGGCGATGTCGTGGTCCACCGCCCGGACGACGTCGACGTGCACGCCCTGTGCGTCCATGATGGCGGTGCTGCGGTCGATCAGCCCCTGCGTGTTGCTCGTGTCCGGCGACCGTTTGAGGGTGCAGTTGATCACCAGGGCCCGCAGGTCGTCGTACCGGGCCGGCGGTGTGTCGGTGGTGGGCGACGAAGTGGTCACACGGTCCTCCCATGAGCCTGCCGCCGTCCGGTGTCCGGCGGCGGGTCCACGTCCGGATCCAGCGTGCGGGCCGACCGCGGAGGGCGCCACCACAGCACCTCCGAACGGCCCTCGGCGGCGCCCGGGCGCCGGCCCTTGCCGGTGCCCTTGCCGGTGCCCTTGCCGGTCCCCGGGCGGCGGCCGACGGGTGGCCGGGGCGGTCGGGCGTGCCTACGGTCGTCCCATGGGCACCGAAGGCGCGACCGGGTCGCGGGACACCGCAGCAGTGGATGACGTCGCGCACCTGCTGGTGCGCTGTCTGCGGGCCGAGGGCGTGGAGTACGTCTTCGGCATCCCCGGTGAGGAGAACATCCGTTTCGTCGACGCGCTGAACGGCTCCGGGATCCGCTACGTCCTGGTGCGTCACGAACAGGCCGCCTCGTTCATGGCGGAGATCTACGGGCGGCTGACCGGCCGGGCCGGTGTGTGTTCGGCCACGCTGGGTCCTGGCGCGATCAACCTGCTGCTCGGCACCGCGGACGCCACGACGAACAGCGCGCCGCTGGTGGCCCTGGCCGCCCAGGGCTCCCGGCGCCGTGTCCACAAGGAGTCGCACCAGGTCATCGACCTGGTGTCGATGTTCGCCCCCGTCACCCAGTGGTCGGCCTGTGTCGCGTGTCCGGACGCGGTGCCGGAGATGACCCGCAAGGCGTTCAAGACGGCGCAGAGCGAACGGCCCGGCGCCGTGTTCCTCGCGCTCCCGGAGGACGTCGAGGCGGAGCGTCCCGCTGGGCCCCTGGCGCCCCTGCAGATCGATACGGTGCGGGCCGACGCGCCGTCACCCTCGCAGATCGCACGGGCGGTCGAGGTGCTCGCCGCTGCACGGCACCCCGTCGTGCTGGCGGGCCATGGCGCCGCCAGAGCCGGGGCCTCGGCCGCCCTGGTGCGGTTCGCCGAACGGCTGAACATCCCGGTCGCGACCACCTTCCACGGCAAGGGCGTCTTTCCCGACGACCACCCCAACGCCCTCGGCGCGGTCGGCTTCATGCGCCACGACTACGGCAACTTCGGCTTCGACGCGGCCGATGTGCTGATCTGCGTGGGCTACGAGATCCAAGAGTTCGACCCGGTCAAGATCAACCCGAACGGCGACAAGCGGATCCTGCACCTGCACCGCTTCCCCGCCGAGGTGGACGCCCACTACCCGGTGGCGGTGGGCGTCAAGGGTGATCCTTCGCAGGCGCTGGACGCACTCGCAGCAGCGCTCCCCGAGGGACTCACCTACGACGCCGGAGGCAGCGAGAAGATCCGTACGCTCCTCGACGAAGAACTGCAGTACGGACGCGACAACGACGCGTTCCCCCTGGTGCCGCAACGTGTCGTGAGCGATGTGCGCACCGCGCTGGACCGCCACGACATCGTGCTCGCCGACACCGGCGCCGGGAAGATGTGGATGTCCCGCCTCTACCCCACCTACGAACCGGACACCTGCCTGGTCTCCAACGGCCTGTCCACGATGGGGTTTGCACTGCCGGGCGCCATCGCCGCCAAGCTGGCCCGGCCGGACCGGCGCGTCCTGGCGATGATGGGCGACGGCTCGTTCCTGATGAACTCCCAGGAACTCGAGACGGCCGTCCGCGAACGCGTCCCCCTGGTCGTCCTCGTCCTCGTGGACGAGGAATACGGCCTGATCACCTGGAAGATGGAACTCGAACTCGGCCGCCACAGCCACACCCGGTTCACCAACCCGGACCTGGTCGCCTACGCCGAGAGCTTCGGCGCACGCGGCTACCGGATCGAGGCCGCCGACCAGCTCTTGCCTGTGCTGAGCAGGGCCCTCGACGACGAGGGGGTCTCCGTGATCGCCTGCCCCGTGGACTACTCCGAGAACCTGCGCCTGACCGACAGGCTGGGCAGTCTCCACGGCCCGTTCTGACCCGACGGCCTCGGAGCCTCGCGGCCGGCATCGGGTAGGACCCGGCACCGGCATCCAGCCTGCGGGATGCCTATCGGCCGCCGCGCAGGGCCTCCCGCGGCCGCCGGCCGGGCGGCGTGCTCGGGGGGTGCCTCGGCTACGAGAGGTCCTGGAGGATGTCAGGCCCGTCTGCTCACCCGGCCGAGCCGGCGACGCCGCTCGGCCGCCAACTGGAGAGGTTCGTGGCCCGCTGGACCAGTCCCGCCTTCGACCACTTGCCGTTGGCGTACCGGATGGTGTGGAACAGGGATCCCTTGTCGTCGTCGGAGGCGAAGACGAGCTGGAGGTTGCCGGAGACGTTCACCGCCGTGACCTCTTGCAGGACCGTTCCGATGAAACCGGCGCGATTGAAGTCCACCTGCGCGTTGATGTCGCCCCACCGGCTCCAGGATCCGTCGGCGTGCCGGATCGTGTGGTACTGGGCCACCTGTCCGTTGGTGAGCACCACCATCTGGAGGCTGGACCCGAAGCCGGCCATCGCCACGCGGATCGGCATGCCCCAGTAGCGTGGCTTGCCCGCCGGAGACAACACGTTGCCCCACGACGCCCAGGTTCCGTCGGTGTGCCTGATGGTGTGCAGCACCGTCTTGTGGGCCTGGTCGACGACCGCGACCTGCAGGAGGCCGCCGACCGAGGCGGCCGACACACTGGCGAACTTGTCATGCCGGTAGGCACTTCCAGGCGCCACCTGGTCGGGGTAGGTCCAGGTGCCGTCGGCGCGTTCGTACGTGTGCATGATCTGGCCGGTGCTGCCGATGTAGACCAGATGAACATGTGTGCCGACGACTGCCGCGGCCAGGTAGTTCCGGGTCGGCAGCGACGTGGTGGCGTCGATCGTGGGCAGTCCGGCCATCGGTGCCGGAGTCGTCCAGGTGCCGTCGGATTTCTGCTCCGCCTCCTCCAGCGTGAGGACGTTGCCACTGGGCTGCTCGATGAACAGCCGCAACCGGTTGTTCTGGACGACGTCGGTGAAGTCGTAGAAGAGCTGGTTCTTGAACAGCTGGTGGGTGGGTGCCCAGTGTCCGCCGGCATAGCGGGACGTCTGCAGCACTTCGAAGCTGGACCCCTGGACCAGCAGATCCATTCCTCCGGTGCCCGCTGCCGCCGCGTACACGGGCGCCGAGGCGGCCGCCATACCACCTGCGAGCAGCCCTGCCAGCATCCAGCGCGCCGACCGGCGGATGAATGCGGACGCCCTGAACATCCTCAAATGTCAGCCCCCCTGACCCACTTCGCCTTCGTCCCCTCGAAGGCCCTTGCGTAAAACGGTGCCAAGCTTGCCAGATCATGAGCGGTGACAATGTCATCGAGCGGTCAAGTCAAGGCAGGCATTGTCCCTTCTCGTTCAGCGATGGAATTGGCCCTGTACGGGAGGGCCGACATCATTGACCGTCGCTCGCGATTTCCATGCGCTGCCCGACAGGGTGCGAGGAAGCGGGGTTCACTCGGCCGATCTCCGGTCCCGGCCGACTCCGAAGTCGTCGCGGCCACGCACCTGCGCCTCGGCCCGCGCGACACCCCGGCCGCCGCGGAGGCGGCCGGGGTCCGCGGAGCCTCAGGCCGGAACGGGCACCGCGGCCGGCTCCGAGGTGAGGTGCCCGGCCCGGTGCAGGCGGGCCACCAGCGCCGCGCACACGAATCCGGTGGCACCCAGCACCGCCCACGGCAGCCAGCGCACACCCGTGTCGAACAGCGCGCCGACAGCCAGGTTGCCGAGGGAGATCGCGAGGCCGGAGGCGGTGTTGTAGGCGCCGTAGTACGTGGCGACCAGCCGGTCACCGGACAGGCGTACCACGGTGTCCATCTCGAACGGGTAGAGCAGCGCACCGCCCCAGGCCAGCAGCGCCGCACACACCGTCAGGGCGCCCACCCCGAGCGCGGTGCCGTGGGAGCCGGGCAGCATCGGCAGGAAGGCGGCCCCCATCACCACCAGCCCGCACACGACCGCCCGCGGGCCGGGCAGGGTCCGCTTCGCCCAGGCCGTCAGTTTCAGCTGGCCCGAGAGCGCGGCCAGCGCCGAGACGGCGAACACCGCTCCGGTCACCACCCCGGCCCGCTCCCCGAAGAGCTCCCGGGCGCGGAGCGGGAGCGCCAGGTAGACCTGGAAGGCCAGGAGGTACGAGCCGCTCATCGCGGTGGCGAACAGGAGGAACGGCCGGTTGGCGGCGACGGCGCGCCAGTCGCCGGCCACCGTCCGCCAGGCGGGCCCGGCACCCCGGTCGGCCGGGGGCCGGGCGGGCAGGGCACGGGTCTGGAGTACGGCCAGCGCCCCGAAGATGACCGCGGCCACCGTGCACACCGCGCCGAAGTCCCAGGTCAGCAGGGCGAGTCCGGCGAGCGGGCCGACCAGGATCCCGGCCTGGTAGAAGACGTTGAAGGCGGCGAACGCCTCGACCCGCCGTTCCTCGCCGGCGTCCGCCGCGAGATACGCCCGTACGGCCGGGTTGAACAGCGCGCCCGCCAGACCGGTGAGCGCGGACGCCACGACCAGCGCGGGCAGGCTGCCTGCCACCGCGAGCAGCCCGAAGGCGACCGTCCGCAGCACGCACCCGGCCAGGATCATCGGCTTGCAGCCGTACCGGTCGGCGAGGGTGCCGCCGACCAGGAACATGCCCTGCTGGGAGAGGTTGCGCACGCCCAGCACCAGGCCGACGGCCCAGGCGGCCAGGCCGAGGCCGTGGGCGAGGTGGTCGGCGAGGTAGGGCATCAGCATGTAGAAGCCGAGGTTGATGGCGAACTGGTTCACCATCAGCAGCCGGGCCGGCCGGTCGAAGGAGGCCACCTGGGCCCGCAGCCCCCTCATCGCACGCCCGCCTTCGACAGGTCGCGCCCGAGCGGGTCACGGACCCGGCCGCACCGCGTCCAGGCCGTCACCTCGCACTCGTCCGGCTCGGCGATCTCGTCCGGCTCCGCCGGCGGCTCCTGGCCGAGCAGCCGGTGCTCGCGGCACCAGGCGTCGTTGTAGACGGTCTCCAGGTAGCGGTGCGGGCCGTCGGGGAAGATCGCGGCGATGCGGGTCCCGGCGGGGTACGTCCGTGCCGCCCACCCGGCCACCAGCGCCACCGCACCGACGCTCCAGCCTCCGGACGCGTAGTGGTGGCGGGCCAGTTGCCGGCAGGCCCACACCGCTTCGGCCGGGCCCACCCAGTGGACCTCGGAGAAGGCGCCGTAGTCGACGTTGGAGGGATGGATGCTGGAGCCGAGGCCGCGCATGAGGCGCGGGCGGGCCGGCTGCCCGAAGATCGTCGAGCCGGTCGCGTCCACGCCGATGAGCCGCAGGCCGGGGAAGGACTCGCGCAGCCCCGCCGCGACCCCGGCGGAGTGGCCGCCCGTGCCCACGGCGGCCACCAGGACGTCGATCCGGCCGATCTGGGTGACGAGTTCGGCGGCCAGCGGGCGGTAGGCGGCCCTGTTGTCGGGGTTGTGGTACTGGTCCGGGCAGTAGGCGCCGGGGGCCCGGTCCAGGAGCTCGGCCACGCGCTCGCGGCGGGCCTGCTGCCAGCCGCCGTCGGCATGCGGTGCGGCCACCTGGTCGACGTGCGCGCCCAGGGCGGTGAGCAGCCGGACCATCGACGGCTCCATGCCGGGGTCGGTGACGACGGTGACCGGATGGCCGTAGGTCAGTCCGGCCAGGACGAGGCCCAGGCCGAGGGTGCCGCTGGACGACTCGACGACGCGGGCGCCGGGCAGGAGTTCGCCGCGCCGACGCGCCGCACGGACCATGTGCAGGCCGGGGCGGTCCTTGATACCGCCGGGATTGGTGCCTTCCAGCTTGGCGTGGAAGCCGCGTCCCGGCGGGGCGAACGGCTTCTCGATCCACAGCGCGGGTGTGTTGCCGACCAGGTCGGCGGGGCGGCGGGCGATCAGGGGGACGGGGGCGGTGGCCCTGACGGGCAGGGCGGATTCGAGCAGGGAGAGATCCATGGTCGTACGGCTCCTTCGCACCCGCCGGTGGGGCGGGCGCGGTGCAGGCGGTGCGGGGGCGCGCGGGCACGCCGAGCCGCGATCCGGCGCCTGCGGGGCGCGGAACCGGTCGGAACGGCGTGCGGGGCGTGCCTACTGCCGCCAGAGGCAGTGCCGTACGCACGCGGATCTGCCGCCGTCCGGTGCGGAATCGCTCTCCGTCGGACCGGCGCGGCCCGGCCGGGGGTGCGTGCCGGGGCGGTCGGCGACCGGTTCGAGGAGTCGCGGGGCGTGGACCGGAAGGCCGGCGGAGTCCCGGACGCGGTCGACCGCGTGCGGAATGGTCTCCTCGGAGGCGTCGCCGTGACGGTGACCGTGATCGGAGCCGGACGCCGTCTGCTCCTCGGCGGTCGGCACCCGGACGTGCATGGTGGTGATCGGCCGGTGCGGGCCGAGGAAGGCGGGCCCGTGCAGGGCGCCCACCAGGTGGGACGCCACCAGCAGGATCAGCCCGAGGAGCAGGACGGTCGGCAGGGGGCGATGCTGAGCGCGCCTGCCGGCCATCGTAGGGATCACGTACGGATCGTAGTCGATCGAGTACGCAGCGGCGCCGCGTGGTGACGCTCTCGGTGCCTTCGGGGGGGCTCCGGCGGTCATGGCTGGGAGGGGTGGGCGCCAAGGGGCGGGTGGTGGGCAGCCGTGCCCGGACGGGCTCCGGGACGGGCGGGGCGCCACCGTGTCGCTGCCGCGTCCGTGTCGTACGCGAGACCCGGGACCGGGCGCGTCGGGGGGTGCGCGGGTTCCTGCGTGCCGGCCATGACGCGGTGAAGGACCCGGCCACGGTCGTGGCCGGGTCCTTCGGTGGGGTGGGGGGCGGTCAGGTCACCATCGGTACCAGCGGCCCCGGCCGCCTCCGGTGTCGGTGGACCGCATGACGAAGCCGAGGAGCCATACGACCAGCACGACCACCGCGACCCACCAGAGGATCTTCAGGGCGAAGCCCGCACCGAACAGAAGGAGTGCCAGAAGCAGGACGAGTAGCAAAGGGACCATGGTTATCAACCTCCTGGGCTCCGAATTCCCTGCGTTCACCCGTTCATTCGTCGACGATGCCTTGTTTACAAAGGGGAACTCGGGGCAGTTCCCGGGAGCTCCCCGTCGTCCGGGAGTTCGCGGGTGCAGGGGCGGAGTCCGGGGGTGACCGAGGCCCGGGTCCGGGCGTGACGAGGCGTGTCCCAGGGGACCGGCTATGCCTTCGCCCTGTCGTCGCGCAGGGAACGGATCATGCTCTGCAGGATCCGGAACGCGTCCGCCTGCTCGGCCCCGGTCAGGCCGGCCAGCATTCCGGCCTCCACCGACCGGACGGCCGCGCTCGCCTTCGCCAGGCTCCGCCGCCCGCGAGGCGTGAGCCGCGCGGGAAGCGTCTTCCCGACGGGTGCCTGCTCGGGCCTGGTCACGTAGCCGTCCCGTTCCAGGGCCTGGAGCAGCACGTTCATCGTCTGGCGGGTCACGAACGCGCCCCGCGCGAGCTCGGAGTTCGACAAGCCCGGCCGCTGTGCGAGCAGTTCGAGGCAGGAGTAGTGCGTCACGCTCATCCCGAGCGGCCGCAGCACCTCCTCCATGGCCGTGCGAAGGGCGCTCGACGCCTCTTTGAGCAGGTAGCCCAGTGACGTCTCCAGGTCGACGCCGACACCTTCTTGACTCATGTCAGTATTCTGACATACGTTTTTACGTGTCAGGAAACTGACACGAATGGAAGGAGTGTCACCATGCCCGTCACCGGCCCCGACTTCATCTCGCTCCAAGTGCGCGACCTCGACGCCTCGCAGGCGTTCTACGAGCGGTACCTCGGCGTCGTCCGCTCGCCGGCCGGACCTCCGCACGCCGTCGTCTTCGACACGAAGCCGATCGCGTTCGCGCTCCGCGACGTCGTGCCCGGCACCGACCTCGCATCCGTCGCCCAGCCCGGCATCGGTGCCGCGATCTGGCTCCACGCCACCGATGTCCAGGCCATCCACGACGCGCTCGCCGCCGACGGCCACACCGTCGTCTCCGCACCGGTCGACGGCCCCTTCGGCCGGACCTTCACCTTCGCCGACCCGGACGGCTACCAGGTCACGCTCCACGACCGCGCCTGATCGGCCGAGCGCCCGCCGGACCACGGGGCCTCCGCGGAAACCCGTTGGTGCAACGGTGGCGGCCACTGCTACGTTTCCGGAGGCCGTGCGAGAGAACGAGGAGGTGGTACCCGTGAACGCAGTATCGACATGGGTGCTCCCCTCCGGGGTCACGGTCGGGCGATAGGTCGTCCGGGAGCGCCGTTCCATGGCACTCCTGAAAGGCACGGCCATGCACATCACTTCTGAACAGCGCCTCGACGACGACGTCCGCGAGCGCGAGTTCACCCTCGACGGGATTCCCGGCATCCTGTGGACACCCGCGTCCGCACCGGCACCGCTGATCCTGCTCGGCCACCCTCCCCTGGGGCTGCGCAGGATGTACCCCCGGCTGGCGGCCCGGGCCCGGCGCTCCGCGGCGGAGGGCTTCGCCACGGCCACCATCGAACTCCCCGGAAGCGGCGACCGGCCCCGTTGGCCCGCCCTGGAGCAGGCCCGCGCGGATCTGCGCCGGGCGATGGAGGCCGGCGAGCCGGTCGGCGACGACATCGTCGACGCGGTCGTCCTCCCGTTGGTCGAGAAAGCGGTCCCGGAATGGCGGGCAGCCCTGGACGCCCTCCTTGTGCTGCCCGAGATCGGCGGCCCGGTCGGCTACTCGGGAGGAGTGATCTCCATCGGCATCCGGCTGGCGGTGGTCGAGCCGCGCATCTCGGCCGCCGGTCTGTTCGCCGGGAGCCTGGTGCCACGCGCCGTGTTCGAGGAGGCCCGGCAGGTCACCGTTCCGCTGCACGTCCTGCTGCAGTGGGACGACGAGGGGAACGACCGGCAGGCCGCCCTGGACCTGTTCGACGCCTTCGGCTCCAAGGAGAAGACCCTGCACGCCAACATGGGTGGGCACACCGGCGTCCCGCAGTTCGCGGGGGACGACGCGGCCCGGTTCTTCAGCCGGCACCTGAAGTGACCCCGGACCGTCCGGCCGGCAGCGGACGCCAGGCGACGCGGGCCGCGACGCCTGGCGTCCAGAGGCAGGTCACCGGCCTGTAGCGGCAGGTCACCGGCCCGCTTCGGCTCTGTGCACCACGGGTCCCTGCCAGGTGGATGCCTGCCTGGACACGGACGCGATGACGCGGATCGTCCGCGCGGCCGTGACAAGGCTCTGAGAGCACTAAAGCCTCTGCGAGTGATGTGACGTGGATCACATCTGCCGGGGCGATCGCCGTCCAACATCTCCGGCACCCCCGGCATCTCCCAGGTGTGCGACGACGCCAACCGCGTCGCGAACGGACAGGAGACGAGATGTTCGACAACCAGGCAGCCGGGAAGTTCTCGCGTCGCCGTCGTACCGCGGGAGCCGCCGCCGCGGTCGGGGCCGCCCTGCTCGCGGTCGGGATCGGCGCGCTTCCCGCCGGGCGGCGGCCGCGCCCACCGCCGCTGCCGCCGCGCCCGGCCTCGGCTCCGCCGCCCTGCTGCAGAGCGACGACTTCTTCCAGCAGGGTCTGAACCCGGTCGGCGCGACCGTGGACCTGACCGGGAACCAGGCTCTTTCGGCGTGCTCCGGAGAGGAGACGATGCGAGCACTGACCAACGGGAAGGCCGCCGCCTATGCCGACGTGACCTGGAGCTTCGACACCGACCGCACCCTGCTGACCGAATCCGTCGCGGACGGTGCCACCGACACGTCGGCGGCCTCGTACGAGAACCGGCTCAACAGGGCGGTGCGCGACTGCCAGGACGAACCGCGGGGCCACTGGTACTACGGCAAGGGGCACGCGATCACCGTCAAGGCCGGGCACGGCAACTGGTACCCGGCCTTCGACGGTTCCGGCCAGGTCGCCGGCGGCGTCGCGGTGATCCGCAGTGGCCAGAGGTTCGGCATCGTCGAAGTCTCCGGTCAGCCCAGCGACGACCCCGGCTACATCACGGGCATCGCCGCCGGTGCCCTCAACCGGCTGGCCGGCTGATCCCGCCGCGTCGCGGCGCACCTCCCGGGCCGACACGGCCGCGGGGCGGTGGCCGTCGCCCCGGCCGGCCGGGGCGACGGCGTGGGCGAGTGGGCCCGGGAGGAAATCTGTCACGGCGGGACCACGTGTCCGTGTCCGCCGACGATAGGGTTGGGCACGACGCAGATGGTGCTGATTCCTTCGGAGCGCGGGTGCCAGGCACACCTGGGTCACTCGCAGCGCTTCCGGAACGAAGGTGTCATGTCCGCCGAGAACGACCCTGTCGTCGGGAACCTCGACGACGACGACTACCCCGCCTACACCATGGGCCGGGCCGCCGACGTGCTCGGCACCACCCCCGCCTTCCTGCGGGCCGTCGGCGAGGCCGGGCTGATCACCCCGCTGCGCTCGGAAGGCGGTCACCGCCGCTACTCCCGCCGCCAGCTGCTGGTCGCCGCCCGCGCCCGTGAGCTGGTCGGCCAGGGCACCCCCATCGAGGCCGCGTGCCGGATCATCTCCCTCGAGGACCAGCTGGACGACGCCCTCCGCCTGAACCGTGAGATACGCCGGAAGCTGGACGCGGGCGACACGCATAGCTAGTTCCGCCGGTGCAGAAATACGGGTTCCGGCGGGATGAGAATCACCGGTGAACGCGAAAGCGTATGGCTGGTTCCTGCCGGGCTGTGTTAGCGTAATAGGTGTTGCAGTTTTGGTTACCAGAGATTCTTTCTTTGCATAGCTTTCCGGATCCTTCCGGAGGGGTGATCATCGCGGCGACTCGGCCCCGTAAAGTGCAGGGCCCGATACTGCCCCCTCAAGGGAGATTCAATATGGCATCTGGCACCGTGAAGTGGTTCAACGCGGAAAAGGGCTTCGGCTTCATCGAGCAGGACGGTGGCGGCGCCGACGTGTTCGCCCACTACTCGAACATCATCAGCAACGGCGGCTTCCGCGAGCTTCAGGAAGGCCAGAAGGTCAGCTTCGACGTCACGCAGGGCCAGAAGGGCCCGCAGGCCGAGAACATCGTCGCTGCCTGACACCGGCGTGTAGCGTCGCGAGCCGGCGGCTCGCGCATCACGTGGCTGGGACCCGCGCTCCTGGGGTGCGGGCCCCAGCCATTGCGTTACCCGCGCACCCCGACGCCCGGACATTCGAATTCCGGGGTTCCGGGGTCTCAGGGCTTCGAGGTTCCGGGGTTTCCGAAATCTCCGGGTCCCCCGGATCGATGACAGCCCCGGCCTCGCTATCGAGAGGCCCGGTGTTCCGTTTTCCTTCGGCTCATTCTTGTGATTCCTCGTACGGCCGCCCGCCGTCGGACGGAATTCCTCGATACGCCGTATCGAGGAAGGTTCCACATTGAACGGCACCCGCCGCACCCGTGGCACCATCGGCCGCTCCCGCGTGAACCGGAGTGCTCCGCACTCGACAGGCCCCACGCGTGGAGGTCGTCCCCGCAAGCAGGAGTTCGCTCCGCCCGTCACCCTGACCGAGCCGCTGCCCGCGGTCGAGGCGTTCGCCGACCTGGACATGCCCGCGCGGCTGCTGGCGGCCCTCCGCGCCGAGGGCGT
Source organism: Streptomyces sp. NPDC086777 (assembly GCF_040702065.1). Taxonomy (NCBI): domain Bacteria; kingdom Bacillati; phylum Actinomycetota; class Actinomycetes; order Kitasatosporales; family Streptomycetaceae; genus Streptomyces; species Streptomyces sp. NPDC086777. The sequence continues at coordinate 327,480 of NZ_JBFBJI010000004.1, read as the reverse complement.
GACCGTGCCCTTCCCGATCCAGGCGGCCACCCTGCCGAACGCGTTGGCGGGCCGGGACGTGCTGGGCCGGGGCCGTACGGGATCGGGGAAGACGCTCGCCTTCGGCCTGCCGGTGCTGGCCCGCCTCGACGGGCGGCGCGCCCAGCCCCGGCAGCCGCTCGCCCTCGTCCTCGTCCCCACCCGGGAACTGGCCCAGCAGGTCACCGACGCGCTCGCCCCCTACGCCCGCGCCCTGGAGCTGCGGCTCGCCACCGTGGTGGGCGGCATGTCGATCGGCCGCCAGGCGAGCGCCCTGCGCGGCGGTGCCGAGGTCGTCGTCGCGACGCCCGGCCGTCTCAAGGACCTCATCGAGCGGGGAGACTGCCGGCTGAACCGGGTCGCCGTCACCGTCCTCGACGAGGCCGACCAGATGGCCGACATGGGCTTCATGCCGCAGGTGACCACACTGCTCGACCAAGTCCCCTCGGGCGGCCAGCGGTTGCTGTTCTCGGCGACCCTGGACGGTGACATCGACCTGCTGGTGCGCCGCTACCTCCACGACCCCGTGGTGCACTCGGTCGACCCGCCGGCGGCCAGCGTCACCACCATGACGCACCACCTGCTGCACGTGCGCGGCGCCGACAAGGACACCACCGCGACCGAGATCGCCGCCCGCGACGGCCGCGTGATCATGTTCCTGGACACCAAGCACGCGGTCGACCGGCTGACCGAGCACCTGCTGTCCGTCGGCGTGCGCGCCTCGGCGCTGCACGGCGGCAAGTCCCAGCCGCAGCGCAACCGGACGCTGGCCCGGTTCAAGGACGGCCACGTCACGGCCCTGGTGGCCACCAACGTCGCGGCCCGCGGGATCCACGTCGACCACCTCGACCTGGTCGTGAACGTCGACCCGCCCGGCGACCACAAGGACTACCTGCACCGCGGCGGCCGTACCGCCCGCGCCGGCGAGTCCGGCACCGTCGTCACCCTCGTCCTGCCGCACCAGCGCCGAGCGGTGGACCGCCTGATGGCCGACGCCGGCATCACCCCGCGCACCGCCCGGATCCGCCCCGGCGCGGCCGAACTGCACGCCATCACCGGCGCCCGGACCCCGTCCGGCGTACCGGTCACCCTCCCCGCGCCGGCCGCCGGACCACGCGAGGCCAAGGGATTCGCCGGCCGGGACCGCCGGGACCGGGCCGCCGGACGGGGCGGGAACGGCCGGACCGCGGCCCGAGCCCGGCGCTCCGCCCCCGCGCCCGCGCCGACCGCGTAGCCCGGCCTCCTGCCCGCCCCGACGAAGAGGAGAAGCCCTTGACGCCGAGTACGCCGAGTACGCCGAGTACGCCGATGACCCCGATTCGGGCAATGAGCCCGATTCCGCCGAAGACCCCGGCTCCGGCCCGGGCGCGCCGGTCCTGCAAGGCCGACACCACCGGTCTGACCGCCCGCGACGCCATGCTGTACGCCCCCGGGCCGCAGGTCGACGACCACATGGCGGTCGACGTGGCCCTGTCCGTGCTCATCGGGGCTCGCGTCCCGCACCTGCTCCTCCAGGACGAGGACGGGCGGTGCGCGGGACTGGTCACCCGGGCCCAGCTCACGGCGCACCGCGGCGGCTCGTGGTTCAGCGACCGGACCCGGCTGCGGGACATCCCGCTGGACCGCGGTCCGTTCACCGCGTCCGCGGCCACCCTCGGCGACGCGGAGGCCGCCATGAGGGTACGGATACTGAACGTTTCGCCCGTGGTCGACGACCACGGCTACGCCCTGGGCGTTCTCGCGCTCACCCCCTGACCGCCGTCCGGACGCCCCGGAGTCGTTCCGCGGCGTTCTCCTCATCTCTGCGGAGGCATTCATGCGCTGCGTCATCGCCCGTTTCCCCTTCGACCTGACCAAGAGCGAGGTCGAACAGTCGATGAACGGCATCACGCCCGAACCCGTCACCGGGGTGTCCGTGACCATCGAGGGCCGGATCTACCCCGTGATGCAGGTCGGGGAAGTGATCACCAGGCAGAACCGCCGGGACTTCACGTCCTTCGAGATGCGCCGCGCCCTGACGCGGCTCGGCTTCACCTGTCACGACGCGCCCCCGGTGGAGCGGCCCCGGAACGCGCGGGCCGACGAGGACGCGCTCGGCTGGTGACGACGTCCCGGGGGCGCGGTGCGGCAGGTGCCGCGCACGCCTCACCCCGCTCCCCACAACGGCTCCGCCGACGGGCCGCCCTGTCGTCCTGCGCGGCCTGAGCCGCCGGAGCCACCGTCCGCCGGGTCCGCCGTCCGCCGGAGCCACCGTCCGCCGGGGCAGGTGTGCGCGGGCTTGGACGTGGGACTTGGCAGCCGAACGGATTCACTGCCCGGGTCCGAATCGTGCTGTCGTGTCCGCGTGGGGCAGTCGAGGGGGAGGGGGTCTCCACCCCCCCCTTCGGGGGAGACGCCGTGCCTGGGCCGGCCACGTGTGGAGGGGACCGTGCACTTGAGCGCCTCGATGCTGTGGAACCCGGGCGGCGGCCAGGGCCTGCGTCAGTTCACCGAGCTCGCTCCGGCCCTGGTGCTGTCGACGGCGATCGGCCTGGAGCGGGCCTTCCAGCAGAAGAGCGCGGGCCTGCGCACCCATGCGCTGGTGGGGACCGGCGCCGCGCTGTTCATGGAGGTCTCCCAGCACGGCTTCGACAACGTGCTCGGTATGTCGCACGTCGTCCCGGACCCGTCCCGGGTGGCGGCGCAGATCGTCTCGGGCATCGGTTTCATCGGCGGTGCCGGCATCGTCGGCCTGCGGGGCCCCGAAGCCGAGGACGCCTACTGAACGCACCGCGCGGTCGCGGAGCCGGCTACCGGGTGCGAGGGGTTTCCGGGGGCGGGGGGACGGAAACCCGGTCGGGGCATCAGTGACATCCAGCAGTACCCCTGGCATCGGAGCACTCGTGAAAGCACACGTCATTCACCGCGAGGGAGCCGGAGCGGAGGCGGGCGTCGCCGGGGAGGACACCGTGACGGTCGCCCCTCGCACCGCTGACAGACCCCTTCGCTGCTGGGTGCCCCGAGGCGTGTACCCCCCGCAGGCCGACACCGGGCTCCTGCGGCGGGCGCTGTGCCGGGAGCGCATCACCCGGGACACGGACGTCCTCGACCTGGGCACCGGCAGCGGCATGCTCGCCATGGAGGCGGCTCGGCTCGGCGGCCGGGTCACCGCCGTCGACATCTCCTGGCGGGCCGTCGTCGTCACCTGGATCAACGGCCTGCTGAACGGGCAGCGCCTGCGGGTGCGCCACGGTGACCTGACGGCGGCGGTGCCCGGCGACCGCTGCTTCGACCTGGTGATCGCCAACCCGCCCTACGTGCCGGCTCCCGGCGGGGCGCCGCCCCGGGGCCCCGCCCGGGCGTGGGACGCCGGCGCGGACGGCCGTCTGCTGGTCGACCGCATCTGCGACACCGTGCCGAGGTTCCTGCGGCCCACGGGGACGCTTCTGATCGTGCACTCGCACCTGTGCGGCACCGGCGCCACGCTCACCCGCCTCGCGGCGGCCGGGCTGCGCGCACGGGTCGTCGAGCGGACCCGGCTGCCCTTCGGGCAGGTCCTGCGCTCCCGCCTCGACTGGCTGCGCGAACGCGGGCTGGCAGCCGACGGGACGACCGAGGAACTGGTGGTGATCCGTGCCGAACACTTCTGACCGCCCCTGTCGCATCCGCGTCCAGCGCGACGGACCCCTCCTCGTCGAGGGCCCGGTCGAGGTCGTCGACGAGAACGGCGAGGTGACAGCGTCGGCGCGCTTCCAGGTGGCCGTCTGCACCTGCCGCCGCAGCCGGAGCTTCCCCTGGTGCGACACCAGCCACCGCTGCCGCGGCGGGCGACCGGGCGAGGGCGGTACCCCATGACCAGCCGCCCGGCCCCGGCCCGGTCCCCGTGCCTGCCCGCGCCCCGCGGCCCGCTGTCGGCAGCCGTCGTGGAGGCCCTGGGCGGCACGGACCCGGCGGCCGTCCCGTCCCCGGCGCACTCCTCGCCGTACGGCGACGATCTCCAACTCGCCCTGTACGTCCTCTACGAGCTGCACTACGAGGGCTTCGAGGGCGTGCCCGACGACCTGGAGTGGGACAGCGCGCTGCTGGCCGTCCGCGCCGCGCTGGAGGACCGTTTCCTGTCCGCGCTGCGCACCGACGCGCCCGTGGACGCCGCCGACACCGCCGCGAGGGCGCTGGACGAGCTCCAGGTCGAGCCGGCCTCGGATCCCGCGGACAGCGTCTCCCACTTCCTCCGGGAGGAGGGCACCCTCCGGCAGCTGCGGGAGTACGCCGCGCTGCGCTCGCTCTACCACCTCAAGGAGGCCGACCCGCATGCCTGGGTCATCCCCCGGCTGCGCGGGCGCGCCAAGGCGGCCATGGTCGCCGTCGAGTACGACGAGTTCGGCGCCGGCCGTGCCGACGAGATCCACGCCGAACTCTTCGCCGCCCTCATGGCGGACCTCGGCCTGGACACGGCGTACGGCCGGTACGTCGACGCCGCACCGGCCGAGGCGCTCGCCACCGTGAACCTGATGTCCCTGCTCGGCCTGCACCGCTCGCTGCGTGCCGCACTGGTCGGGCACTTCGCCGCCGTCGAGGTGACCTCGTCCCCCGCCTCGCGCCGCCTGGCCGAGGCGATGCGCCGGACCGGCGCGGGCCCCGCGGCCGTACGGTTCTACACGGAACACGTCGAGGCGGACGCCGTCCACGAACAGGTCGTACGCCATGACGTCGTGGGCGGGCTCCTGGAACGCGAGCCGCACCTGGACGCAGACGTGGTCTTCGGGATCCGCGCCACCGCCTGCCTGGAGGACCGCCTCGCCGCCCGGCTCCTCACCGCCTGGCGCGAGGGGGCCACGGCGCTGCGCGTGGACGGGCGTCGTGACGCGTGACCCCCGTGTCCCGTCCTGACCAGGTTTCTCGCGCTGCCCGTTGGACACCCGGGCTCGGACGGAGAACGGGGGAAGGACGGACGAACCGGACCTCAACAGGCCGGATCTGGAAGGAAGATGAGCCGCCGTGACTGCGGAAGCCGGTAACCCGATCGTCGTTCGCCGCCCCGAGACGGGCTGGGCGAGGACACGCCGCCTGCGAGGGCGCGGCATCCGCACCTGTCTGCGGGCGACGCTCGACGACACCGCGGGACACACCCGGCAGGGAGACGACTGGAACGTCGTACGGGGCGAGGACTGACGCGGGGCGGTGCCGGTTCCCGGCGGGCCGGGAACCGGTGGCAGCCGGACGGGATCGTCCCGGCCAGGCATGACAGCGAGAGGCGGAGCGACCATGGGGCACGGCGGAGACGCGATCGCGGAGCTGATGACCGACCATCGGGAGGTCGAAGAGATGTTCGCCCGGATCCGGGCGGTGCCGGCCGGTGGACGGGAACTCCGTGACGTCGTGGACGAGGTCACCATCGAACTCGTCCGGCACTCGGTCGCGGAGGAGGAGTACCTCTATCCGGCGGTACGCGAACACATCGAAGGCGGTGACCGGATCGCCGACAGGGAGATCGAGGACCACGGCCGGGTCGAGGAGCTCCTCAAGGAGCTGGAGAAGAAGGACATCGACGACCCGGCGACGAGCCCGCTGCTGCGGCAGCTCATGGAGGAGGTCTCCGCGCACGTCCGGGACGAGGAGGACAACCTCTTCCCCGCGCTGCGGCAGGTGTGCGGCGCCGAGGCGCTGAACGACCTCGGCGACAAGATCCGCCGGGCCAAGTCCATGGCCCCGACCCGCCCGCATCCCTCCGCCCCGAGCACCCCGCCCGCCAACAGGCTCCTCGCGCCGGGCGTCGGGCTGGTGGACCGGGCCCGCGACCTCATCACCGGCCGCGGCAGGTCCTGACCGACGCCGAGCGGGTGGCCGCGGCTCGGCCCGGGCCCGCGATCCGAACGCACGCTCCCCTGGCGGCGGGGTCAGCCGATGGCGGCCGGCATGGGCCGGACGTCGTAGTGGAGGTGGATCGTGTCCCCGGTGGCGGGGTCGGCCAGTTCCACGCTCCAGCCGTCGGCGAACTGGTCGACGCCGGGGGCCATGGGGATGGTGCCGGAGATCAGGACGGTGCCGGGGGTGAGCGCGCCGCGGGAGCGCAGGACCTCGATCCAGTAGGCGGGGGCGAGGAGTTCGGCGAGGGTGCCGTGCTGGATCTCGGTCCGGGTGCCGTCGTGGGTGACCCAGGCGCGCAGGGTGAGGTCGTCGAGGCGGGACTCGACGTCGGCCAGCCGCCAGGCGCGGCGGGCGAGGACGTCGGGTCCGGCGTTCTTGCTCCAGGCCACGCCGTGCACCTCCAGGTCGCGGTCGGTGTGGTCGCAGGCGGCGGTCAGCAGCAGCTCCCCGCCGTCCGCCACGACCAGCGCCCATTCCGCCTCGCCGGAGGTGTGCCCGTGCTGGGCGTGGACGCGGTCGGTCTGCTGGGCGAGGTAGGGGGAGACGGGGTAGAGGGCCGGCGTCACGGACGGGCCGGGTACACCCAGTTCGGCGACCTCCGCGACGTGCGCGGCGACGTCCTCCTGGCTGCGCCCGGCGTACCCGGCGTTGAGGACCTGGACGACGTCGACCTCGCGCGTCGATCCGTCGGGCAGTTCGAAGGTCAGCACGGCCATGGGGCCCTCCCAGAGATCGGGTGACGGGACCGCGGCGGCGGGGCGCCGCATTTCTCGGCGCTTCGCCGCTTTTCGCGGCGTTTCGCCGCGGTGAAGTTTCCGCGCGGGGGCTTGCGCATACTCCCTGTATACAAGAAGTATGCCGGAAGGTCGATGTTCCCCGGCCTCGCCCGGCCTCCCCCGGCAAGGAGGGGAAGCATGTCCGGCATCCCGAAGGGCGACGGTGGACACCGCCCCCATCCGCCCCTGAGGAGGACCGCACCGTGCGCATCGCCCTGAGCCAGCTCGCCACCGGACCCGACCCCGGCAGGAACCTCCGGCTCGTCGAGGAGCAGACCCGGCCGGCCGCGGACGCCGGAGCCCGCGTCGTCGTCTTCCCGGAGGCGTCGATGGCCTGCTTCGGCACCCCCCTGGCGCCGCTCGCCGAACCCCTGGACGGACCGTGGGCCGACGGCGTACGGCGGATCGCCCGCGCCACCGGCACGGTCGTCGTGGCCGGCATGTTCACCCCGGCCGGCGACGGCCGGGTCGCCAACACCCTGCTCGCCACCGGGCCCGGGGTCGAGGCGTCGTACGACAAGATCCATCTCTACGACGCCTTCGGCTTCCGCGAGTCCGACACCGTCGCCGCGGGCTCCGCCACGACGGTCATCGAGGTGGACGGCGTACGGCTGGGCCTGGCCACCTGCTACGACATCCGCTTCCCGGAGCTGTTCCGGGCGCACGCCGACGCCGGAGCCGCCGGCACGCTGCTGGCCGCCTCCTGGGGTGCCGGGCCCGGCAAGCGCGAGCAGTGGGAGCTGCTGGTGCGCGCCCGCGCGCTGGACGCCACCGTGTGGCTCGCCGCCGTCGACCAGGCCGACCCCGGCACCGGACCGGGTGCCGCGCCGACGGGGATCGGGCACAGCATGGTCGCCGGACCCGACGGGACCGTGCGGCACGCGCTGGGCGCCGAGCCCGAGCTGCTGGTGGCGGACCTGGACATCGACGAGGTCGCGGCGGTCCGGCAGCGGACCTCCGTGCTGGCCGACCGACGCCCGGAGGTGTGGCGATGAGCAAGCCCGAGCTGGAGTTCCACCTCCCCGACGGTCCGTGGCGGACCCCGGCCGGCGGCGGGCCCGGGGTCGAGGAGCGCGTCCTGGCCGACGACCCCGGACGCGGGTCCCGTACGGCGCTGGTCCGCTGGGCGCCGGGCACCGACACCTCGGCGGACGGCGTGACCCGCCACGAGTTCTGGGAGGAGGTCTACCTGGTCGAGGGCGCCCTGCACGACCTGACGCTCGACCGGACCTTCACCGCCGGCATGTACGCCTGCCGCCCGCCCGGGATGCCGCACGGTCCCTGGACCGCCCCGGACGGCGTCACCATGCTGGTGATCACCTACCCCGCCCCCCAGGGCCTGTCAGACAGGCCCTAGCCCGCGAGCAGCACCTCGAGCGTCGACTCCAGGTGGTGGTCGACGGCGGCGCGCACGGCCCGCGCGTCACCGGCCTCCAGGGCGTCCACGATGGCCTCGTGTTCCGCCAGTACCGCTTCCTGGCGGCCCTGCTGGTTGAAGAGGGCGGTCACGCCGGTACGGACCTGGCGGCTGCGCAGGCCGTCGTAGTGCCGGTCGAGGAGGGTGTTGCCGACGGCGCAGACCAGGGCCGTGTGGAAGCGGTGGTCCACGGCGATGAACTCGCGGGCCTGGTCGGCGCCGGTGAGTTCGCGCTGCCGTGCCAGCAGGGCCCGCAGCTCCGCCACCGGCGCGCCTCCCGCCTCGACGAGCCGCTCGGCGGCGTACCGCTCGACGATGCCCCGCAGCTCCATGAGCTCGCGGATCTGCCGTCCGGTCAGGGGGGCCACCCGGGCGCCCCGCTTGGGCACCAGTTCGACCAGGTCCTCGGCCGCGAGCTGCAGCAGGGCCTCCCGTACCGGCGTGCGGGAGACGCCGATGCGGTCCGCGAGCTCCTGCTCCGACAGGAAGGCGCCCTGCATGCCGGGATCGGTCAGTACCGTGTCCTTGAGAAACGCGTACGCCTTCTCCCGACCGGACGTCACGGCCACCCCCAGCTCTCGTATACACCTTGTATACGACGCTACCACGCGCCTTCCGCGGCGGGCCCGGCGCCGATGACCCGGTGTCAAGCGCTCCGGCTCGACCTGGCAGGCGTCGGTCCACGACCTGGCCTCCGGTCCCCTCGCCCTGTGCTCGGAGGTGAGGAACAGCACCACCCGGTCGGCACTGCGGATGTGGTCGAACATGATGTGGTGGTTGGCCCACACCTGCCCGATCAGCATGAAGGTGACCGCGCGGGCCAGGTAGGACGGCCGGAGCGCGCCGAGGCCGTACAGCAGACGGCGGCCGTCGTGCGGCGGGTGGATCTCCAGGACGAGCAGGGTGATGGCGATGGCGATGACGGCGTCGCTGAACGCGGTCACCCGGACGGGGTCGCGCTCCAGGCCGACCGGCTCTCCCGGCTACGGGACCGGCCCGGTCGTCGCACCCCCGCCGTGGCCTCGGCTCATGGTGTGACGATGGCGAAGTCCGGGTCGGGCATGCCGAGTCGGCCGACGAGTTCGGTCAGCCGCCGGGGATCGCCGGTGATCTCGACGGTGTCGCGGGCCGCCAGGTCGGCCGGTCTGAGGCTGCCGAGCAGCAGAGCGCGCAGGTCGGTCTCGGTGAGGGTGATCTCCACGTCCGGGTCGGCGGCGGCGGCCGGTCCGGTGCCGGTGACGTGGGTGAGGACGCCATTGCGCAGTCGTACGGTCACGGTGTCGCCCTTGACGATGTGCAGGCGCACGGCGATGTCCACGTCCCAGCTGCCCGGCCCGTCCACCCGGATGGCGAGGGCGTCGAAGAGCTGGTCCAGGGTGAGGGCCGCGATCACGTCGGGCGACGCGGTGACGGTCGGGGTGCCGACCGGGCCGTTGCGCAGTTCGTAGGCGCCCATCAGGTAGAAGTTGCGCCAGGTGCCGTTCTCGCTGCCGTAGCCGAGCTGTTCGAGGGCGTCGGCCTGGAGGGCGCGGGCCTCGGCGTGGTCCGGGTCGGCGAACAGGACGTGGCCGACGACCTGGGCCACCCAGCGGTAGTCGCCGTCGGCGTACGACCGGCGGGCCCGGCGCAGCACCTCGTCCGCGCCGCCCATGAACTCCACGTACCGCTTCGCGGCCTCGGCCGGCGGGTGCTCCCACAGGTGGGCCGGGTTGCCGTCGAACCAGCCCAGGTAACGCTGGTAGATCGCCTTGGTGTTGTGGCTGACGGAGCCGTAGTAGCCGTGGGTGGGCCAGGCCCGTTCCAGCGCCGGGGGCAGCTCCATGCGCTCGGCGATCTCCGGGCCGGTCAGGCCCTGGTTGAGCATGCGCAGGGTCTGGTCGTGCAGGTAGGCGTACAGGTCCCGCTGGGTCGAGAGGAACTCCACGACCCGCTCGCGGCCCCAGGTCGGCCAGTGGTGGGAGGCGAAGGCGACGTCCGAGGCGCCGGCGAACAGGTCGATCGCCTCGGTGAGGTAACGGGCCCACACCCGCGGGTCGCGGACCTGGGCGCCGCGCAGGGTCAGCAGGTTGTGCAGGTTGTGGGTGGCGTTCTCCGCCATGCACAGCGCCGCGTGGCCGGGGAAGTGGACGTTCAGCTCGGCCGGGGCCTCGGTGCCCGGGGTGAGCTGGAAGACCATGCGGATGCCGTCGACGGTCTCCGTCTGCCCGGTGCGCGTGACGGACACGGTCGGTGGGATCAGGGTGACCGCGCCGGTCGAGGTGGTCTGCCCGAGCCCGGTGCCGATCTGACCGCGCTCTCCCTTGGGCAGGGCGGCGCCGTACATGTAGGCGGCCCGCCGGCACATCGCCGTTCCGGCGTACACGTTCTCGCTGACCGCGTGCTCCAGGAAGCCCCGCGGGGCGAGGACCGGGACTCCGGCCGCCACGTCCTCGTCGGTGATGACACCGCGCACCCCGCCGAAGTGGTCGGCATGGCTGTGCGTGTAGAGGACGGCGGTCACCGGGCGCTCACCACGGTGGGCGCGGTACAGGGCGAGCGCGGCGGCCGCGGTCTCGGCGCACAGCAGCGGGTCGATGACGAGGATCCCGCGCTCGCCCTCCACGACGGTCATGTTGGACAGGTCGAACCCGCGTACCTGGTAGATACCGTCCGTCACCTCGAACAGCCCGTGGTGCGAGCACAGCCGACTCTGCCGCCACAGACTCGGGTTCGCCGTCGCCGGGCACTCCCCGGCCAGGAACCCGTAGGCGTCGGGGTCCCACACCACCCGCCCGTCGGCATCCTTGACGACACCGTCCCGGGCGGTGCCCAGGAAACCGCGCCGCGCGTCCTCCAGGTCCCGGGTGTCGTCGAACGGGAACCGGTGCCGGACGGCCTCGTTGGCCCGCTCGACGGCAGGCTCGGCGGGCCCGGCCTCGGTGTGGGGGGACATCGGGGGCTCCCTCGCTGACGGCGGCAGCGCGCGGGCCGCCGTCCCGACGGCCGCGGCCAGTGCCACCCTCACCCGCCGCCCCCACCCGCACGACCGGAACCGCGCCGTACGGGTGAACGGCGGCCGGAACCGGCCCCGTCGACGGGGGTGACGGATGTGCACCCGGTGGCCCCGGCGGCCGCGTGTTCCCTGCGGGCCGCCCTCCACACCACCGTGACGTGCGCGGAACCCGGCGGGGCGGTCTGGTGCCCGGTGCCCTGCCGTGACAGGCTGAAGGGGTACCAGCCTGGTCTGGTGGGAGATCCCGCGCCGCCGAGCGGTCACCGAGGAGAAGGTGGCCGATGGTGGGTACGGGGGTCTCGCTCGGCTGCGAGCGGCGCCCTGTCGCCGCGTCCACGACGACGGCCTTCTTCCGGCAGTGGGAGCCGACCGTGACGGTCCTCGACCCCGAACGGCGGTTTCTCCCATGCAGGTTTTCCACGTGCGGACCAGCGGCTCACCCACCCGGATCGTGCTGACCCTGGCCGGTGACCTGGACTTCCCCGCCTTCAGGCAGGCGGCGCCGGTCGTCGGCCCGCTGGTACTCGTCGGCCGGGACCTGACGGTCGACCTGGCCCGGGTGGGTTTCATGGACGCCGGCGGTCTGGGCCTGCTGCTGTGCCTGAGAGAGCGCGTCGTCTCGGGCGGCGGCGCGATGGAGTTGCGCGGTGCGCGGCCCCAGGTGCGACGCGTACTCGAACTGTCCGGCACCGCAGCCCAGTTCGGAACCGCCGTGCGCACGGCACCCTGCTGACGCCCGGACGCCCGACGGCCGCCTCGGGCAGCGGCGAGGCCGGAGCGATCGGTAAGGGTGCGGCGGACTTCCCCGACGGGCGGCCGCCGGAGGGTGTCAGGTGCGCCGTGCGCTGGCGCGCAGGCCCCGGTCGGTGAAGGCGATCAGCCAGTCGAAGCTCTCGTCTATGCCGGAACTCCGCTGGAAGCCGTTGTCCGCCTGCAGTGTCGCGAAGCCGTGGCAGAGGCTGCGGAGCGTGCGCAGGGCGTGGTCGGCGTCGGCCTCCGGGATCTCGTAGCCGCGCAGGACGGCCGTGAACGCGTCGAGCAGCCGCTGCGTCGCGACGGCCAGGGGGTCGTCGGGGCCGGCCGGCTCCGTGCCGATCGTCGCGGCGTACCGGCCGGGGTGTGCCAGCACGAAGGCCCGGAAGGCGCGGGCCGCGGCCGCCAGGGCGTCGCGGCCCGCGTGACCCCGGACCGCTCCGCCGACGGCGTCGGCGGCCTCGCCCAACGCCCTGGTGGCGATGCGCCGGTTGAGGTCCTCCTGGCCGCCCACGTGCTTGTACAGGGACGGGGTGCGTACGCCGACCCGTTCGGCCAGCAGGCCCATCGTCAGGTTGGTGAGGCCCACCTCGTCGGCGAGGTCGGCAGCGGCCGCGACGACGGCCGCCGGGTCCAGGCCGTTCCTAGGCACGGGCGGCGGCCGAGTGGAGGAAGGGGAGCAGGAGCGACACGACCTGGTCGGGGAACTGGTCGTGCGGGTAGTGTCCGGCGCCCTCGACCATCGCGAGGCTGCCGAGGCCGGCGGGCAGCGCGTCGACGATCGCCGCCCCTTCGGCGTGCGGGTCGGCCCAGTCGGGGTCGAGGGTGCCCATCACGACCAGCACCGGGCAGCGGACGTTGCCCAGTTGCGCGCCGGCGTCGGCAGGGGTGGTGCGGCCCATGCTCTGCAGGGCCTTCATCCGGCCCGGCTCACGGAGCATGGCGTCGATCCGGTCCATTCGCTCGGCCCAGTCGGCCGGCTTCACGCCGGGGTAGGCGACGTCGAGGTACGACCGCCACTGCGACACGCTGCCGAACACGCCCGTGCCGACGAGCCGCAGCATGCCCCGCCGGAACCGCCCGACCCGCAGGTCGCCGAGGCGCACCGACTGCTTGCGGGTGAACGGCGCCAGCTCGACGACCGCGGTGACCAGCGACGGCTCCTGCGCCGCGGCGACGGTGGCGGCACCGCCGGAGATCGAGTGACCGACGAGCACGGCCGGGCCGCCCAGGTGACGGATCACGGCGAGCAGGTCGCCGGCGATGGCGGTGCGGCTCCAGGCGGGCCAGTCGGCGCTGGACTCGCCGCAGCCGCGCAGATCGACGGCGGCGACCCGGTAGCCCGCCGCCACCAGCTGCGGGACCACGGCGCGGTACGCGGCGCGGCTGTTGCCCATGCCGTGCGCGAGCACGACCAGCGGGCCGGACCCCGCCACCTCGTAAGCGATCGTGCCGCCGTCGACGGCGAGGTACTCGGTCATTGCGTCCTCCAGGAGGTGAGGGTGGCTAACACTGTTAGCCTCAAGCTAATGCCGTTAGCCAGATCTGTCAACGGCCCGTCCCGGAGCGGCCGCAGGGTCGTGGGCAAAGGGGGGACCCTGTCGCCCGACTACGCGTCGTTCGTGGCCCACGGGCCCTCCGGCAGGCAACTGTGGCGGGCGCCCCCGCTGGACGAGTGCTGCACTCCGGCGGTGCCGGCCCGGCGCCCCCTGCGCCCTGTGCTCGCAGGGCGCCGGAGTCGGCCGGGCCTCGGTCGAGCTGATGAAGGCCGGACCCGGCGGCCTCACCGAATCCGCCACCCTGCCAAGGAATTCGGAAGCGCTCGGGGCCGTCGGCGGACAGCCCCTGTTCCCCGCCCCGCAGACCGCGAAGGACGTCTACGACTCCGGGAACGAACGGCCGTACAACGGGCTGCTGCGGGTCGACCCGGAGACCGGGCGGGTCGGGCGGACACCGCTGGCCGGTCCGCTGACCGGCGCGGCCTCCCCGGTGGACGGCGTCGTCTACTTCGTCCGGTCGGACGGGTCGGTCACCGCGGTCGCGGCGGACACCGGCAGGCAGCTCTGGCGGAAGGTGACGGACGTGGAGAGCCTGTCCGTGCCCGCGGCGTCGGCGACGTACCGGCGGGGCTACTTCGCCAACCGCTTCGGCCGGCTGCCGGCACTGGACAGCCGCACCGGAGCGGAGGTCCGGCGCACCCCGGCACTGGACGACCCCGGGGACGAGGCGCAGAGCCGGCCGCCGCGGGTGCTGCTCGTCAAGGACGCGATCGTGGCGACGGCCGGCGACACCGCCTTCTCCCGGGGCCCCGACGGCCCCTCCTGACCGGATCGCGCTCGCTCCTCCGGCGCTCGGACCCGCGCCTGCGACGTGCTGTGACGGGCTTCACCGTAAACATGAGGCACCCCTCAAGTACGCTGGGCGGCGTCGAACGTGAGGGACCCCTCCGGATGCCCCGCTCGGCACCAGACGGCCGGTCCGGAATCTCCGGAGCGCCGCACAGCACGAGGAAACGGCAAGGAAATGACCATGAACAGGTGGACCAGGCGCGTATCGACCGCCGTCGCTGCCACGGCACTGGCGGGCGGAGCCCTTCTCGGAACCGGCGGCTCGGCGTCGGCGGCGACCACCTCGGGACCCGCGGAGCACGCGCGGCCCTCGACTGCCGTCACTGTCAGTGCCGACCGCTGGTACCTGGACCAGGTCGACTGGTACCTGCACCAGCGCTGATGCGGCCGCAGGCCGGCACGGCCGGTTCGCCGGGCCGGCGTCGCCGGGACGCAGGAGTGACGCAGTGAGAGCGGTCAGAATCGTGGCGTGCGGGCTCCCCGTGGAGCTCGTCCTGTCACCCGAGATGTCGGTGCCGATGCAAGCGGTACTGCGCTACGACACGGACGACCCCTACGCCGTCCGTGCCGTCTTCCACCCGCCGGGCCAGGGCCGGACGGTCGAGTGGTTCTTCGGCCGCGACATGCTGGCCGAGGCGCTGGGCGGGCGCACCGGGCGCGGAGACGTGCACATGTGGCCGGACGTCGACTCGGGGCGCGACGTGGTCCTCGTCGCGCTGTGTTCACCGGGCGGATCGGCCCTGCTCCGGCTTCCGGCGCGGGGCGTGGAGTCCTTCCTCCGCGAGACGTGGTCCGCGGTGCCGTCGGGGGCCGAATCCGACCGGCTCGACCTGGACGCGGAGCTGGCGCAGCTGCTGGCGGGGAGCTGAGCTCACCCGCGGCGGCTCACGCCTCCTCGTGGCACTCGTGGCACTCCGCTTCGGGGCATTCGAGGGTGACGAGGGTCTGGTCGACCTGCCGCGGGGTCAGCGGCGGCTCCGGCAGCTCGTGGGCGCACCGGGCGCGGAACGCGTCCAGCAGCAGGTGAAGGTGGCGCCGCCAGGCGTTGGGGGCGACGGCCCGTGTGGCCTGGATGATCCCGGCCTGGGACCAGATCACGAAAGCCAGGTCCTCCGGGGTGACGTCGTCGCGGAGGACGCCCTGCTCCTGGGCGGCGCGGAAGATCTGGGCGGCCCGCTGCTGCGCCCGCTCGAACATCCCCCTGCCGAGCGCGTGGAGGGGCAGCCGGGCCGAGACCAGGTCGTTGAAGGCGCGGTCGCAGGCCTGCAGCTCGCAGAGCCGCTCCAGGTAGTGGCAGAACGCTTCCCACGCGTCGTCCATGGCCGCGGCCTCCTCGGCCGCGGTCAGCAGATCCGTGAACTTCGCGGTGAAGAGCTCCTCGACCAGGTCGAGCCTGCGCGGGAAGTGCCGGTAGAGCGTCCCGATCGCGACGCCCGCCTCGCGGGCCACACCCTCCAGGGACGCGTCCAGCCCCTGCTCGGCGAAGGCCTTGCGGGCGGCGGCCACGATCGCGTCCCTGTTGCGCTGCGCGTCACGGCGCAACGGCTTGGCCGACGCCTGGGGCGCGGGTAGGACGGGCTGCTGGCTCATGCCCCCAGGCTAACATGAGGGCCCCCTCGAATTTCGGACTGTGACCCTGTTCACGGCATGGACGCGTCACCCGTGTCGGTGGTCCGTGGGGCGGGCGCGGTCGTCGTGGCGCCGCGGAGGACGCCCCGGAGGGACCGTGCCGCACCCGGGGCCGCGATGGCCGGGGGCCGTCCCGGAACCGAACCGGGAAGGCCCTCACCGGTTGTGCCGGTATCGCGCCGCTTTGCCGGATCGCCTCATGAACGGGGAACCGGCGGGTAAGCGGATTCGCAGGACGGCGAGAGCGCCTGTGACGAGACGACAAGGACGCCTACGGAAAGAGCTCTATGGTCACCCCGCTGAAGAATCGGGCCTCGGACGAACAGGAACCCGGGGCGCCCCTGCGACACCGCCTCACCTGGGACACCGCGGACAGCCCGATCGCCGATGCCCGGGTCGCCGTACGCGCGCTGCTGGCCCGGGCCGGGCACCATCCGGACCACCGGCCGAGCCAGGACGCCCAGCTCGTCGTCAGTGAGCTGGTCACCAACGCGGTGCGCCACGCCCCCGGACCGGGCGGTCTGGCGCTGGAGGTGTCGCCCGACGCCGGCCTGCTGCGCATCGCCGTGAGCGACGGTTCGCACCGGCCGCCCGTACTCCCCCCGCACGACCCCACCCGCGTCGGCGGACATGGCCTGCACCTGGTCACCCGGTTGTGCGGGCGGCTGATCACGGTGGAACAGGAGACCGGCAAACAGGTCGTCGCCCACCTGCGGCTGGGCGCCCCCACCGGCCGCTAGCCGCCGGCCTCCCGGCTCCGTGCCGCGCCGGGCCGCTCACTCGGTGGTGGGAACCTCTCTCGGTGTGCCCCCGGTTGCCCGCAGAGCCGGGGTTTCGGGGTGTTGTGCCCGGCCTGGACTCCGGGCCCATGCCGCTCTGGCTGCTCGACCATTTCAGCACCACCACGCCGGCCGTCGTCACGGTCGGCGGCACCGCTGTGCCGGCCGTCGCCGGCAGCGTGCTGCTGGGGCGCAGGTATCCGTCGCCGGCCCGCGGGGAGCACAACGACATGGTCGGCGTGACGCTCGGGATGTTCGGCGCCATCTACGGGATCATCCTGGCGTTCGTGATCGTCACGCTGTGGACGCAGCTGGAGGACACCGGGACCATCGTCGCCGCCGAGGCCACCGACGCCGCGCTCATCACCCGTGAAGCGGCCGCCTTCCCGGCGGCGGAGCAGGCCCGGCTCCACTCCGCCATGAGCGGCTACGTCCACGCGGTCGTCGCGGACCGGTGGCCGCGGATGCGGGCGGGGCACCCCAGTTACGGGGCCACGGAGAGCCATCTGCGGGCGGCCTTCCAGGTGTTGCAGACGTACGACCCGAAAGGCGAGCAGGAGCAGGTCTTCCACGAGCAGACGGTCAGCCATCTCGACGATGCCGCCTCCCGGTGGCGCGCCCGCGTCACCATGGCCTGCCAGGAACTTCCCCGCTGCTCCAGGCCCTGGCCGTCGGGGGTGCGCTGGTCCTGGTCCCGCTCACGTTCCTGTTCGGCATGCGCAAACTGCGGGTCCAGATCCTGTTCGTCGCCTCGGTCGCCGGGCTCGTCGGCTTCAGCCTGCTCCTCGTCTTCGTCCTGGACCGCCCCCTCTCCGGTGACCTCAGCGTCAGCCCGGCCCCGTACCGCGAAGGGGCCCTGGCCCAGTTCTGGCAGCCGATGCGGCGCTGATCCCGGGCGGCGACGTCCGGGGCGCTGCCCGACGAGCCGGAGCAGGGGCCGCGGCATAGGCTGATCCGGGGGGTGCGTTCGGGTGACTCGCACACCGGAAGGGGCGCCCCGATGGACGACTACCCGCTGATCGAGAACCACGGGCTGATCGGCGACCTGCAGACCGCGGCGCTGGTCACCACCGACGGGGCGGTGGACTGGTTCTGTTCCCCGCGGTTCGACTCGCCGAGTCTGTTCGGGGCGCTTCTCGACAAGGGCAGGGGCGGCCACTGCACGGTCCGGCCGGCGTACCCGACCTGTTCGACCAAGCAGTTGTACCTGCCCGACACGGCGATCCTGGTCACCCGGTTCATGACCGAGGCGGGCGCCGGCGAGGTGGTCGACTTCATGCCCGTGACCGGTACGACGGCCACCGACCGGCACCGGCTGGTACGCCTGGTCCGCTGTGTGCGCGGCACCATGACCTTCGACGTGGAGATCGCCCCGCGGTTCGACTACGGGCTCATGAAGCACCAGTTGCACATCACCCCGCACGGCGCCGTCTTCGCCGCGGAGGACGGCACCGAACTCACGGTGCACCCCATCAGGGAGCCCGAGGACCAGCGGCTCGCGGACGTCATGACGGACCAGGACGCCGACCTGCGGGTCTCGCTCACCCTGGCCGCCGGTGAGCAGCGCGGGCTGATCCTGGAGACGGGCGCCGAGGGGCCGCCCAGGGAGATCCGGCGGGCCGAACACGAGCAGCTCTTCGACGAGACGGCGGTGTTCTGGCGCACCTGGCTGGCGCGGTCCACCTACACCGGACGCTGGCGGGAGGTGGTGGAGCGGTCCGCGGTCACGCTGAAGCTCATGACCTTCGCCCCGAGCGGCGCGGTGGTGGCCGCCCCCACGGCGGCGCTTCCGGAGCAGCTGGGCGGCGAGCGCAACTGGGACTACCGCTTCACCTGGATCCGGGACGCCTCCTTCTCCGTGTACGCGCTGCTGGGGCTGGGTTTCACGGAGGAGGCGAGGGCGTTCATCAGCTGGCTGGGCGACCGGGTCAGGGAGGGGGTCGGCGGCGACCGGACCACGGGCCCGCTCAACATCATGTACAAGGTCGACGGCTCCTCCGACCTGGACGAGCGGATCCTCGACCACTGGGAGGGCTACGCCGGTTCCGCGCCGGTCCGCATCGGCAACGGCGCCGCCGGTCAGCTCCAGCTGGACATCTACGGCGAGGCCCTGGACAGCATCTACTTCGCGCACCGGCACGGTTTCGCCGTCGGCCACGGCGGCTGGACCTCGCTGCGGACGGACCTGGACTGGCTGGCCGACCACTGGGACCAGGCGGAGGAGGGCATCTGGGAGACCCGCGGCGGCCGCCAGGACTTCACCTACGGCCGGGTGATGTCGTGGGTGGCGTTCGACCGGGCGCTGCGCCTCGCCGAGTCGAACGGGTGGCCGTCGGCGGCCGACCGCTGGAAGGCCGAACGGGACGCGGTCTACGAGCAGGTCATGGCCAGGGGCTGGAGCGAGGACCGGCAGGCCTTCGTCCAGCGCTACGGAAGCGAGGTCCTGGACTCCTCGCTGCTGCGCATGGCGACGGTCGGCTTCCTCACCCCCGGGGACCCGATGTGGTCGACCACCCTGGACGCCATGGAGGACGAACTGGTCAGCGACAGCCTGGTCTACCGGTACGACCCCGACGCCTCGCCCGACGGCCTGCGCGGCTCGGAGGGCACCTTCTCGCTGTGCACGTTCATGTACGTCGACGCCCTGGCGCGGGCGGGCCGGACCGACCGGGCGCGGCTGGTGTTCGAGAAGATGATGGGGTACGCCAACCATCTCGGCCTGTACTCCGAGGAGATCGACCCGACGGGCCGTCAGCTGGGCAACTTCCCGCAGGCGTTCACCCACCTCGCCCTCATCGACTCGGCCCTCACCCTGGACCGGGCGCTCGACAGCCGGCGGTCGGGGCTCGTCCGGCAGGGGTAGCGCCGGGATCTGGTGCCCCGCGTCCCTCAGTTGCCGGGGCGCTCCGAACCTGTCAGCCGCCGGTGGCGAAGCCCGGGAAGAGGGTCATGCCGCCGTCGACGTACAGGGTGGTGCCGACGACGTAGTCCATGAGGTCGGAGGCGAGGCCCACGGCCGCGTGGCCGATGTCCTCGGGGTCGCCGATGCGGTCGTAGGGGATCAGCCGCAGCAGGTCCTCCCGGGCCTCGGCCGTCTCCCAGGCGCTGCGGTTGATGGGGGTCCTGATCGCCCCGGGGGCGATCGCGTTCACCCGGATCTTCTTCGGCGCCAGCTCCTGGGCCAGCGTCGCCATCATCATCTGCACGCCGCCCTTGGAGGAGGCGTAGTTGACGTGGCCGGCCCACGGGATGACCTGGTGCACCGAGCTCATGCAGATGATCTTCCCGGCCGCGCGCGACACCTCGGGGACGACACCTCGGCGCAGGAACTCCTTGGTGGCCTCGCGGGCGCACAGGAACTGGCCGGTGAGGTTGACGTCCAGGACCTTCCGCCACTGGGCGAGGGTCATCTCGGTGACCGGGGCGTCCCGCTGGAGCCCCGCGTTGGCGACCAGGATGTCGATCGTGCCGAACTCCCGGACCATCCGGTCGGTCATGGCGACGACCTGCCGCTCGTCGGAGACGTCCGCCTCGTAGGCGGCGGCCCGGACCCCGAGGCCGGTGATCTCCGCGACCACCTCCTCGGCCTCCTCGCGGCCGGCCACGTAGTTGACGACGACGTCGGCCCCCGCCCGGCCCAGGGCCACGGCCGTCGCCCTGCCGATGCCGGAGTTCGCGCCGGTCACCAGGGCCTTCTGGCCCCGCAGCAGATGGGCGGGGATCGCGCTCCCCGACGCCCCGGACGCGGCCGGCCCCTCGGTGGAACTCACGATGTCCTGACCCTCCGCCACGTGCCCGCCCGTGCCGGGCCCGGCGCCCGGAGATCCGGACCCCAGCCAAGCACCGGGGCCGGGCGGTGGCATGCCGTGACGGACCGCGTTGCGCCGCGCGGCGCAGGATCTTCGCCCGGCCGGGCCACGGACACCCGGTTTCCCGGGGTGCGGGCGATGTGCGCGCGGAATACGCTGATCGGGTGAAATGGCGGTTTTTCAGGCGTCTTAGTGACGCCGGTCGCCCCTGCGCGACCGCCGATCTCTCTCGCTTCTCTCTCGCGTTCTCTCTCGCGAGCACCGAATTCTTCCTGTGGAGGCCGGGATGCGAGTCGTCGTCGATCTTTCCCGATGCGAAGGGTACGCACAGTGCGCGTTCCTGGCCCCGGACGCGTTCCGGATGCACGGCGAGGAAGCGCTGATGTACGACCCGGAGCCCGATGACGCCCAGCGCGAGCGGGTGCTGCGCGCCGCGGCGGCCTGTCCGGTCCAGGCGATCCTCGTCGACCGGCTGGAGGGCCGGACGGAGCGGCGGGACGCACCGTTGGAGGCGTCGAGGTCATGACCAGCGCCGACAACCTGCGAGCGTTCAAGCGCGACGGCCGTATCGTGATCGTCGGGGCGTCACTGGCGGGGCTGCGGGCCGCGGAGTCCCTGCGCGCGGAGGGGTTCACCGGGTCGCTGACGATGATCGGCGACGAACTGGGCGAGCCCTACGACCGTCCCCCCTTGTCCAAGCAGGTCCTGACCGGGTGGGTGCCGGCCGACGGCACCAGGCTGCCGCGGCGGCGGGAGGTCGACGCCGAGTGGCTGCTCGGCGTGCCCGCGAGCGGCCTCGACCTGGCCACCGACCACGTACGTCTGGCCGACGGGCGCGAGGTCCCCTTCGACCGGGTGCTGATCGCCACCGGGGTACGGGCCCGGCCGTGGTTCGTCGAGTCCGAGGCGGCGCTGGACGGGGTGTTCGTCGTCCGGACCCGTGAGCACGCCGAAGGGCTGCAGCGGGCCCTGGCCGCCGGGCCGTCCCGGGTGCTGGT
This sequence comes from Streptomyces sp. NPDC086777, assembly GCF_040702065.1. Classification (NCBI taxonomy): domain Bacteria; kingdom Bacillati; phylum Actinomycetota; class Actinomycetes; order Kitasatosporales; family Streptomycetaceae; genus Streptomyces; species Streptomyces sp. NPDC086777. Next base: position 306,114 of record NZ_JBFBJI010000004.1, on the reverse strand, counting down.
CATCGGGGCGGGGTTCACCGGCTCCGAGATCGCCTCCATCTGCCGGGAGCGGGACATCCCGGTGACCGTCGCGGAACTCGCGCCGTACCCGCTGGTCGGGGCGCTCGGCGCGATGATCGGCGAGGTGGCGGCCGACATGCAGCGCGCGCACGGGGTCGACCTGCGGTGCGGTGTCAAGGTCACACAGCTGGAGGGGGACGCCCAGGGGCGGCTGCGCCGTGCCCACTTCGACGACGGCAGCACCGTCGACGCCGACGTGGCGGTGGTCGCGCTCGGCGGCATCCGCAACACCGAGTGGCTGCGGGGCTCCGGGCTGGCGGCGGGCGTCTGGGGCGTCGCCTGCGACACGGGCTGCCGTGCCATGGACCTCAACGGGCTGATCACCGACGACGTGTTCGTCGCCGGCGACGTGGCGCGCTGCCCGAACCCGGTCTACGAGTACCGGCTCATCTCGCTGGAGCACTGGGCCAACGCGGTGGAGCAGGCCGAGGTCGCCGCCCACAACATGGTCAACGGCCAGGCGGAGCGCTGGCCCCACCTGTCCATCCCGCGCTTCTGGTCGATCCAGTTCGGCGTCAACATCAAGTCCGTCGGCGTGCCGACCTTCGCCGACGAGGTGGTCGTCACCCAGGGATCGGTGTCCGACCACCGCTTCGTCGCCGCGTACGGCTACCAGGGCCGGGTCACCGCGGCGGTGACCTTCAACAACGCGAAGTGGCTGGACCACTACCGGCGTCTCATCGAGACGGCCGCGCCCTTCCCGCCGCCCTGCCCCACGCCGGACCAGCCCGTCGACACCAAGCCGGTGCCCGTCGACTTCCCCGGCCCCACCCTGCTCGCCCAGGGCGCCACCGTGGTCGTCACCGGACACGACCCGGGCGAACGACGCGTCACGGCCGCGCACCAGCACGGCCGCTAGGACGCCGCCGGCGGGAGCGCACCGGCGGGAGTACACCGCCAGGAGGAAAGGCCGAGGAAAGGACCGCGAGATGACCACCACCGAGGCGCCCGACACACTGCGCCGGATCCTCGACTACGCCTCCCGTGCCGATCCATACCCGCTCTACGCCGAGCTGCGCGAGACGCCGGTGGCCCGGCAGGACGACGGCAGCTACGTCATCAGCACGTACCGCGAGCTGGCGGACATCCTGCACAATCCGCACCTCAGCTCCGACGTCCGCAACCTGGCGCACCCGATGCCCTCGGCCGAGGGAACGACCACGCCGGCCTTCATCAACATGGACCCGCCCGAGCACGACCGGCTGCGGCGGATGGCGATGCGCCACTTCGGCCCCCCGCACACCCCGGGTCTGGTGACCGGCCTGGAACCCGCCCTGGCCGACACCGTCGGCGGGCTGCTGGACGGCGTCGCGGACCGGGAGCGGATCGACATCGTCGACGACCTCGCCTACCCGTTCCCCGTCACGGTGATCTGCCACCTGCTCGGCGTGCCCCGCGAGGACGAACCGCGGTTCCGGGTCTGGGTCAACGACATCATCAACGCGATCGACTACGACGCCAGGACCGACCCGCAGGAGAAACTCGACAACGGGGTGCGGGCCCGCCAGGACCTGCGCCGGTACCTCGGCGGCCTGGTCGAGCAACGCCACGGCCACCCCACCGACGACCTGCTGTCACGGCTGGCCAACGACGACGGGCCGGACGGGCGGATGACCGACGAGGAGATCATCAGCACCGCCAACCTGCTGTTGATCGCCGGCCACGAGACCACCGTCAACCTCATCACCAACGGCATGCTGACCCTGCTGCGCCACCCGCACGTGCTGCAACGGCTGCGCGGCGAACCGGACCTGATCGTGCCGCTGGTCGAGGAACTCCTGCGCTACGAACCGCCCGTGCACATCATTCCCTGGCGGGCCGCGTACAGCGACATCACCGTCGCCGACACCGTCATCCCCAGGGGCTCGCAGATCATGCTGATGCTCGCCTCGGGCAGCCGCGACCCCCATCGCTTCCACGACCCGGACCGCTTCGACCCCGACCGGCACGATAACCAGCACCTCGGCTTCGGCAGCGGCATCCACCTCTGCTTCGGCGGCCCACTGGCCCGCCGCGAGGCCCAGATCGCCCTGACCGAACTGGTACGCCGCCTCGACGCCCCCACCCTGGTCGCCGACCCACCCCCGTACCGCCGCAGCCCTGTCCTGCGCGGACCGATCCACCTGGACGTCGAGCAGAACTGACGCTCCACCGGCCGCCCCGTTCGTGCACCGCGGGCCGGTGGGGGGCGCGCACCTGACGGGACGTGCTTCGCTCAACTCGTCGTAATTCCCATGCGACTTGTCGCGCAACGCCCATACGATCCCTCCGCTGCCCGCACACCCGTGCGCATTCGTGCGCGGTCGCGGGCATCCAAAACGGGAGGGACCACTTGACCATGTCCTTCGGCGCGCGCCCGCGCGCCGTCCTCGCACTGCTGGGAACACTCGGCCTGTCACTGGCCGCCGCCGCATTGCCCGCGAGCGCGGCCGACGGGGTGCCCACCGCACCCACCCAGCTGTTCAACGGCTACCGGAACTGTGCCACCGACGCGGACCGGCCCACGTACCTTTCGGCTCTCGGCAACGTTGTCGTCGAGGGTATCCCCGGAACCACGGACGCCACCGGCAACTCCCCGGTCAGCGTCCGGTACGAGGCCTGGCCGGTCGCCGATCCGTCGAGGACCCAGACGGTCACCCGTGACCGCGCCACCCCCGGGTACGAGGCCAAGGGCGTCCTGTCGGGCATGCTCGTGGACGGGCAGACCTATGCGTGGCGGGCGCAGACCGTGGCGGGGGACGCGGCCTCGGACTGGTCCGCCCCCTGTTACTTCACGATCGACAGCACCCGTCCCGTCGGCACGCCCACCGTCACCTCGCCGAACTACCCGCCGAACCAGTGGAACCAGGGCGGCGACCCGGTCAGGTTCACGTTGAGCGCCAACGGCGACGACGACGTCACCGGGTTCCAGTTCTCCTGGACACAGCCCCTCCCGGTCATCGACCTCGCGGACTTCGACGACCACGGCGTCCCGCAGCCCCGCGACCCGTACGCGGATTCGGCACACTTCGTACGCGCCGACGCCCCCGGCGGTTCGGCCACGGTCGACCTGGTTCCGCCGTACGGCGGCAGCGGGACGCTGACGGTGAGCGGCCTCGACCGGGCCCTCAACCCGTCGGACACGACCAGCTACAGCTTCCTGGTCCGCGGCACGGCACCCACCGTCACCCCGTCCGACCCCTCGCCCGAGTTCGGCGACACGACCACGTTCACGCTCCGGCCCGACGCCGCGCTCCAGTCGAGGAGCCCGGTCGTCAGCTACTCCGTGCACACCGTCAACGGCCCCGACGGCGACCGGACCTTCGACGTCGCGGCGGCGGCCGACGGCACGGCGACGACGCAGCTCACCATGGACGGCGTCAACGGCGAGCATGTCGAGGTGACCAGCAGGAGCGCCGACGGCTGGGTCAGTGATCCGACGTTCTGGGACATCGACTACGACACGACTCCCACGGTCACCTCGGACGTCTACCCCGAGGACGGTTACGGCGGCGGTGTGGGCGTCCCCGGCACCTTCACGTTCACGCCGAAGGTGAAGGGCGTCGTGAGCTACACGTACGCCTTCGACTCGGAGCCGGAGGTCACGGTGGCCGCGGGTGCCGACGGCACCACGTCCGTCGACTGGACTCCGGGCTCGGCCGGCCCCGACGGGCTCCAGGTTTACGCCACCACCCGCTCCGGCATCCAACTGGCCGCCTACTCCTACTCCTTCACCGTGAACTGACGCCGCGAAGGCCCGTTCACCGTTCCGGGCGGGCGGAGTCCGGGTGGGTGGCGATGCGGTAGCCGGTGCCCGGGACGGTGGTGATGAGCCATGGCTCGCCGAGCCGTTTGCGCAGGGCCGAGACGGTGATGCGGACGGCGTTGGTGAACGGGTCGGCGTTCGCGTCCCAGGCGCGTTCCAGGAGTTCCTCGGCGCTGACGACGCCGCCCTCGGCGCCGACGAGGACTTCGAGGACGGCGAACTGCTTCCGGGTCAGCGCGACGTACCGCCCGTCCCGGTGGACCTCCCTGCGGAACGGGTCGAGGCGCAGCCCCGCGATCTCCCGTACGGGCGGTCTGTTGTGGGCGCGTCTGCGGTCGAGGGCCCGGAGCCGGAGCGCGAGTTCCTGGAGCTCGAAGGGTTTCGTGAGGTAGTCGTCGGCGCCGAGTTCGAAGCCGGACGCCTTGTCGTCGAGGCGGTCGGCCGCGGTGAGCATGAGGATCGGCATCCCGCTCCCGGAGGCGACGATGCGCCGGGCGACCTCGTCCCCCGACGGCCCGGGGATGTCGCGGTCGAGGACGGCGATGTCGTAGCTGTTGACGCCCAGCAGCTCCAGCGCCGTACCGCCGTCCCCCGCGACGTCCGCGGCGATCGCCTCCCGGCGCAGGCCGTCGCGGATGGCCTCCGCCAGATAGGGCTCGTCCTCGACGATCAGCACACGCATGCCGTCGAGGCTACGGGCCCGCACCTATGGCCGGCGTATCGGAATCCGCGTACGCGCCCGCGACACCGTGCCGCGTCGGACGGCGGCGGCTGCGGTCCGGCGAGCCCTGTCCGGACACCTGTCTCGATTCTCCCGTCACCCGGTCGAAAGGCTCCGGTATGACCGCGCCGCTCCGGGGAACCCGGGATGGCGACAGAGGCCGTGGAACACGCTAGGAGGTACGGTCATGATCGCTCTCGGTGTCATCCTGCTCATCGTCGGGTTCCTCACAGGCATATCGATCCTGTGGACGCTGGGAATCATCCTGCTCGTCGTCGGGGCCGTCTTCTGGGTCCTCGGATCCACCGGACACGCGGTCGCCGGCCGACGTCACTATTGGTGACCGTGGCGGCGCGCTGCCACCGGGTCCGTCAGGAGGTGAGGACGGAGACGCCGTCTCCGAGCAGCTTCAGCCCGAGGACGAAGAACAGGACCGCCATCACGGCGACGTTGTGCTGAGCCGCCCAGTCCTTCCAGCTGCCGAGCGTGGTCCTGGCCCGTTCGCCACCGAGCAGGAAGACCCCCAGTGGGGCCAGCAGACCGAGGGTGGCGACCACCACGAAGACCGCCAGGGCCCCGATCTGCTGCCCCACCGGCAGCCCGGCCGAGCCGATCGCGGCCCCGGCGGCGATCGTCAGCGGGGCGTTCTTCGCGTTGAGGGCGGCGAGGCCCACCCCCAGCGCGAAGATCCTGACCGGGGTGAGGCGGTCGATGGCGCTCATCCACTTCGGCAGCCGGGCCTCCGAGGGATCCCTCGGGCGCCGGTGCCACAGCCGGGCGCCGAAGACGACCAGCAACAGGCCGAGGGCGAGTTTGAGGGCTCCCACCCAGGTGGCCGGGTGCTTGTGGGCGGAGGCGTGCGCGGGGGAGGCGATCGCCAGCATCACCGCGCCCAGCACCGCGAGCCCCAGGATCCAGCCCACGGTGAACAGCACGCCGTTGAGGCGCCCCCGTGGGGTGGCGAGGATCAGGATCACCGCGATGATCGGGAGCGGGCTGACCGCGACGGCGGCCGCGAAACCCAGCACGTCACCGAGAACCGCACCCATGGTCGCCTCCGGCGTACTCGGCACACCCCAGCCTCTCCATCCTCCTGCGCCCGTCCGGATCTGTCCTCGGGAGCAGCTCCCGGCGGCCGGCCCCGGGCCCCTGATCAGCCGCGGAAGCCGTCGCAGAGGTCGAGGACCCGGGTGAACGGCCTGCGCAGCACCACGGCCGGCGGTTCCCGGTCGCTCTCGGCGTACCGGGCCAGTGCGGCGCGGGCGGCTGCCGTGTCGGCGTGCGGATCCCGCCCCGCGAGGACCGCCTCCAGGGCGTGCCCGGTGGCCTCGGCGACCGGGAGCAGAGCGGCCCGGGCCCGGCAGAGCACCGGGGCCGGGCCGTCCCGCACGCTGAAGAACTCGGCCTCGGCGGCCAGCGAGAGGAACTGGGGCACCGCCCGGACGGCCAGGTCGATCCGGCCGCCCAGCACGGTCACCTCGGTGCGGTGGCGGCGGCGCAGCGGATTGAACCGCAGGGCCTTCTCCGCCTCCCGCGCCTGCGCCCCGTAGCCACGCAGCCGGTCCGCCGCGGCCTGCGCCGACACCCGGTTCGCGCGCGCCGCGTCCGGGGACCCGATCGCGCGCGTGGTGCGCACGAGGCCCTCCGTGAGACCGTCCGCGCACCTGCGGGCCAGCGCCGCCACCTCCCTGCGGGGGTTCCGCGGCCAGAGCAGCGGGGCGAGGACGGCGGTGACGGCACCTCCCAGCGCGTTCTCCCAGAGCCGGGCGAAGCCGTAGGACTCCGGCGAGGGGTTCGCGAAGACCAGCAGCGAGGTCACCGCGACCTGCACGTTCAGGGTCGTCCCGGAACTGATGACGGTCCCGCACAGCAGGGCCAGCCCGATCACGACGGCGAGGACGAGCGTGCTCGGCCGGAAGAGGCTGACGACGGTGACGCCCAGGGCCACGCCGGCCAGCACGCCGAGGATCCTCAGCAGCAGCGCCACCAGGGAGGTGGCGGAGTCACCGCGCAGGCACAGCAGCGGCACGATGGCCGCGAACACCGGCGGCTGGTCGGCACCGGCCCACAGCGCCGTCTGCCAGCAGAGCACCGCGATCACCAGGATCCGGGCCGCCGACGGCCCCTGCACCCGGAGCCTGCGACCCACCGACGCCGCCGGGGAAACGCCCGTCACCCGCCCACTTTAGGCACAGGTCACGGCCTGTCGCGCTGTGGTCACGCCCCGTGGCGCCCTGTGGTGCCCGGGGGCCTCAGGGCGCAGGGCGGGCCGGCTCAGTCGTGCGCGGGCCGGTGCGATCGGCTTCAGGAGCCGCCTCGGCGTGTCGATCGCGTCGCAGACGCGGTCCGTGACGCCGCCCGGCGGACGGTGGCCGGGGCCGGGTTCGCTCCGGATCTCGGGGACCGGGACGGCCGCACCGCACTCCCGGCAGCCCCCCGGCATCGATGAGTCCGCCGTCCAGGTCGTGCCGGAGGAGGCGCTTGACGCCGTTCGGGGAGTAGAAGGCCCCGCCCCAGTTCATCAGGGCGTGCACGGCCGGCCACAGCAGGACGAGCCGTTCCTGGCGTCGGGGATCGGCTGGTAGGCGGCTTCGTGGTCCGTCCCCGCTACCAGCGGCGGCGGACCGCCGCGGCCTGGGGCAGGTTCGCGGTGCCGCCCAGGACGACGACCTGGAAGGCGGCGCGGAGATAGGCGGTCACGAAGCGGGAGATCCTGCGGGTGCGGTGCACGGCGGGTCACCTTCCTTGCCGGGGCGGTGCTGGGGCAGGTGCTGGGCGCGAGGGCCACGGCGTCACCAGTTGACGGCGTCGTCCATCGACTGCTGCCAGTACGTGACCTTGAGCGAGTCGTCGACGTAGACGCCCTTCGCGGGCAGCGACGGGTGGGCGGCCGTGCCGACGCTCTCGTTGCCGGAGCTGCCGTGGAAGTAGACGTACAGGGAGTTCACGGTCTGGCCGTGGGTGCCGCTGCCGTCGGTGGCGGACAGGCTCACCGAGGCGTACCCGGACTCGCCCGGCGCGAGCGTGACGACGGCCTGCGGCTTCGAGTCCTCGATCACCGGCGGGACGGACTGGGCCTCGCCGAAGCGGACGGCCGGGTAGGAGTGGAGGTAGCAGGTCCTGCTGCCGGTGTTGGTCACCGTGAGGAGCATGTGGTTCACGGGGCGGTTCAGCGGAGCCGCGACCGTCTTGGTGTTGGACCCCTCGCAGGTGACCGGCTTGGCGGTCGTCGCGGGCGCCTTCGACGCGGCGGTGCCCCCGGCGGACTTCTGCGTGCCGGTGGTGGCCCCGGCCGCCGGGGCGGAGCCGGTGGTGGAGGTGGTCGAGCCGACGGCGGACGGCTTGGGGGAGGCGACGTGCGCGGTCGTCGGCGCGGCGGCCGCGACGCTCTCGGCGTGGACGCCCGTGCCGTCGCCGCACGCCGTCAGGGACAGCGCGGCGAGGACGACGGTGGTGGCGGCGCCGACGAGACGGGTGCGGGAGGTGCGGAGGCTGGACATGTGGACGTGCCCCTTCGGTGTTCGGGTGGCGGTGGTGATTGGATGACCGAAGCCTGCGAGGCGATCCGTCCCAACCGCCAGGCACGGCGGGCAGTTGGGGACACTGGAACGCGGAAACGGGCTGCGACCAGGGCGAACACGGCGGCCCTGGAACGCGGGACTGGGACGCGAGGGGATGGGGGAACGGGTGTCAGGGGCGACAGGGGCCGACGCGACGGAGGCGTTCGCGCTGCTGCTGCGGGAGCTCAAGGACCGTTCTGGGCTCAGCTACGGGGTGCTGGCCAAGCGGCTGCACATGAGCACGTCGACGCTGCACCGGTACTGCAACGGCACGGCGGTGCCCGTCGAGTACGCGCCGGTGGAGCGCCTCGCACGGGTCTGCCGGGCGACGCCCGAGGAACTGGTGGAGCTGCACCGGCGCTGGATCCTGGCGGACGCGGCACGGGGGAGCAGGACGGACCAGGCCACGGCGACGGCCGCGCCGCGGAAGACCGCTGCCGAGCCGTCGTCCGGACCCGGCGACGGCGGTGCGCGGCCGGTGGGCGCCGGCTCCGACATGCCGTCGGGTACCGGCGGCAGCCGCCCCGGTGAGGGTGGCCCCGACGACGGCGGCGAGCCGGTCGTCGCCGACCTGCCGCGGGGGCCCGCGCCGCCGCGTCGGCGGCGTACCGCGCTGATCGCCGCCCTCGCGACGGCCGCTGTGCTGGGGGCCGTCGTGTTCGCCGTGCATCCGTCGTTCGGCGGCGGCCACGGCGGCACGGGCGACGAGCGGGCGGCCGGGGACGCCGCCGCGGTCACCGGCCCGCCGCGCACCGGGAAGGCGTCCCTCTCGCCGTCCCCGAGCGGGACCGGACACACGCCCGCCGCCTCGTCCTCCGCCACCCCCACCGGGTCCGCGACGACCGGGACCGGCGGCTCCGCGGACGACGGCAAGCAGGGCGGCGGGGCCCAGGACGCCGACGGCGGCACCACCGGCACCGCCGTACCGCTCGCCGTCAACACCCGTCCGTACGTCTACGACGACCCGTGCAGCCAGCACTTCCTCGTCGACAGCGAGCCCGCGCAGGTCGGCCCGCCGGCGAGCGAGCAGGACGCCCCGCGCTGGGCCGCGGCCTACGGGGCGGTGTCCTCGGGCGAACAGGAGGTCGCCCTCACCGTCCAGGGCACCGGGGCCGAGACCGTCGTCCTGGAGGCGCTGCACGTGCGGGTGCTCAGCAAGGGCGCACCGCTCGCCTGGAACGACTACTCGATGGGCGTCGGCTGCGGCGGTGGCGTCGGGACCAAGTCGTTCGACATCGACCTCGACAACGGCAGCCCGACGGTCACCGCCAAGAACGGCCAGCGCGACTTCCCGTACAAGGTCAGCGAGTCCGACCCGGAGGTCTTCTACGTCTTCGCCCGCACCAGGGCCCACGACGTCCGCTGGGACCTGACCCTGGACTGGTCCAGCGGCAGCCGCCGCGGCACCGTCCACGTCGACAACGCCGGCACCGCCTTCCGCACCAGCGGCGACGCCGGCCGCCCGGGCTACGACTACCCGCTGGGCGGCAGCGAGTGGATCCCGCGGGAAGGGGGCTGACGGCGCCCGGCACCGTGCGCTCACGTGTCGTAGGTGCCCGCGTGCGGAGCGCGTCGGGGCCGCGAACGGATGCGGTCCGGGGGTGATGGACTCCCACCTGCGTGGTGTTATATGAGCCGTATGCACCATATGCTCCGGCAGGTGCGGTCCTGGTACGGGATACGCGGCGTTGCCGGTCAGATGTTCCTCATGCAGGTCGGGGTCGTCCTGGTTCTGGTGGCGACGGCGGTCGCCGCCCTCCTGCTGCAGTCGCGGACCGACGCCGAGCGGGACGCACGCAACCACACGCAGGCCGTGGCCGCGTCCGTCGCCGCGGATCCCACCGTGCGGCAGGCGCTGGCCGGGGACCGTCCGACCGCCGCGCTCCAGCAGCTGGCCGAGGAGACCCGCCGGCGCGCGCACGTGGACTTCGTCGTGGTGATGAGCCCCGCGGGCATCCGGTACACGCATCCGAACCCCGCCGAGATCGGCCGCCGCTACATCGGCAGCATCGGGGCGGCGCAGCACGGCGGCACCGTCACCGAGACGACGACCGGCACGCTCGGCCCCTCCGTGCGGACCGTCGTCCCGGTGACCGCCGCCGACGGCAAGGTCGTCGGGCTGGTCTCCGCGGGCATCACCGTCCACCGGGTGAGTCTGGCGGCGGCCCGCCAGGTGCCGCTCGTCCTGACCGGCACCGGGCTGGCGCTCGCGGCCGCCACCACCGGCACGGCACTCGTCGGCCGGCGCCTGTGCCGCCAGACCCGCGGTCTGGGACCGGCGCAGATCACGCGCATGTACGAGCACCAGGACGCCGTTCTGCACTCGGTGCGCGAGGGCGTCCTGATCGTCGACCGGCATCGCCGGCTGCTCCTGGCCAACGACGAGGCGCGGCGCCTGCTGGGACTGGCGCCCGACGTGGACGGCCGGCCCGTCACGGAGCTGGGCATCGCCCCCAGGGCCGAAGAGCTCCTCGCCTCCGGCAGGGCGGCCACGGACGAGGTGATCGAGGTGGGCGACCGGCTGCTGGCCGTCAGCCAGTGCCCCATGGACGCCCCGCCCGGACCGGGCGGCGCGGTCGCCACCCTGCGGGACACCACCGAACTGGCCGCGCTGACGGGCCGGATCGAGGTGGTCCAGGAACGGCTCGCGCTGCTGTACGACGCCGGACTGCGCATCGGCACCACTCTCGACGTGACGCGCACCGCCGAGGAACTGGCGGAGTTCGCCGTGCCCGGACTCGCCGACTACGTCACCGTCGACCTCGCCGACACCGTGCTGAGCGGCGGGGAACCGGACGAGGCGGGCATGGCGGAGCTGCGCCGGGTCGCCCTGCACGGCATCCGGCCGGACGTGCCGCTCTACCCGCCCGGCGCGCTCATCCACTTCGACCCCTTCACGCCGCAGGGCGAGGGCTTCGGTTCCGGGCGGATGGTGCTGGAGCCCGACATGGCCGCCTTCTCCGGCTGGCAGGCCCAGGACCCCGACCGGGCCCGCCAACTGGTGGCCTATGGCATCCACTCGATGATCTCCGCCCCGCTGCGGGCCCGCGGGGTGATCCTCGGTGTGGCGACCTTCTGGCGGTCCAAGGAGCCGACCCCCTTCACCGACGAGGACCTCTCGCTCGCGGAGGAGCTGGTCGCCCGCGCGGCCACCAGCATCGACAACGCGCGCCGCTTCACCCGGGAGCGCACCATGGCGGTCACGCTGCAGCGCAGCCTCCTGCCGCACGCCCTGCCGGAGCAGAACGCGGTCGACGCGGCGTACCGCTACCTGCCGGCGGGAGCCGGGCTCGGCGGCGTCGGAGGCGACTGGTTCGACGTGATACCGCTGCCCGGGGCACGCGTCGCCCTCGTGGTCGGCGACGTCGTGGGGCACGGACTGCACGCCGCCGCCACCATGGGCCAGCTGCGCACCGCCGTGCACAACCTCTCCACGCTCGACCTGCCGCCGGACGAACTCCTCTGGCACCTCGACGAGTTGGTCACCCGCATCGACCAGGACCGGGACGGCGAGGGCGGCAACCGCACCCTCACCGGCGCCACCTGCCTGTACGCGATCTACGACCCGGTGTCCCGGGTGTGCACCATGGCCAGGGCGGGGCACCTGGAGCCGGTCGTCGTGCTCCCGGACGGCGACGCCCGCCTGCCCGGCATTCCGGCCGGACCGCCCCTGGGGCTGGGCGGCATGCCGTACGAGACGAGCGAGGTGTTGCTGCCCGAGGGCAGTGGCATCGTGCTCTACACCGACGGCCTGATCGAGGACCGGTGCGAGGACATCGACGAGGGCATCGAGCGTCTGCGCCGGGCCCTCGCGGTGCCGGGACGCACGCCCGACCAGATGTGCCGGGCGGCCCTTGACGCCATGCTCCCCGGGGCGTCCCGGGACGACGTGGCCCTGCTCGTCGCCCGCACCCGGGCGCTGGACGACCGGCACACCGCGTACTGGACCGTGCCGCCCGACCCCGCGGCGGTCGCCGGGGTCCGGGCCGCCGCCACCGAGCTGCTGCGGGACTGGGGCCTGAAGGAGGAGGCCTTCACCCTGGAGCTGATCCTGAGCGAGCTGGTCACCAACGCCATCCGGCACGCGACGGGCCCCGTCGGGGTGCGGCTGATCCACGACCGCTGTCTCATCTGCGAGGTCTCCGACGGCAGCAGTGTCTCCCCGCACCTGCGCCGGGCCACCACCATGGACGAGGGCGGCCGCGGCCTCTTCCTGGTGGCGCAGTTCGCCGACCGCTGGGGGACCCGCTACACGTCCGCCGGGAAGGTCATCTGGACCGAGCAGTGGCTCGGCCCGGAGCCGCCCGCGGACCTTGTCCCGCCCGAGCTGCAGCGCCCCGTCAGAGGCGCGGGGAGCCGCGCGACCAGCCGCGACGGCGCGGCGGACGACTGACCGCGGCGCGGCATGCCCAGGCGGACGCTCAGACCATTTCGGCCTCGGGCACCCGTCGGCGCACCTTCGGGGCGGGCCGCGGGTCCCACCGGTTGACGGTCCGCACGTAGTGGTGGACGACGGAGGCCGTCGCCAGCACGAGCAGCGGCCCGGCCACCCAGCGGTGCGTGGCCATCTCCAGCGGCAGCCAGCGGTAGGAGACCAGGAGCACGGCGAAGACCGCCGTACCGTGGGCGACCAGCCGGAGGCCCGAACGGTCCCAGTCGCGGTCGAAGGTGCGCAGGGCCGCCTCGACCGTGAGCGCGAACACCGCGCCGGCGAGGAGATCGGCGCCGTAGTGGTAGCCGAAGCCCAGCGTCGCGGTGACCGTGGCGACCAGCCAGAACGCGCCCGCCCAGCGCAGCGCCCGGGGGCCCCTGCGGGAGTGCACGAAGATCGTGGTCGCCCAGGCCGTGTGCAGGCTGGGCATGCAGTTGCGCGGGGTGAAGCCGTCGTACGGCACGGGGCGCGGGGCGGTGAGTCGCGGCACCGTGCGCGGCCACAGGTCGGCCACCGGCCAGTGCCCGCCCTGCGGGGGCCGCTCCGGCCAGAGGCTGACGGACGCCCAGTGGTCGGCTCCGGTGCCGTAGGCGAAGACCGGTCCGACCACCGGGAAGATCATGTAGACGGCCGGCCCGAGCAGGCCTATCACCAGGAAGGTGCGGACCAGGTGGTGGCGCGGGAAGCGGCGGTCGGCCGCCACCCCGCGCAGCTGGTACAGCGCGACGGCGACCGCGGCCACGGCGAGCTGGCCGTAGACGATGTCGAGGAGGTTGAAGCCGACCGGGCCACTGGCCGTGACGAGCCGGCCCACCAGCCACGACGGGTTGCCCAGGGCATGGTCGGCGGTGGCCACGTACTGGTCGAGGACCATCGGGCGGGTCTTCGAGGTGATGAGGAGCCAGGTGTCGCCGGTCTTGCGGCCGGTCACCAGGAGCAGGCCGAGACCGACGCCCTTCAGCAGCAGGACGCGCTCCGGGCCGGTGCGGCGGGTCACGGCGACCACCCCGCAGCCGAGCAGCACCCACAGGGCGCCGTTGCCGAACGGCTGGCCGTGGGTCACCTCGGTGCCGGTCGCCCACCGGACCGCCGCGAAGACGAGGTCGATGCCTATCGCTGCGCCGAGGGCGGCGAACCGCTGCCGCCAGGTGAGCACCACCATCGTCAACGCCAGCCCGGCGTAGAGCAGGAAACCGGACTTGGGAGCGCATATCACCTCCCGGGCCTGGTTGGTGAGCGGTCCCGGCAGGCCGTAGTGGCGTGCGGCGGCCTCCAGGGCGACGAGGAACGCGAGGGCCGTGGCGCCTGCCACGGCCCAGGGTCTCAGTGATGTGTGTCTCAAGTTCCGGCCGATTTGCTAGAGGTTGAGGGAGGGTTGAGATCCCGTTCGACGAGGGAAGACGGAAAGACCGCCACCGGGGTTCCAGCCCTGCTCCCGACGGCTCGAAGGCTAATGGTGGGATAACGCAGGGTAAAGGGTTCGGCATCGTCGTCTCAACGCACTTGATCTGTGCATGACCTCTCCGGTGTGATGCGCGAAGACCACTTCGCGATCACTTCGTGAGACTCCGAACCACAGGGGGATCCATGCAGATAGCCCGCACCGGGCGGGGCGTCGCGGCTGCCACGTCCGTCGCCGCCCTCGCGGCCACCGCGCTCACGGCCGCCGCGCCCGTCGCCGCACCGCACACCCTCGCGGTGCCGGCCGTCGTCGGGCACACCCTGGCGCACCGGGTGAGCAGCCCGCTCTCCGACGCACAGTGCCAGGCCAAGTGGCAGATCAACTGCTACACCCCGCTCCAGTACCGCACCGCGTACGACCTGAACGCCCTCTACCGCAAGGGCGTCACGGGCAAGGGCCGCACCATCGTCATCGTCGACTCGTACGGTTCGCCGACCGTCCAGCACGACCTCGACGTCTACAGCAGGCAGTTCGGGCTGCCCAGCACCAAGGTGAAGGTCGTCAAGTGGGGCCACGTGCCCGCCTTCGACCCCAAGAACCAGGACATGACCGGCTGGGCGGGCGAGACCACCCTGGACGTCGAGATGGCGCACGCGGTGGCGCCCGCCGCGAAGATCGTCGTCGTGGAGACGGCCGTCTCCGAGACCGAGGGCACCACCGGTCTGCCGGAGATGATGGACGCCGAGAAGTACATGATCGACCACGGGGTCGGCGACGTCATCAGCCAGAGCTTCGGCGCCACCGAGAACACCTTCCCCGGCTTCGCCAAGGGCGACTTCTCCAGCATCAAGAAGCTCCGGTACGCCTTCCAGGACGCCGACCGCAAGAAGGTGACCGTGCTCGCCGCCTCCGGTGACGGCGGCGCCACCGACCTCCAGGCGGACGGCAAGACGTACTACAAGAAGCGCGTCAACTCCTGGCCCTCCTCCGACCCGCTGGTCACCTCCGTCGGCGGCACCCAGCTCCACCTCGACGACAAGGGCAACCGCGTCAAGCCGGACAGCGTCTACAACGACTACGGCTCCGGCGGTGGCGGCCAGTCCCACGTGTTCACCCGTCCGTCCTTCCAGAACGGCGTGAAGAAGGTGGTCGGCACCCGCCGCGGCACCCCCGACATCTCGATGTCCGCCGCGGTCGACGGCGGCGCCTGGATCTACTCCAGCTTCGACCCCACCGCCATCGGCTGGGACGTCAGCGGCGGCACCAGCGAGGCCACCCCGCTCTTCGCGGGCGTCGTCGCCCTCGCCGACCAGGCCGCCGGCCACCGCCTCGGCAACATCCAGAAGCGGCTGTACGACCTCTCGTCCTACCGCTCCCGGCTGACCGGCATCGTCGACGTCAACGACGGCACGGACAACAGCTACCAGGGCGTGACCGGCTACAAGGCCGTCAACGGCTACGACCTCGCCACCGGCGTCGGCACCGTGGACGCCCTGCGCTTCGTCCCGGCCCTCGTCAAGCAGAAGCCCTGACACCTGCCTCGCACCGCACGCAAACGGCCCGGGTCCCGTACCCGGGCCGTTTCCCGTTCGCCCGGCACAGGGTGGCCCCGACGGTGTGTGACGTCGCGCCGCGCACACCGGCTGTGAAGGTGAGGTAGCAACTGCGAAGGCTCGGTGAAGTCCCTGACGTGGACGGCCCGTTGGCCCTACCGCTGCCCGCTCCTCCACGGTTGCCGCCCCACCGTCCCGCCCAACTCCCGTCATAACGGCCTGACCTGGGGAAACAAGTGCCCTCCGGGTGTCCCGGCGCAGGGCGCGGGACCGCCCTCAACCGCCGCGTTGTCCATACGTCTTGACGTATCCCGCGGCTACGCGTTTGCTTCCTTCACACCATCGGTTGCGCATGACGCTCCCCCCACTCGGAAGGCGCCTGATGTGAGCGTTCCCACCCTCCGCGGGACCCCCCTGCCCCGCCTCGCGATCACCCTGGCCGCCTCCGCGTCCGCTCTCGCGCTCACCGCGTGCGGCGGCGTCGACGGCATCGGCGGGAGCGGCGCCGCCGCGTCCGCGACGAAGGGCGACGACATCACGGTCGGGCTGCTGCTGCCCGACAAGGACACCGCACGGTTCGAGAACTTCGACCGCCCCATCATCGAGAAGGAGGTCGCCTCCCTCACCCACGGCAAGGGCAAGGTCGACTACGCCAACGCCGAGGCGAGCCCGGTCACCCAGAGCCGGCAGCTCCGGCAGATGGTGGACCGGAAGGTCGACGTCGTCCTGGTCGACTCGGTGGACGCCAGGGCCATCGCACCGGAGGTCCGCAGGGCGAAGGCCGCCGGCATCCCCGTCATCGCCTACGACCGGCTCGCGCAGGGCCCGATCGACGCGTACGTCTCGCACGACAACGAACTCGTCGGCGAGGTCCAGGGCCGCGCCATCCTCGGTGCGCTCGGCGACAGGGCGGCCACCAGCGAGGTCGTGATGATGAACGGCGACCCCGCGGACCCGAACACGGCGAGTTTCAAGAAGGGCGCCCTCGGCGAACTGAGTAACAAGGTCCGCATCGCCCGGGAGTACGACACCGACAAGTGGTCGCCCGCGGTCGCCGGCGCGAACATGAAGAAGGCGATCAGGGCCGTCGGCCTGCACAACATCGCCGCCGTCTACTCGGCCAACGACGGCATGGCCGGCGCCGTCATCGACGCCCTGAAGGAGGCCGGGGCCACCACGATCCCCCCGGTGACCGGGCAGGACGCGAACCTGGACGCGGTGCAGCGGGTCGTCTCGGGCGAGCAGTACATGACCGTGTACAAGTCGTTCCTGGACGAGGCCACCGACGCCGCGCAGATGGCGGTGTACAAGGTGCAGGGCCGCGACATCCAGTACGACGCGCTCGCCCAGGACAAGGTCGACAGCCCGACCGAGAAGGACATCCCCGCGACGCTCGTCCCGGTGGTCGCCCTCACGAAGGACAACATCGAGGACACGGTGATCGCGGACGGCGTCTACACCGTCGCCCAGATCTGCACGCCGAAGTACCGGTCGGCGTGTGCGGCGATCGGGCTGACGTAGCGGCCCGGCGCCGGCGTTCGTCTGCGGCGCCTCGTGGCCCCCGGCGCCGCTCATGGGGCGCTGTCAGGCCGGGGGTGTGGCCAGGAACTCCGTCACGGCCAGGACGAACAGCAGGCACAGGGCGATGCCGACCACCACCCAGCCGGTGGGGAAGGGCCACAGCAGGTAGGCCAGTACCGCCACGGCCACCAGGACCCAGGTGATCCAGACGCGGTGGCGGTGGACGAAGGGGCCGACCGGGCCGGTGCGCAGTCCGGCGCGGTCGGCGGTGGCGCGTCCCGCGCCGATGCCGGACGTCCACAGGCCCCGGACCAGCCCGGCGTACCGGCCGGGGCCGGAGAGCCAGGCGGCCAGGGCGACGACGACGCCCAGGGCCACCACCACGCGCACCCCGGTGCGCAGGAAGTGGGTGAGCGCGTCGTAGACGGCGGCCGCCGCGCCCGGGGAGACACCCGCGGGCAGCCGGTCCAGGTAGAACACGCGGAACACGCGCAGCCCGACGCCGAGCAGCCCGGTGGTGACGGCGACCGCGAGACAGCCCGCCACCAGGGCCCGGCGCCGCCGGACCGCGAGCAGTACCCCGGCGGCGACCAGCAGCACGGCCAGCACCGGCAGCCAGTCCCCGGCGAGCTGCAGCAGCCGTACGTAGGTCCTGACCTTGCCGACCTGGTCGGACCTGACGAGGGTGAAGTCGGTGTGCACGGCGGGGATGTGCTCGGCGGGGGTCAGCCCGGCGCCGACGAGGCGCTGCTTGACCTGGTCCACGAGGGGGCCGATGTCGAGGGTGACGCTGTCGCCCGTCAGCTGGACCGCGCCCCCGCCGCTGCCCGTGAGTGCCTTGTCCAGGCTGCTGTGGATCTTGCGGTTGGCGTCGGTCCAGACGGTCCGGAACGCGCCGGACGCGGCGACCTCGCGGGCCTTGTCGTGGACGAAGCTGCGTACGGCCCCTTCGAGCGCGTCGCCGAGTCTGCCGCCCAGCGCCTGCTGCAGGCGGGGCCGGTCCGCGGGGGTCACGTCGGCGAGCAGGGCGGGCAGGTCGAGGTGGGACATGAGGGCGTCGGTGGCCCGGTCGGCCACGGCGGCCTGGACGTCGGCGTTCGAGGCGAGCGGGGCGACCGTGCTGACGTAGCGGTCGGTGTCGCCGACCTGGTCGGCCGCCCACGAGGCGACCACGGCGAGCGGGGCGAGCAGGCAGCCGAGGACGACCAGGACGACGGCGAGCAGGGACCTGACACGGTGCCGGGGCGGCCGGGCCCGTGCGCCCTCCAGGGCCGCGACCCGGGCCCGCAGTTCCCGGACGTCGTCGGACCGGTCCCCGCCCCCGTCCCCGCTCCCGTCCCCGCCCTCGTGCGCGCTGTCCTCCGCCACCCGTACCTCCCGCTCGATCCGGCCCTCCTGCCAGCCGAACCGCCGGGGCCCGGGTGCGCGAGCAGGAGAGGGCCGTACGGGGTACCGGGGCGACCGGCCGTCCCCCTGGCGGGTGGGGTCCGCCCCGGCATACGACGGCGCCCCGTGCCGGCGAGGGCACGGGGCGCCGAGGCGGCCGTCGGGACTACTTCACCGGCTCCGGCTCCGGCTCGCTCTCCTGCTCCGCGGCGCCGGCCGGGTCCACCGGGGTCTTCACCGAGTCGAGGAGCAGCTGGGCCACGTCCACCACCTGGATGGACTCCTTGGCCTTCCCGTCGTTCTTCTTGCCGTTGACCGAGTCGGTGAGCATCACGAGGCAGAACGGGCAGGCGGTGGAGACGATGTCGGGGTTCACCGACAGCGCCTCGTCCACGCGCTCGTTGTTGATGCGCTTGCCGATGCGCTCTTCCATCCACATCCGGGCACCGCCGGCGCCGCAGCAGAAGCCGCGCTCCTTGTGGCGGTGCATCTCCTCGTTGCGCAGGCCCGGGACGCTCGCGATGATCTCGCGCGGCGGCGTGTAGATCTTGTTGTGGCGGCCCAGGTAGCAGGGGTCGTGGTAGGTGATGATGCCCTCGACCGGGGTGACCGGGACCAGCTTGCCCTCGTCCACCAGGTGCTGGAGCAGCTGGGTGTGGTGGATGACCTCGTAGTCGCCGCCGAGCTGCGGGTACTCGTTGCCGATGGTGTTGAGGCAGTGCGGGCAGGTGGCGACGATCTTCTTGGCCGACCTCGGCTTGCGGGACTCCTCGGTCACCTTGCCGTCGTCGTCCAGCTCCTCGCCGAACGCCGTGTTCAGCGCCATGACGTTCTCCATGCCGAGCTCCTGGAACAGGGGCTCGTTGCCGAGGCGGCGGGCGGAGTCGCCGGTGCACTTCTCGTCGCCGCCCATGATCGCGAACTTGACGCCCGCGATGTGCAGCAGCTCGGCGAAGGCCTTGGTGGTCTTCTTGGCGCGGTCCTCCAGGGAGCCGGCGCAGCCGACCCAGTAGAGGTACTCGACCTCGGTGAGGTCCTCGATGTCCTGGCCGACGACCGGGACCTCGAAGTCGACCTCCTTGAGCCACTCCAGGCGCTGCTTCTTCGCCAGGCCCCAGGGGTTGCCCTTCTTCTCCAGGTTCTTGAGCATCGTGCCCGCCTCGGACGGGAACGCGGACTCGATCATCACCTGGTAGCGGCGCATGTCGACGATGTGGTCGACGTGCTCGATGTCCACCGGGCACTGCTCGACGCAGGCGCCGCAGGTGGTGCAGGACCAGAGCACGTCCGGGTCGATGACGCCGTTCTCCTCGGCGGTGCCGACGAGGGGCCGCTCGGCCTCCGCGAGAGCGGCGGCGGGGACCCCGGCGAGCTGCTCCTCGGAGCCCTTCTCCTCGCCCTCGGCGGTCTTGCCGCCGCCCGCGAGCAGGTAGGGCGCCTTGGCGTGCGCGTTGTCCCGCAGGGACATGATCAGCAGCTTCGGGGAGAGCGGCTTGCCGGTGTTCCAGGCCGGGCACTGCGACTGGCAGCGACCGCACTCGGTGCAGGTCGAGAAGTCGAGGAGGCCCTTCCAGGAGAACTGCTCCACCTGCGAGACGCCGAAGACGTCGTCCTCGCCCGGGTCGGTGAAGTCGATGGGCTTGCCGCCCGAGGTCATCGGGAGCAGCGCGCCCAGCGAGGTCTCGCCCGTCGCGTTCCGCTTGAACCAGATGTTCGGGAAGGCGAGGAAGCGGTGCCAGGCGACGCCCATGTCGGTCTTGAGGGCGACCACGATCATCCAGATGAAGGAGGTCGCGATCTTCAGGCCGGCGAAGAAGTAGGTGAGGTTCTGCAGCGTGGAGACGTCCATGCCCCGGAACCAGGAGACCACCGGGTACGAGATGAAGAACGAGGCCTCGTAGGAGTCCACGTGGTGCTGGGCGCCCTCCAGGGCGTGCAGCGTGAAGATGCAGACGCCGACGATCAGGATGACCGTCTCGACGAAGTACGCCTGGCCGAAGTTGGAGCCCGCGAACCGGGACTTGCGGCCCGGCCGGTTCGGCTTGCTCAGCTGGCGGATCGCGATCAGCACGAGGATGCCGAGCACCGTCATGGTGCCGATGAACTCGACGAAGACGTTG
The DNA here is from genome assembly GCF_040702065.1 of Streptomyces sp. NPDC086777. Classification (NCBI taxonomy): domain Bacteria; kingdom Bacillati; phylum Actinomycetota; class Actinomycetes; order Kitasatosporales; family Streptomycetaceae; genus Streptomyces; species Streptomyces sp. NPDC086777. The sequence continues at coordinate 285,614 of NZ_JBFBJI010000004.1, read as the reverse complement.
TACGGCGCCCAGTCGCCGATGACCGGCAGGATCCAGTCGGCCTGGAACAGCTGGCCGACGGCGTTGACGATCGTCAGCAGCAGCGAGAAGAAGCCGACCGCGACGAACCAGTGCGCCACGCCCACGACGCCCCAGCGGTTCATCCGGGTGTGGCCGAGGAACTCCCTGACCACCGTGACGGTCCGCCGGCCGGGCTCGTCGGTACGGGTGCCGGCGGGCACGTTCTGGCCGAGCCGCATGAAGTTGTAGATCTGCAGGACGGCGCGGGCGAACAACGCCACGCCAACCACGATCAGAACCAGCGACACGATGATCGCGGCGAGTTGCATGGGGGCTCCTCGGGCCTGCGAGGGGTGGTCTCTTCGGGTCTCTTCGCAGAGCGTTCCCGAAATTACTAAGCGGTAACTTATCCGGTCGGTTCGAGACTACCCGCATCTTTACTCGCACTGTAGCCAGGTGCGGGGTGATCTGGATCGCTGAGGTCCGCCTGGGCGGTACGCCCCAACCCGATCGTGTTATTCGTACAGAATTGTTACATTCAGGTCTAATTTGGACCTGTGCTCTACGGGATCGTCGCCGCCACCACCGCCTTCCTGCTCGCCGCCTTCCTCGCCGCGCTGATCCGCCCGTGTGCCCTGCGGCTCGGGCTCGTCGACCGGCGGCGGGCCCGGCGGGTGCCCGCGCTGGGCGGCCTCGCCGTGGTCGGCGCCACCTGCCTGGTCGCCTTCGCCGGCGACTGGAGCCGGGTCGCCCCGCTCGGTACCGGCGTCGGGGAGCTGGTGGCCGCCGGGGGAGCCGTGGCGCTGCTCGGAGTGGTCGCCGACGTGTGGCGCCTCAAGACGCGGTTCCTGCTGTTCGGCACGGCGGTCGCGGCCGCGTGCGTGGTGCCCTACGGCGAGTTCGGGATCGTCGGCGGGGTGCTCGGGGCGGCCTGGATCGCCTTCGTCGCCGTCGCCTTCAAGGGGCTCGACCACGCCGACGGGCTGGCCGGGACCGTCGGGGTGGTGACCTCCTTCGGGGTCGGCGCCTGTGCCGCCGCCGAGGTGATGGACGGGCTCGCCGCGCTGCTGAGCGTGCTCGCGGCCGCGCTCACCGGGTTCCTGCTGCACAACTGGTCCCCCGCGCGGATCGCCCTCGGCGCCACCGGCTCGCTGTTCACCGGGTTCGTGCTGGCCGCGGCCGCGCTGGTCACCCGGTCCGGCTACGACCCCGAGGCCAGTGCGGGCGTGCTGTTCGCGCTCACCGCGGTGGCGAGCGCCGACGTGCTGCTCGTCGTGCTGTCACGGCTCCTCGCCGGGCGCCCGGTGCTGCGCCGCGGGCCCGACCACCTCGCGCACCGGCTGCGGCGGCTCGGGCTCAGCTCGCAGCGGGCAACCGTCGTCCTCGGCGCCGCGTCCTTCGCCGGGGTGCTCGTCGCGGTGCTCGTGCACGGCGGCTGGATCGGCCGGACCGGCGCCACGTGCGTCGCCTGCGTCACCTTCAGCATCGTGCTGCTACTCCTTCGGGTTCCGGTGTACGGGCCCCGTAACGCCGTAGCGACGCAGGTCAGCGGCCACTTGCGTGTAAGGAACGGATAAGACTTGAGTCGGATGGACTCAGGTCTGTTGACCCCGGGCGCGGCTTGATGCACACTTGAGTCCGTTCCACTCAAGTCAGCTGGAGGAAATCACCATGGCACGTGCGGTCGGCATCGACCTGGGCACGACTAACTCCGTCGTCAGCGTTCTTGAAGGCGGCGAGCCCACCGTCATCACCAACGCCGAGGGTGCCCGGACCACGCCGTCCGTCGTCGCCTTCGCGAAGAACGGCGAGGTTCTGGTCGGCGAGGTCGCCAAGCGTCAGGCGGTCACCAACGTGGACCGGACCATCCGGTCCGTGAAGCGTCACATGGGCACCGACTGGAAGATCCAGCTGGACGGGAAGGACTTCAACCCCCAGCAGATCTCCGCGTTCATCCTGCAGAAGCTCAAGCGGGACGCCGAGGCCTACCTGGGCGAGAAGGTGACCGACGCGGTCATCACCGTCCCGGCCTACTTCAACGACTCCGAGCGCCAGGCGACGAAGGAGGCCGGCGAGATCGCCGGTCTGAACGTCCTGCGCATCGTGAACGAGCCCACCGCCGCCGCGCTGGCGTACGGCCTCGACAAGGACGACCAGACGATCCTCGTCTTCGACCTCGGTGGCGGCACCTTCGACGTGTCCCTCCTGGAGATCGGTGACGGCGTCGTCGAGGTGAAGGCCACCAACGGCGACAACCACCTCGGTGGTGACGACTGGGACCAGCGCGTCGTCGACTACCTGGTCAAGCAGTTCGCGGCCGGCCACGGCGTGGACCTCGGCAAGGACAAGATGGCCCTGCAGCGCCTCCGCGAGGCCGCCGAGAAGGCCAAGATCGAGCTGTCCTCCTCCACGGAGACCTCGATCAACCTGCCGTACATCACCGCCTCGGCCGAGGGCCCCCTGCACCTCGACGAGAAGCTCACCCGCGCCCAGTTCCAGCAGCTGACCGCGGACCTCCTGGAGCGCTGCAAGACGCCGTTCCACAACGTCATCAAGGACGCCGGCATCCAGCTCGGCGAGATCGACCACGTCGTTCTCGTCGGCGGCTCCACCCGCATGCCCGCCGTCGCCGAGCTCGTCAAGGAGCTGACCGGCGGCAAGGAGGCCAACAAGGGTGTGAACCCGGACGAGGTCGTCGCCATCGGCGCCTCGCTCCAGGCCGGCGTGCTCAAGGGTGAGGTCAAGGACGTCCTGCTCCTCGACGTGACCCCGCTGTCCCTCGGTATCGAGACCAAGGGCGGCATCATGACCAAGCTCATCGAGCGGAACACGACGATCCCGACCAAGCGGTCCGAGATCTTCACCACCGCCGAGGACAACCAGCCCTCCGTCCAGATCCAGGTCTACCAGGGCGAGCGCGAGATCGCGGCGTACAACAAGAAGCTCGGCATGTTCGAGCTGACCGGTCTGCCGCCGGCCCCGCGCGGCGTCCCGCAGATCGAGGTCTCCTTCGACATCGACGCCAACGGCATCATGCACGTGACCGCCAAGGACCTGGGCACGGGCAAGGAGCAGAAGATGACCGTCACCGGCGGCTCCTCGCTGCCGAAGGACGAGGTCGACCGGATGCGCCAGGAGGCCGAGCAGTACGCGGAGGAGGACCACCGCCGCCGCGAGGCCGCCGAGACCCGCAACCAGGGCGAGCAGCTCGTCTACCAGACCGAGAAGTTCCTCAAGGACAACGAGGACAAGGTCCCGGGCGAGATCAAGACCGAGGTCGAGGCCTCGATCGAGGAGCTCAAGGAGAAGCTCAAGGGCGAGGACACCGCCGAGATCCGCACCGCCACCGAGAAGGTCGCGGCCGTCTCCCAGAAGCTGGGCCAGGCCATGTACGCCGACGCCCAGGCCTCCGGGGCCGCGGCCGGCGGTGCCCCCGCCGGTGACGGAGCCGACGACGTGGTGGACGCCGAGATCGTCGACGACGAGCGCAAGGACGGTGCCGCGTGACGGAGGAGACCCCGGGCTTCGACGAGAAGCCCGACGTCCCCTCCGGCGCCACCCCCGACGACGCCGAGCCGAAGGCCGCTCCCGCACAGGGGGCGGCCCCGGCCGGGGACTCAAGCGCACAGCTGGCCGGTCTGACCGCGCAGCTGGACCAGGTACGCACCGCGCTCGGCGAGCGCACCGCGGACCTCCAGCGCCTGCAGGCCGAGTACCAGAACTACCGCCGCCGGGTGGAGCGCGACCGGATCACGGTCCGGGAGATCGCCATCGCGAACCTCCTGACCGAACTCCTGCCCGTGCTCGACGACATCGGCCGGGCCCGGGAACACGGCGAACTGGTCGGCGGTTTCAAGTCGGTGGCCGAGTCGCTGGAGACGGTCGCGGCGAAGATGGGCCTGCAGCAGTTCGGCAAGGAGGGCGAGCCCTTCGACCCGACGATCCACGAGGCGCTGATGCACAGCTACGCGCCGGACGTCACCGAGACGACGTGCGTGGCCATCCTGCAGCCCGGGTATCGCATCGGCGAGCGCACCATCCGCCCCGCGCGGGTGGCGGTCGCCGAACCGCAGCCGGGGGCGACGCCGGCGAAGGCCGAGGGGGCCGAAGAGGCCCCGGCGGCCGGGGACGACAAGGACAACGGCCCTGAGGAGGGCTGACGTCGTAGGTAACACGTGGAACACCGGAAAGGGGGCGCGTCGGGGATGAGCACCAAGGACTTCATCGAGAAGGACTACTACAAGGTCCTCGGCGTCCCCAAGGACGCCACCGAGGCCGAGATCAAGAAGGCGTACCGGAAGCTCGCCCGCGAGTTCCACCCGGACGCCAACAAGGGCAACGCCAAGGCCGAGGAGCGCTTCAAGGAGATCTCCGAGGCGAACGACATACTCGGCGACCCCAAGAAGCGCAAGGAGTACGACGAGGCCCGCGCCCTCTTCGGCAACGGCGGGTTCCGCCCGGGGCCGGGCGCGGGCGGCGGCAACTTCAACTTCGACCTGGGCGACCTCTTCGGAGGCGGCGCCCAGGGCGGCGGCGGCTTCGGCGGTGGCGGCGGCGGCTTCAGTGACGTCCTGGGGGGCCTGTTCAACCGGGGCGGCGGCACGGCGGGCCGTACCCAGCCGCGGCGCGGCCAGGACATCGAGTCCGAGGTCACGCTGAGCTTCACGGAGGCCATCGAGGGCGCCACGGTCCCGCTGCGGATGTCCTCGCAGGCCCCCTGCAAGGCCTGTTCGGGCACCGGCGACGCGAACGGCACACCGCGCGTGTGCCCGACCTGCGTCGGCACCGGCCAGGTGGCACGGGGCTCCGGCGGCGGCTTCTCGCTGACCGACCCCTGCCCGGACTGCAAGGGCCGCGGCCTGATCGCGGAGAACCCCTGCCCGGACTGCAAGGGCAGCGGCCGCGCCAAGTCGTCCCGGACCATGCAGGTCCGCATCCCCGCCGGGGTGACCGACGGCCAGCGGATCCGGCTGCGCGGCAAGGGCGCACCGGGCGAACGCGGCGGCCCCGCGGGCGACCTGTACGTCATGGTGCACGTGGACGCCCACCCGGTGTTCGGCCGCAAGGACGACAACCTCACGGTGACCGTCCCGGTGACCTTCACCGAGGCGGCGCTCGGCGGCGAGGTCAGGGTCCCGACCCTGGGCGGACCGCCGGTCACCCTGAAGCTGCCTCCGGGCACGCCCAACGGCCGTACCATGCGCGCCCGTGGCAAGGGCGCGGTCCGCAAGGACGGCACCCGCGGCGACCTCCTGGTCACCGTCGAGGTGAGTGTTCCGAAGGACCTGTCGGGGAATGCTCGGGACGCACTGGAGGCGTATCGCGAGGCGACCGCGGGCGAGGACCCGCGCGCCCAGTTGTTCGAGGCCGCGAAGGGAGCATGACAGAGATGGACGGCCGTCGACGTAATCCGTATGAACTGACCGAGGAGACCCCGGTCTACGTCATCTCGGTGGCGGCCCAGCTCTCCGGACTGCACCCGCAGACGCTGCGTCAGTACGACCGCCTCGGCCTGGTCTCCCCCGACCGCACGGCCGGCCGCGGCCGCCGCTACTCGGCCCGCGACATCGAACTGCTCCGCCAGGTGCAGGCGCTGTCCCAGGACGAGGGCATCAACCTGGCCGGCATCAAGCGCATCATCGAACTGGAGAACCAGGTCATGGCGCTCCAGCAGCGCGTCGCCGAGCTGGAGGCGGCCGTCGACGGTGCGGCGGCCGCGATGCAGCAGCGCGAGGCCGCCGTCCACGCCTCCTACCGCCGCGACCTGGTCCCGTACCAGGAGGTCCAGCAGACCAGCGCGCTGGTGGTGTGGCGGCCGAAGAAGGCCAAGGACTAGCGGTACCCGTGCGAAGGGGCCCCGAGGTCACGACCTCCGGGCCCCTTTCGTCATGCCGTCAGGGGGTCAGTAGTCCCAGATGCCGTAGGCCGCCGAGGTGACCGACGCCTCGGCGCCCGCGGCGTCCAGGCGGACGACGCGGTAGTAGTGGAGGCCCAGTTCGTCCCCGGACACGGTCGTGTCCATGTAGTACGTGGCGGTGCCCGCGAGGCCCTCGGCCAGGGTGTCCCAGGCGGCCGCCGCCGGGTCCCAGCGCTCCACCCGGTAGGCGGCGAACCGGGAGCAGTCGCCGAGGCCGGAGCTCTCCGAGCAGTCGACGTACAGCTCCGGGTAACGGTCCCCACGGACACCGGTCGTGGTCCAGCCGGGCGGCCGGGTGTCCGGCAGGGCGACCGGGACGGCCGTGGTGTGGAAGAAGTCGGGGCCCTCGTTCTCGTACAGGTGGAAACCGTCCGCGGCGGCCACGCGGTAGACGTGGGTGGCGCCGTCCGGGACGGTCGGGCAGACGATCCCGGTCTCGGACGAGTTCGAGGTCCAGCAGTTCTTCCTCCAGACCGTCTCGCCGGTCTCCGGGTCCGTCGTGCCCTGCCACACGTAGTACTCGGTCACGTCGTCGTCGGCGGGCGGGGTCCACGTCAGGCGGACGCCCAGCGGGACGGGTTCGGCCGTCAGGTTCTGCACCGGGGCCGGGCGCACGGTGTCCGGCGTGGTCGCCGTGGCCGCCGGACCGGGCAGCGACTCGTGGCCGTACGGGTCGATCGTCACGACCGTGTAGTCGTAGGTCGTCTCGGACGCGCCGGAGACGTCCCAGCAGGCGCCGTTGATCTGCCGGTCGCCGGCGTACGCGGGGGCGTCGTCGCCGGTCCAGGTCCAGTACGTCTCGGGGTCCGTCAGCGGCAGGTCCAGCGCGTTGTTCGGCTTGCACCCGGCCACGGTGCTGCTGACGCCGGTCGCCCTGTCGGTGCGGACCACCCGGTAGGTGAGCAGCGGCCGGTCCTCGCCGAAGGTCCACGGGTCCGCGCTGCTCCACCGGACGAACACGCCCTCGTCGAACCGGCTCGCACGGGTCTGGAACGCGGGGACGGCCTCCGCACGGTCCGCCATCGCCAGGGTGACCTCCACGGGGGCGGCCGCGTTGCCGGCCGCGTCCACCGAGCGCACCGCGTACCGGTAGCCGTCGGCGACCGCGAGCCGCTGGCTCGGGACGACGTCGGTGTCCACGGTGGTGCGCACGGCGGTGCCGGTGCCCGTGCCGGGCAGTGCGTCGCGGTAGCCGCCGGTCGCCGGGTCGTACTGCAGAACCTGGTACGAGGCGGCGCCGTCGACGGGTGCCCACACCAGGTGCGGCACGCCCGAACGGTACTCGACACGGACGCCGGCGACGGCCGCCGGAGGCGTCCGGTCGCTGGTGGTGAACGTGGCGGCGGCCGAGTACGCGGACCAGTTCCCGGCGGCGTCGCGGGCCCGGCCCCGGTAGGTGACCCTGCTGCCGTCGGCCGGCTGACCGGTGTCGCAGATCGCGCCCTTGGCGCCGGTGTGGACGGTGGCCCAGGCGCCCGTGACGGGGTTCCTCCGCTGCAGCTCGTACAGGACGACGTCCGCCGCGTTCGCCGCGGTCGTGACGAGTTCGGGGCCCGCGTAGGGCTGGTCGGCCGGGCACCCGTCCAACTCGACGAACGGCGCGGCCGGCGGGGTCCTGTCGGGGGTCGTGACGCCCTGGTCGGCGCTTCCGGCGGACTCGTGGCCCGCCTTGTCGTAGGCGCGGACCTCGTAGTAGTACGTGGCGCCGGTCCTCGGCGGGACGTCGGAGTACGCGGCGGCGGTGGTGGTCGCCGTCGGCCTGCTGCCGAACGGCGTTCCCTTCAGGCGCCGGTAGACCCGGTACCCCGCGAGGTCCATCTCCTTGTTCCGGGCCCAGCCGAGCCGGGCCCTGCCGGACGTAGCGTCGTACGACACCGAGGTCCCGCCGGGGGCGAGCGGCCGGACCTTGTCGACGGAGGCCGAGGTGCGGGGTGCGTACGTGACCTTGACCCTGGCGGCGCCGGTCCAGTTGACGTAGTCGATGCGCAGGGTGTGCCTGCCGGGCGGGACGGTCACGTCGACCGCCTTGCTCACCGGCCTGCTGGTGTTCTTCCACAGGTCGAGCCTGCGCTTGCCGTCGAGGTGGACGCGGATGCCGTCGAGGCCGGAGGCGGTGAGGACGAAGGGGCCGCCGGAGCCGAAGTCACGGGTGACGGTCCAGCGCACCCCGAAGCCGTCCCTCGGGAGGCCGGCCGCCGGGGCGCCGCTCCAGCTCTCGTCGATCGCGGAGTCGCAGGCGGTCTTCCTCGGGGTGCCCTTGAACGTGGTGTTCGCGAACAACTCCCGCTTGAAGACGGGGGAGGAGCAGGTGGTGGCCGCCGAGGCGGTGGCGACGGCGCCGCCGAGCAGGGTGCCGGCGGTGGCGAGTACCGCGGCGGCGGCCACGGCGCTTCTGGCTGGGTTCATTCGATCCTCTGGTCGTATCCGTGCGACGGAGACGGTCGTTCCGGATGTCGACTCGTGAGGAACCGCGTTGGTTGTACTGATCTTTGCCTACCCATGAACTCCCTTTGGATGGAGGGTCCGTAAAGGGTGTTTGGAGGCGATTCCGCTGAGCCTTCACAGTTGCAGCGGAGCGTGGTGTTGCGCACTCGTTAAGTAGTTCCGCTTGACGCCGGGTGTGGCCTACGCGTTGGCTTTTCAGACATCTGGGTCGCAAAGCAGCCCACGTCCGGAACGCACCTGAAGTGAGCCCCCGTATGCGTCGTATAGCCATGTTTGTGGCCGCGTCCACGATGACCCTTTCGCTCGCCGGCTGCGGCGTGCTCAACGCGACAGGATCGTCGACGTCCGCGACCCCGACGAAGGGCAACGACATCACGGTGGGCGTGCTGATGCCGGACAAGATCAACACCCGCTACAGCAACTTCGACTACCCGATCATGAAGTCGAAGATCGCCGAGCTCACCGGCAACCGGGGCAAGGTCGACTACCAGAACGCCGCCTCGTCCGCCTCCACGCAGGCGACGCAGATGCAGCAGATGATCGTCGACAAGGTCGACGTGATCATCCTGGACGCCGTCGACGCGCACGCCATCGGCGGCACCGTGAAGAAGGCCAAGGCGGCGGGCATCCCGGTCATCGCCTACGACCGCCTCGCCGAGGGCCCCATCGACGCCTACGTCTCCTTCGACAACGAGCTGGTGGGCGAGGTCCAGGCCCGTACCCTCCTGGAGGCGCTCGGCTCGAACGTCGACACCTCCGACAAGGTCGTCATGATCAACGGCTCGCCGACCGACCCCAACGCCAAGCAGTTCAAGACGGGCGCCCTGTCCGAGCTGAACGGCAAGGTGACGACCGCGGGCTACTCGTACGACACCAAGGACTGGGACCCGGTCATCGCCGAGCAGGAGGTCACCAAGGCCATCGGCCTGCTCGGCAAGGACAACATCGCCGCCGTCTACTCCGCCAACGACGCGATGGCGGGCGGTGCCGTCAAGGCGCTCAAGGCGGCGGGCGTGACCAACATGCCCCCGATCACCGGCCAGGACGCGGACCTCGACGCCATCCAGCGGATCCTCGCCGGCGAGCAGTACATGACGGTCTACAAGCCGTACCCCGACGAGGCCGAGGCCGCCGCCCAGATGGCTGTCTACAAGGTGCAGGGCAAGGACATCCAGTTCGACGCGCTCACCCAGGACACCGTCGACAGCCCGACCAACAAGGGCATCCCGTCCCAGCTGGTGCAGGTCAGCGCCGTGACCAAGAGCAAGATCAAGGACACCGTCGTCGCGGACGGCATCTACAAGGTCTCGCAGATCTGCACGGCCGCGTACAAGTCCGCCTGCGCGGCGGTGGGCCTCAAGTAGGCCGTCGGGCGGCGGGGGTGGGGACGTTCACCGGCGCTTGCCGGTACCGCTGCGCCCACCCGTGCCGCCCTGCGGCACGCCTGCCCGCAGCCGGGTAGCCGTAAGGGGCGCTGGGGGTACCCCCGGCCGCAGGCCGGGGGAGGAACCGCGCGCTCAGCCCCCACCGGTCTGCGGTGGAGCGGTGGCCCGCGGCTGGGTTCTTGTCTTTCGGGGGCGCGGGGAACTGCGCGCTCGGCCCCCACGCGCCCGCGGACGGCTACGCGACCCTCGTGAACTCCACCGTCACCTCCGGCGTCCCTCCCGGCACCCCCCGGTAGATCCCCTTGTGCGGAGTCACGTCGTCGTAGTCCCGCCCCCGGCCCACCACCACGTGGTCCTCCCCGGCCCGCACCCGGTTCGTCGGGTCGTACCCGCACCAGTCGCCGGCCCAGTACTCGATCCAGGCGTGGCTCTGCCCGGCCACCGGCCGGTTCGGCTCGGCCTCCCGCTCCGGGTGCAGGTACCCGGAGACATACCGGGCCGGCAGCCCCAGCCCGCGCAGCAGGGCGACGGTGAGGTGGGTGATGTCCTGGCAGACGCCGGCCCGCTGGGCCCACGCCTCGGCGGGCGAGGTGTTCACCCCGGTCGCCCCCGGCAGGTACGTCACCCGGTCGGCGACCATCCCGGACACGGCCACCGCGGCCTCGTGCGGACCCAGCCCCGCCGCGGCGCCCAGCGCCTTCCGCACCAGCTTCTTCGGCACCGACGTCCGCGCCGTCGGGTTCACGAACTCCAACAGCCGTGACCCCGAGGCCCGTTCGGCCAGCTCCGCCCACCCCGGCGCGGCCGGCAGCGGACCCGGCGCCGCCGTCTCCACCAGGCTGGACGCGATGATCGTCAGGTCCTCGTGCGGCTCGAGGAGGTCGAATCCGGTGACCTGGGTGCCCCAGTAGTCCCAGTAGGACCAGACGGCGGTCGCCGGATGCACCGTGACCCGGGCGTCCAGCGTGGTCTGTCCCGGCAGGGTCAGCGGCGTCATCCGGACCTCGTTGTGCGAGGACGCCGCGGGCTGCGCGTAGGAGACCCGGGTGGTGTGCCGGATGCGGAGGCGACGAGCCATCTCAGACTCCTTCCTGGGCCCACTGCACGGGCCCCTGGTACGGGAAGAACCGCTCCGCCACCGCGTCGGCGGACGCCACGCAGGCCTGCTGCAGGTCGCGCAGCAGGACCGGCAGCTGCTCCTCCAGGGCCGCGGTGTCCAGGTATTCGAGGCGGGTGCGGGCCCGGCCGACGGGGGAGCGGGCCGGGTCCTGCCGGGGCCGCCCGAGCGCGGCCAGGCACTCCTCGGCCGTGGTCAGCGCGTGCAGCGCCGAGCGCGGGAAGTCCCGGTCCAGGAGCAGGAACTCGGCCACCCTCGGGGTGTCCCCGAAGCCGCTGTGCACGCGGGCGTACGCCTCGTCGGCGCCGCTCGCGCTGAGCAGCGTCGGCCAGTCCGGCGCGTGCGCCGCGTCCAGCACGCGCACCGAGAGCAGCCGTACCGTCATGTCCACCCGCTCCAGGCTCCGTCCGAGGACGACGAACCGCCAGCTGTCGTCCCGGCTCATCGTCGAGTCGGCCAGCCCGAAGAAGAGCGCGGCCCGGCTGCGCACCAGCTCCAGGTAGGCGTACGGGCCGGTGCGGCGGGCCGCACGGCGCCGGTCGCCGAGCGCGTGCCAGGTGGAGTTGAGGCACTCCCACATCTCGGAGGAGACGGCCTCCCGGGCGCTGCGCGCGTTCAGCCGGGCGGCGCCCAGGGCGCCCTCGATGGAGCAGGTGGAGCGGGCGTCGAAGGCGAGCTGGTCCAGCACCTGCTGCATGTCGACCCGTTCCGGACCGGCGTCCACGCCGAGGATCGCGTACAGGGAGCGGCAGGCGGCGTCCTCGTCGCGCCAGGGGTCCTCCAGCAGCCGGTGCAGGTAGGCGTCGAGGATCCGGCCGGTGGCGTCGGCCCGTTCGACGTACCGCCCGGTCCAGGTCAGCGACTCGGCGATACGGGAGAGGATCACGTCGTTCACTGCTGCTGCGCTCCTTCCGGTACGACCGCACGGGTGCCGTCCGGCCCGAGGCGGCGCGGGGCGACGGCGGGGATCGGGCCCGCGCCGACCGGCTCGGGGCGCTCCGCCGGGCCCTCGGCGAGCACCCAGGTGTCCTTGGAGCCGCCGCCCTGGCTGGAGTTGACGATCAGGTTGCCCTCCTGGAGGGCGACCCGGGTGAGGCCGCCGGGCAGTACCCAGATGCCGTCGCCGTCGTTCACGGCGAACGGCCTGAGGTCGATGTGGCGCGGGGCCATCCGTTCACCCGAGAGGGTGGGGGAGGTGGAGAGGGCGACCGGACGCTGCGCGATGAAGCCGCGCGGGTCGGCGGCGACGGCTTTGCGAGTGCGTTCCAGGGTCTCCTTGTCGGCCTTCGGGCCGATCACGATGCCCTGCCCGCCGGCCCCGTCCACGGGCTTCACCACCAGCTGGTCGAGCTGGTCGAGGACGGCCGCCAACTGGCCTGGTTCGTCAGGTCGGTAGGACTCGACGTTGGGGAGGACCGGTTCCTCGCCGAGGTAGTAGCGGATCAGGTCCGGGACGTAGGTGTAGAGGAGTTTGTCGTCCGCGATGCCGTTGCCCACGGCGTTCGCGAGTGTGACGTTGCCCGCGATGGCGGCGCCCAGGATGCCGGGGCAGCCGATCACCGAGTCGGGGCGGAAGTGCAGCGGGTCGAGGAAGTCGTCGTCCAGGCGCCGGTACACGACGTGCACGGGCACCTCGCCACGGGTCGTGCGCATCCACACCCGGTTGCTCCGGCACACCAGGTCGTGCCCCTCCACCAGCTGCACGCCCATCAGCCGGGCCAGCAGGGCGTGTTCGAAGTAGGCCGCGTTGCTGGGCCCGGGGGTGAGGACGACCACCCGGGGATCGCTCGCCGCCCCGCCCGGCGCGGCGGCCCGCAGGGCGGCGAGCAGCCGCCCCGGGTACCCGTCCACCGGGAGTACGTGCTGCTCGGCGAAGAGCGACGGGAAGATCCGGGTCATCGCCCTGCGGTTCTCGATGACGTACGACACCCCGCTCGGCACCCGGACGTTGTCCTCCAGGACCCGGAAGGCCCCGGCCTCGTCCCGGACCAGGTCGATTCCGGCCACATGGATGCGCACCCCGCCGGGCGGCTCCACCGCGTGCGCGGCCCGGTGGAAGTGCGGCGAGCCCAGCAGCAGCCGCCAGGGCACCACCCCGTCCTCGAAGGCCCGCGCGTGTCCGTAGGCGTCGGCCAGATAGGCCTCCAGGGCCCGTACGCGCTGGGCCACGCCTCTTCGTACGAGATCCCACTCCAGGGCGTCGAGGATCCTCGGCACCAGGTCCAGCGGCCAGGGCCGTTCCTCGCCCGCGAAGGCGTAGGTCACCCCCCGGTCGGTGAAGGCCCGGGCCATCTGGTCGGCCCGGAACCGCAGTTCACTCGGTTCGATCGGCTGGAGCGCAGCCAGTACCGGCTCATAGGCGGTCCTGACCTCACCCGGCCGCACAAACATCTCGTCCCACGCGTCGGCCAACGCGTACGCGTCGAATATGTCCGCCATGGAGGGACGTTAGAGCGGGCACGTAACGCGGCGATCACTGGCGGATTTCGGGGATTCGCCGGGACCGCCGCGCCACGTGCCCGCGAGCGGCCCTCCCTGCAACGCATCTCCCCCGTGGGCGCGTTGCACGGGGCCCCGGCCCGATCGGGGGAGGATGGCCCGGGGCCCCGCCGGGTGTCCGGCGACACCCGTGGGAAGCGGCTCCCACGATGCCGCGCCCACCACACGGTCACCACCGTCATCTTGTTGCAATGTGGTCGGCGGAGGCGGTGCGATACCCGGTCGCATCCGGTCATTACGACGCCCCGCGTCCGGGTAGCCGTGTTGCGGACCCGGTCCGGACCGCTCATAGTTGCGCTGCGGAAGAGGCAGCAAACCGGGGGTGGAATGGGCGATGGCCGGGCACGGGAGGGAGGAGCATCCACACGGTGCCGACCGGCTGTGCACCGCCGGGGACCGGGTGTACTCCCGGGCCGTGCGCCGCGGCCGGGTGCCGCGCACGGACGCCGACGCGGTGCCCTGCCTGCTTGAACTCGCGCTGCTGCACCCCGATCCCGACGACATGGACTGGCTGGTGCCGACCGCCCCGCAGGAGGTCATGACCCGGCTGCTGCGCGGGGTCTACGACGAGGTGACGGACAGCCAGCGGCGGATGGGGTCGGCGGTCGCGGCGTTCGAGTGGTACGCCGGGCTGGGACGGCATCTGCAGGCCGTCTCGGCGTCCGCGGAGGGCACGGCGGCCATCCGGGTGCTCGACGGGCTGTCCCGGATCCAGGCGGCCATGGACGAGGCGACGGAGGCGTGCAGGCAGGAGGTGCTGACCGTGCAGCCGGGCGGCATCCGGCGCGAGTCGGAGCTGACCGAGGGCCTGCATCGGGCCGTCGCCCTGCGCGGGCGGGGCGTGCGGATGCGCGACCTGTACACGCATGTCGCCCGGCACGGCCAGGGCCTGCTCAACTACCTGGAGCTGATGGGCGACGCGGTCGAGGCCCGCACCCTCGACGAGGTCATCGACCGGCTCATCCTCTTCGACCGCACGGTGGCGTTCATCCCCGCGAACGCGGACCGCACGATGGCCCTGGAGCTGCGCCACCCCGCCCTCGTCGAGTACTTCGTCACCGTCTTCGAACGCCTCTGGCGCCTCGCGATCCCGCTCACCGCCCCGCTCCCCGACACCGGCATCGAAGGCATCTCGCACCGGGAGCAGTCCATCGCGGCGCTGCTCGCCGAGGGCCACCAGGACGCGGTGATCGCCGAACGCCTCGGCATCAGCGTGCGCACCTGCCGCGCCCACATCGCCCGCCTCTCGGAGACCCTGGGCGCGGCCAGCCGCACCCAGCTCGGCGTGCGGATAGCGCAGGTGGGGCTGGACCGGCCGCCGGGCGGGGCGGGCGGGGTCTCCGGCACGGACCCGGACGCGGTTCCCGGCACGGCCGCGGACGCGGTCAGCCTTCCGGATCAAGGATCCCCGAGCGTGCGATGAGGTAGCCCAGCTGGGCGCGGCTCTCGCTGCCCATGGTGTCGGCGAGCTTGGCGATGTGGACGCGCGTGGTGCGGATGTTCATGCCCAGCCGCTGGGCGACGACGGCGTCGGTGTGGCCTTCCACCAGGAGGGCGGCGATGGCCTGCTGACGGGGGGTGATGCCGTTGACCGTGGGGCGGCGCGCCGGCTCCGGGTACATCGGGGTGGCCAGCCGCCAGAGCCGGTCGAAGACGGTGGCGAGGTACCCGACCACGGTGGGGTGGCGGATCTCCAGGGCGAGGGTGCGGTCCTTGCTGGCGGGGACGAAGGCGACGGCGCGGTCGATGACGAGGAGGCGTTCGGTCACCTCGTCGAGCGTGCGGGCCTCCACGTCGCCGTGGATCTGCTCGTAGCGCGCGATGACCGTGGGGGCGTGGCGGACGGTGTGCTGGTAGAGGGTCCGGATGCGGCCGCCGCGGTCGAGCAGCGCCTGGTCCCGGGCCAGGGCCTCGGCGTGTGCCTCGGGAGGGGTGTGGGCCGGCAGATGGGTGATGTGCGGCTGGACCGCGAGAAGTTCGCCGGAACTGGCGACCATGGCCTCGCCGATGACCTCACCGATGCGGTCGAGACCGCTGAGGACGCTGATGGTCGGGATGTCCGAGGTGGCGCGGCCCGGGCCGTCGGCCCGCATGAGCGGTGCGAACAGGTCCACCAGCCGTTCCTCCCGGCGCCGTTCGGCGGCGACCCGGCCCCGGGCGGAGCGCAGCAGCCGGTTCAGGGCCGCGGCGGGCGCCACGGGCTCCAGCCGGTCGGGGTCGTCGAGGGCCGGGTGGAGGAGGCCGAAGTCGGTGAGACAGGGCGTGTCCGCGGCCTCCCGGGCGGCGATGTGCCCCGTGCGCAGGGCGCGTTCGTACAGCACGACGCCGGCCGGGCACAGCTCCTCCAGGCCGTGCTCGCAGCGGCTCACGGGGTGGGCTCCGGCTCGTCGAGGATCCCCGAGCGGGCGATGAGGTAGCCGAGCTGGGCGCGGCTCTCGCTGCCGAGCGTGGCGGCGAGTTTGGCGATGTGGACGCGGACGGTGCGGATGTTCATGCCGAGCCGCTGGGCGATGACGGCGTCGGTGTGCCCGTCCACGAGGAGGGCGGCGATGGCCTGCTGACGGGGGGTGACACCGTTGACCGTGGGGCGGAACTCGGCCTTCGGGAACATCGGGGTGGCCAGCCGCCAGAGCCGGTCGAAGGCGCTGGTCAGGTAGTCGATCAGGGCCGGGTGGCGGACCTCCAGGGCGAGGGAGCCGTCGTCCTTGGCGGGGAGGAAGGCGACCGTCCGGTCGATGACGATGAGCCGGTCGGGCACCTCGTCGAGGCCGCGGGCCACGTTGTCGCCCGTCAGGAGCTCGGCGTAGGTGAACACGTTGGGCACATGGCGCAGGGTGTTCTGGTACAGCGTGCGGAACCGGCCGCCGCGGTCGAGGAACGCCTGGTCGCGTTCGAAGGCGGCGGGGCGGGCCTGGGCACCGCGCTCGCCGACCAGACCGGCGTGCGGCTGGACGCACAGGACCTCCTCCCGGGCCTCCGCCATGGACTCCCCGATGGCCTGGTTGATCCGCCGGGTGCCGCTCAGCAGCCGCAGCGCCGGGGAGTCCGTGGTCGCGCGGGGCGGTGCCTGGACGTTCATGAGCGGTTCGAAGAGCTCCACCAGGCGCTGCTCCAGCCGCCATTCCTCGGTGACGCGGGCGCGGACCCCGCGCAGCAGCCGGGTCAGCGCGACGTCCGGGGCGACGGGCTCCAGCCGGCCGGCGTCGTCGAGCGCCGGGTGCAGCAGGCCGAGCTCGACGAGGCAGGGCACGCCCGCGGCGTCCTGGGCGCGGACGTGCCCGCGGCCGAGGGCACGCTCGTAGAGTTCCGCGCCCGCGGCGCACAGGTCCTCGACGCCGTGCTCGGCATGAGGGTCGGGGGTCACGGCCTGCCGGCCTCCTCGGGAGGCGTCTGATCCAGGATGCCGGACTGGGCGATCAGGTAGCCGAGCTGGGCGCGGCTGCCGCTGCCCAGGAGCTGCGCCAGCTTGGCGATGTGGGCCCGGCAGGTGCGGACGTTCATGCCCAGGCGGCGGGCTATCGCCTCGTCGACATGGCCCTCGATGAGGAGCTTGGCGATGGAGTGCTGGATCTCGGTGATGCCGTCCGGGGCGGTCTCGTAGGGCGCGCCGGCGCTCAGCGGGACCGCGCGGTTCCACATGAACTCGAAGACCTTGATCAGGTAGCGGACGAGTCCCGGGTGCCGGAGTTCGAGGGCGATCTCGCCGTCGTCGCGGGTCGGGATGAAGGCCACGCTCTCGTCGCAGATGATCAGGCGCTCGACGAGTTCGTCGATCGTCCGGTACTCCACCTTGCCGTCGGTGAACTGGGCGACGTAGGCGAGCGTCTCGGGGCTGTAACGTGCCGGGTGCTGGTAGAGCGTGCGGATACGGCAGCCGCGCTCGATCAGCGGCCGGTCGCGCTCCAGGGCCTTGGTGAGGGTGTGTTCCAGGCGCCGGCGGCTCGGCTGGACGGTGAGCATCTCGGTCTGGCACTGGGCGGTGGCCAGATCGAGGGCCGCGTTGATCCGGTCCAGGCCCTCCAGCACCGTGATGGAGTGCGTGGGTGTCGTGGACTGGGCGCTCAGGGTCATGAACGGCTCGAAAGCGTCGGCGAGTTCGATCGACATCCGCCTGCGCTGGGTGATCTCGCTCTCGATCGGGTTCAGCCGCTGGGCGAGGGCGATCGAAGGGGGGACCGGTCGCAGCCAGTTCGGGTCGTCGGGATCGGCATGAAGGAGGGCGAACTCCATCAGACAGGGCGCCGGTTCCACATCCGCACGGGCGACGCGTCCCGTCCGGAGAGCGTTCCCGTAGAGACGGCGCCCGTCCTCGCACAGGTCGGTCAGCCCGTGGGGATGTGTCCGCTTAGTCTCATTTATTGCCAAATCTTCACCCCCCAGGGTCCTGAACGTGCAGGAACATGATGCATCGATTGTGTGGCCACGACGTGCCGGAATGGGCCATCGTCGTATTCGGACGGGGGAGAGGTGACCTTCAAATGAGGACGAAGCCGACTATGCATAAGAGAATGCTTCGCTCGGTGCTTGTCGCCGCCTTCTCCGCGGTTGTGGCCTTCGGAGCACTGAGCGGCCTCTCGGCGACGAAGAGTGATATCGCGAAGGACAGCAGCTGGAGCACCACGGCCGCGGTTCCCGCCGACAGCAGTTGGGTGATCGTGGCGTCCGACGTCCCGGGGGACAGCTCATGGGTTGCCCCGGCCGACAGCAGCTGGGCCGTCTCGTCATGACCACCCCACCCGACGACCGCTCCTTCCGTCGCGAAATGGCCACGGCCTACCGCTCGGGCTGGCACTTCATCGACCTTGTCACCGCGATCCCCCACTCCGGTGACTCGCTGATGGTGACGGTCTTCGGTGAGCCGGTCGTCGTCACGCGCGACGAGGACGAGGACGTACGGGCGTACCGGTGCCTGCGCAAGCCCCGGGGTGCGCCGCAGCCCGTGCGGTGCGCGATCCGGTACGGAATGATCTTTGTGAATCTGGACCAACGGGACCACCGGCTGGCTGAGCCGGATGTCCCGGACGTGAGGACCATCTCGGCCACCCCCCGCAGTGCCTGACGCGATTCCCCCGTCGTAAAAGATCGCTCAGGTGCTTCCCCCCGCAGCGGCGTCACCGTGACCTGAACACGGTGACGCCGCTGCAGTTTTGGGGGACATTTCGATGTTTCGGCCGGTTTCGGCCGCGCGCCACGGTGGCTGAAACCCGTCGTCAGAACCGGTCGACCGCCCCGCCCCCGGCCGCACCCCGGCCGCACCCCGGCCGCGCCGGCGCCCGGTCCCCGGCCGTGCCGGCGCCCGTTCCCCCGCGATCCCGGCCGCCGCGCCCGACGGGTCCTCTCCCGGCGCCCTCCCGTGCCGCCCGGCGCACCGGTACTCGGTCTCCGCCACCCACGCCTCCCCGTCACCGGGACCCGATGGCCCGAAAGGCGGTTCCGGGAAGGGCTCCCACTCGCACCTTGAGTGGAATAGACTCAACTTTGTGTACGTTGGCTGAGTCAGCCGAACGATGCCGAGGAGGAGAAAGCGAACGTGGACGCCGAGCTGACCAACAGGAGCCGGGACGCGATCAACGCGGCCAGCAGCCGGGCCGTGACCGAGGGGCACGCGGACCTCACCCCTGCCCACCTGCTGCTGGCTCTGCTTGCCGGGCAGGACAACGAGAACATCACCGACCTGCTCGCGGCCGTCGACGCCGACCAGGCCGCCGTACGCCAGGGCGCCGAGCGCGTGCTGGCCGCGCTGCCCAGCGTGACCGGTTCCACGGTCGCGCCGCCGCAGCCCAACCGCGAACTGCTCGCGGTCATCGCCGACGCCGGCGAACGCGCCAAGGACCTCGGTGACGACTACCTCTCCACCGAGCACCTGCTCATCGGCATCGCCGCCAAGGGCGGCGCGGCCGGCGAGGTCCTCGAGCGGCAGGGCGCCGGCGCGAAGAAGCTGGCGGAGGCCTTCCGCAAGGCGCGCGGCGGGCGCCGGGTGACCACCGCCGACCCCGAGGGCCAGTACAAGGCGCTGGAGAAGTTCGGCACCGACTTCACGGCCGCCGCCCGGGACGGCAAGCTCGACCCCGTCATCGGCCGCGACCAGGAGATCCGCCGGGTCGTGCAGGTGCTCTCCCGCCGCACCAAGAACAACCCGGTCCTCATCGGCGAGCCCGGCGTCGGCAAGACCGCCGTCGTCGAGGGACTCGCCCAGCGGATCGTCAAGGGCGACGTCCCCGAGTCGCTGAAGGACAAGCGGCTGGTGTCGCTCGACCTCGGCGCGATGGTCGCGGGCGCCAAGTACCGCGGCGAGTTCGAGGAGCGGCTCAAGACCGTCCTCGCCGAGATCAAGGACTCCGACGGCCAGATCATCACCTTCATCGACGAGCTGCACACGGTCGTCGGCGCGGGCGCCGGCGGCGACTCCGCCATGGACGCCGGCAACATGCTGAAGCCGATGCTGGCCCGCGGCGAACTGCGCATGGTCGGCGCCACCACCCTCGACGAGTACCGCGAACGCATCGAGAAGGACCCGGCCCTGGAGCGCCGCTTCCAGCAGGTCCTGGTCGCGGAGCCGACCGTCGAGGACACCATCGCCATCCTCCGAGGCCTGAAGGGCCGTTACGAGGCCCACCACAAGGTCCAGATCGCGGACTCTGCACTGGTCGCCTCCGCGACCCTCTCCGACCGCTACATCACCTCCCGCTTCCTCCCCGACAAGGCCATCGACCTCGTCGACGAGGCCGCCTCCCGGCTCCGCATGGAGATCGACTCCTCCCCCGTCGAGATCGACGAACTCCAGCGCTCCGTCGACCGGTTGAAGATGGAGGAGCTGGCGCTGGTGAAGGAGACCGACCCGGCCTCCCGGGACCGCCTGGAGAAGCTGCGCCGCGATCTCGCCGACAAGGAGGAGGACCTGCGCGGCCTCAACGCCCGCTGGGAGCGCGAGAAGCAGTCCCTGAACCGGGTCGGCGAGCTGAAGGAGAAGCTCGACGCCCTGCGCGGCACCGCCGAACGCGCCCAGCGTGACGGCGACTTCGACACCGCCTCCAAGCTGCTCTACGGCGAGATCCCGCAGCTGGAGAAGGAGCTGGAGGCCGCGTCCGAGGCCGAGGAGGAGACGGCCAGGGACACCATGGTCAAGGACGAGGTCGGCTCCGACGACATCGCCGACGTGGTGGCCGCCTGGACCGGCATCCCGGCCGGCCGGCTGCTGGAGGGCGAGACCCAGAAGCTGCTCCGCATGGAGGACGAACTGGGCCGCCGCCTGATCGGCCAGACCGAGGCCGTCCGCGCGGTCTCCGACGCCGTCCGCCGCTCCCGCGCCGGCATCGCCGACCCCGACCGCCCCACCGGCTCCTTCCTCTTCCTCGGCCCGACCGGCGTCGGCAAGACGGAGCTCGCCAAGGCCCTCGCCGACTTCCTCTTCGACGACGAGCGGGCCATGGTCCGCATCGACATGTCGGAGTACAGCGAGAAGCACAGCGTGGCCCGGCTGGTCGGCGCCCCGCCCGGATACGTCGGCTACGAGGAGGGCGGCCAGCTCACCGAGGCCGTCCGCCGCCGCCCCTACACCGTCGTCCTGCTGGACGAGGTCGAGAAGGCCCATCCCGAGGTCTTCGACATCCTCCTCCAGGTGCTGGACGACGGCCGCCTCACCGACGGCCAGGGCCGCACGGTCGACTTCCGCAACACGATCCTGGTCCTCACCTCGAACCTGGGCAGCCAGTACCTGGTCGACCCGGTCCTCGGCGAGGAGGAGAAGAAGCGGCAGGTCCTGGAGACGGTCCGGCAGTCCTTCAAGCCGGAGTTCCTCAACCGCCTCGACGACCTGGTGGTCTTCTCCGCCCTGGCCAAGGACGAACTGGCCCGCATCGCCCGGCTCCAGATCGACCGGCTGGCGGCCCGCCTCGCCGACCGCCGCCTGGCCCTGGAGATCACCCCCGAGGCCCTGGCCTGGCTCGCCGAGGAGGGCAACGACCCGGCCTACGGCGCCCGCCCGCTCCGCCGCCTGGTCCAGACCGCCATCGGCGACCGGCTGGCCAGGGAGATCCTCGCCGGCGAGGTCAAGGACGGCGACACGATCCGCGTCGACGCGTTCGGAGAGGGCCTGATCGTGGGACCGGCGACGGCGGAGAACGCCGTCGAAGGCACCGGTCAGGAGCCCGGAAAAACGCTCTGAGCGGAATTGCGCCAACGCGAGATGAACCCGCCGGGGCGGGGGTTGCCACCCCCCTCCCCGGATGGGGGAGGATGGCGGAATCCGTATGAAGGGAAAAACACGGTGACCATCGACCCGTCCTCGATTCCGAACTTCGGGGGCCAGCCCGAGCCGCAGCCCCAAGGACCGGCGGGCCCCGTCGTCCCGGATCAGGATCTTGTGAAGCAGCTCCTCGACCAGATGGAGCTCAAGTACGTCGTCGACGACGAGGGCGACCTCGCGGCGCCGTGGGAGCAGTTCCGTACGTACTTCATGTTCCGTGGCGAGGACGAGCAGGCCGTCTTCTCGGTGCGGACGTTCTACGACCGCCCCCACAAGATCGACGAGAAGCCGCAGCTGCTCGAGTCCATCGACGACTGGAACCGGCGGACCCTGTGGCCCAAGGTCTACACCCACACCCACGACGACGGCACCGTCCGTCTCATCGGTGAGGCCCAGATGCTGATCGGCACGGGTGTCGACATCAACCACTTCGTGTCGTCCACGGTCAGCTGGGTGCGGGCCGCGATCGAGTTCGACAAGTGGCTCGTCGAGCAGCTCGGCCTGGAGGAGGCCGTCAACGAGGCCGACGAGTCGGACGACGACGAGTAGGACCTACAACGGTGTGTGCGCGTACACGACGAGGTACGTGCCGTAGCCGAACGAGAGCCCGGCCAGGGCCGTGACCACCACCGTCGCGTGCCAGGGCCGGGCTCTCGCCGTGCGGACCAGCGCCCGGGCCAGCGGGAGCAGCAGCGGGAAGGCCGGGAGCAGGAAGCGCGGCTTCGACTCGAAGAAGCCCGAGCCGCCGACGGCGATCAGCAGGAGCACGGCGGTGTAGGCGAGCAGCGGGACCGGCGCGCGGTCCAGGGCCAGCAGGGCGAACAGCACCACCGCCGCCGCGACGATCACCATCGTCATCGGGAAGACGAACCGGTCGCCGCGCAGCAGCAGGGTACGCACGAACGCCAGCGAGCCCCGGCCGAAGTCGAAGCGCGAGCCCCACAGCCGCTGGACGCCGAAGTAGCCGCCCAGCACGTCGCCGGTGCGGCTGCCGACCCACAGGACGTAGCCGGTCCAGCCCAGCGGGGCGAGCGCCGCGCCCGTCCACAGCCTGTGGGCAACCCGGCCGCGGGTGCGGTACAGCTCGCGGCCGGCGGCGAGCAGGACGGCGACCGCGACCGCGAAGCCGTTCGGGCGGGACAGCCCGGCCAGGGCGGCCAGGCTGCCTGCCCAGAGCCAGTTCCCGGCCAGGACGGCGTACAGCGACCAGGCGGCGAAGGCGGTCAGGACCGGTTCCGTGTACGCCATGGACAGCACCACGGAGTGCGGGAGCAGCCCCCAGAGCACCACCAGGGCGGTGCCCACCGCCCGGCCGTGCAGCCGGGCGCCCACCGCGTAGATCCCGCCCGCGGCGACGGCGGCGGCCGTCCAGGACACCAGCAGCCCCGCGCCGGCCCCGCTGAGCGGGGTCACCGCCGTCAGGGTCCGGACGAGGGCCGGGTAGAGCGGGAAGAACGCCAGGTCGCTGTGGACGATGCCGGGGCCGAAGTACAGGGTGCGGCCGTAGCCGTGCGCCGCGATGCCGAGGTACCACGCCGCGTCCCACGACCTCCCGAGCAGCGTCAGCGGATGGCGGCCGCCCGCCCAGGCGGCCAGCGCCAGCAGGGTCATGCCGGTGAGCCGGACCGCCGCGAACAGCCCCACGGCGACCCCGCCCGCGGCGACGACGGACAGCCGGGCGCCGGGCTGCTGCGCGACGGGCGGGGCGAGGGCGGTGGTGCTGGCGTGGCTCACATTGGCACAGTGCCGGGGGATCGGGCCCGGTGCGAGAAATGTGCGCCCGATGGGGGAAGCGTCCCGCAGCCAGGCGAGCTGCAGCGCGGCCGTCGCGAAGACGACCAGGATCCCGCCCAACCGGTGCCCCGGCGAAACCTGTGGCCACTGTTATCCTCAACTCGCCGCGTGCGGGGGGATGTTCGGGGGCGGATATTTCGCGGCGGCATCGACACACGCCTTCCCGGCCGTCGGCCTCCGGCACGCCTCTTTCCGCCGGAAGCCCTCAGGAGGCGACGATGGCTCGTCGTACCACCGTCCGCGGCGTCGTCGCCGCGCTGGCAGTCCTCACCGTCGTCGCCGGTCCCGGCCCGCTCGTCGGCACGGCCGACGCGGGCGACGGCACCGGGAGCACCGCGCTCGCGACCGAGAAGGTCTTCCAGTCCGACCGTTACCAGCCCCGCGCCGACCGGCTCCACAGCGCCGGTGCGGTTGGCTACCTGCACGCCCAGGAGGGGCGCTCCGGCTATCTGTGGACGTCGTACGCCACCGGGGCGACGACCGAACTGGGCGAGCTGTCGCGACTCGAACTCGCCGGCTACCTGGGCTCGTCGTCCGACATCGTGACCGACGTCGTCTCGCCCACCCAGAAGGTCGTCCTCCGTGACCTCGCCGCCGGCACCAGCGCCGACGTCGCCCTCACCCACGGCACGTACGTGGCCACCTACGGCGCCCACGTGCTGACCCAGGCCCGGGACACGGACGACAGCCGCAGGCTGTGGCTCTACGGCGGCGGTGCCCCCGCCGACGGCACCCTCGTCGACGGGTGGCCGGCCGGGATCACGTCGAACTTCCGGGTGCTGGGCGGCGACAGCGGCACCGCCGTCGTCGGCTACGCGCTGGCAGGCGTGCAGCACCTGGCGCTGGTGGACCTGGCTGCCGCGCAGGTCACCGGCGACGTCACCCTGTCCGCCGCTCCGGCAGCCGTCGCGCTGAGCGCGGACCGGTTGGTGTGGTACCCGTCCGGCACCACGCCGACGGCACACGTCCTGGACCGCGGCGACCTCACCTCCCCCGGGACGACGGTGACGCTGCCCGGCACCGAGGGCACCCCGTCGGTCGGCATCACCGGGGACTGGCTGGTGGTGGCCCGTACCGTGCCGTCGGACCCCTCCGATCTGGCCGACGAGTCCGGCGAGCGGCTCATGGCCGTCCCCGTCACGGGCGGCGCCCCGGTCACGCTGCTCCGGCACGCGAACAGCTCCGTCGTACCCGCCCCCGACGGCAGCCTGCTGGTCGTCGGCGGCACCGACGCCGGGCACTGGGCGGTCCGCCGGGTCACCGGCACGGGCGCGGACACCCCGGTACCGGCCGAACTGACCGCCGTACCGCCGGTGGCGGCGAAGATCACGCGGCTGTCGCTGGAGAACGGCACCCTGGCCACCGACGAGGCCGACAGCAGCTTCATGGGCGCGTACTACACCCGGCCGGTCGCCGCGGACGGAACACCCGGCACCCGGACCTGGCGGAAGTGGGACGGCCTCGGTTCGGGGCCGTACGCCACCGGGGACGGCCGAGCGGTGACGTTCACCGCCGATTCCGACCCGGCCGGCTCGTACGTCCAGTCCGTCGACGGCGACGAGGCGGCCGGCTTCTTCTACCTGCCCTCGGCCTCCGGCACCGTCCTCGACGTCACCGGCCGCTACGCGGTCGTCAACGGTTCCTCCCCCAGCAGACAGTACGTCGGCGACCTCGGCGTCCACACCGACCTGCAGCCCGTCCTCACCCGCTCCGTCACGGCCGCCTCCGTCTGGGGGACCAGCCTGTGGACGCCGGGTTCCGGCAACGGTGTCGTCACCGCCAGGAACCTGAGGACCGGCGCGATCGCCGCCACCGTCAGCACCGGCGCGCCGTGCGTGCCCAAGGAGCTCCAGGTGGTGAGCCGCTGGATCTACTGGTCCTGCGGGACCGGCGGGACGGCCGGCGTCTGGGACAGTACGGCGAAGAAGAACATCCCCGTCCCCTCCGGCCAGGTCCAGCTCGGCGACGGATACCTCGTCCGGCAGGACACGACGACCGGCACGCTCCTCCTCACCGCCTTCGCCGACGGCACCGCAGCCACCCGTGCGATAGCCGACCTCCCGGCGGCCACCTCCGGCGGGCGCGGGACGACCTGGACCGTGGACAAGTTCGGCGGCCCCGTCGCCTACGTCGACGCGGACCACCGGATCCACCTGGTGCCCAGCGGGGTCGCCACCCAGCCGCTCTCCGCCGTCGAGTCCGAGACGAGCGGCAACGCCGGACAGAGCAGCGCGGCCGGCGCCCCGTGGTGGCAGTGGCGCGGACTCCTCTCCAAGCCCGCCGCCTCCTGGACGGCCACCCTCACCAGCAAGGCCACCGGTGCCGTCGTCCGCACCCTGTCCGGCGGGGCGGTGCAGGGCGACCTGACCGTCCGGTGGGACATCCGCGACGCCCGGGGCGCGTTCGTCCCCGACGGCACCTACGCCCTCACGGTGACGGTCCCGCCCGCCGACGGCTCGGGACGCGCGCTCACCGTGTCGCAGACGGTGAAGGTGTCCGACGGGGCCGCCGTGCGCCACGACTTCACCGGTGGCGGTTCCTGGGCGCCCGACGGCACCGGCGACATCCTGACCCTCGGCTCCGCCGGCACCGTCAGCTACCGGCCGGGCACCGGCACGGGCACCCTGGGCAAGGCCATGTCCGCCTCCGGCTGGCCCACCTCCGTGAAGCTCGTCCCCTTCGGCGACCTCGACGGCGACCGGCGCAACGACGTCCTCGTCCGGTTCAGCAGCGGCGAACTGCGGGTGTACCGGACCATGCTCGGTCAGGCGTTCCTCACCAGCACCCCGCACACCTCGCTGGGCAAGGGCTGGAACCAGTACGACGTCCTGACCTCGCCCGGCGACATCAGCGGCGACGGCCGTCCCGACCTCGTCGCCCGCAACTCCGCCACCGGCGCGGTCTACCTCTACAAGGGGACGAGCAGCGGAAAACTCTCCGCGCGCGTGAAGCTCTACGCCGACTGGAGGACGTACAAGAAGATCGTGGGCGTCGGCGACCTCAACGGCGACGGCATCGGCGACCTGGTCGCCCAGGACAGGTCCAACAACCTGTACCGCTACTACGGCAAGGGCAACGGCACCTTCTCCGCGCGCGTGAAGCTGTTCTCCGCCTGGGGCGGCTCGTACGACACCGTCGTCGGCGCCGGCGACCTCACCGGCGACGGCAGGGCCGACCTCCTGTCCCGCGACACCTCCGGCAACCTGTGGCGCAACAACGGCAACGGCAAGGGGTCGTTCGGCGCCCGCACGAAGATCGCCACCGGGTGGCAGGGGTACAAGGGGGTCTTCTGAGCGGTGCCCCCCGCCGGTACGGCTGCCGGCTGCTACCCGGCCAGTGTCTTGAGCCGGGCGGCGGCCTCCTCCAGCACCCCCGTGCGCTTGCAGAAGGCGAACCGCACGAACGGCGCACCCTGCTCGCGGTGGTCGTAGAAGACCGCGTTCGGGATGGCGACGATCCCCGCCCGTTCCGGCAGGGAGCGGCAGAAGGCGAAGCCGTCGGTCTCGCCGAGGGGGCGGATGTCGGTGGTGATGAAGTACGTGCCGGCGGTGTCGTAGACCTGGAAGCCCGCCTCCGCGAGGCCCGCCGCGAGGATGTCCCGCTTGGCCTGCATGTCCCGGCGGAACGCCTCGAAGTAGGCGTCCGGGAGGGCGAGGGCCTCCGCGACCGCGTACTGGAAGGGGCCCGAGGCGACGTACGTCAGGAACTGCTTCGCCGAGCGCACCGCCGTGACCAGCTCCGGCGTCGACGTCACCCAGCCGACCTTCCAGCCCGTGAAGGAGAACGTCTTGCCGGCCGAGCCGATGGTGACCGTGCGCTCGCGCATGCCGGGCAGGGTGGCGAGGGGGACGTGTTCCGCCTCGTCGTAGACCAGGTGCTCGTACACCTCGTCGGTCACCACCAGCAGGTCCCGCTCCACCGCCAGCTCGGCGACCGCGGTCAGCTCGGCGCGGGTGAGGACCGTGCCGGTCGGGTTGTGCGGGGTGTTGACCAGGAGGAGCCGGGTGCGCGGGGTGACGGCGGCGCGCAGCTCGTCGAGGTCGAGGCGGAAGGCGCCGGCGTCCGGGCGCAGGGTGACCGGGACCCGGGTGCCGCCCGCCATCGCGATGCTCGCCGCGTAGGAGTCGTAGTACGGCTCCAGGGCGACCACCTCGTCGCCGGGCTCCACCAGGGCCAGCAGAGCGGCCGCGATCGCCTCGGTGGCGCCCGCCGTCACCAGCACCTCGGCGTCCGGGTCGTACGACAGCCCGTAGCGGCGCTGCTGGTGCGCCGTGATCGCGGTGCGCAGCTCGGGGACGCCGGGCCCCGGCGGGTACTGGTTGCCGCGCCCCTCGCGCAGCGCGCGCACGGCGGCCTCCCTGACCTCCTCGGGGCCGTCGGTGTCCGGGAAACCCTGCCCCAGGTTGATGGATCCGGTGCGCACGGCGAGGGCGGACATCTCGGCGAAGATCGTGGTGCCGAACTCGGCCAGCCGGCGGTTCAGGAGCGGGCGTTCGCTGGAGGTCATGCCGGTCATCCTGCGCCCAAGCTCTGGAGTTCCTCAACTCCGCTTTGGCCGCCGTGGCGGCCGGGCATCCCCAGTCCACGCCGCGCTCGCGCGGCGGCCGGGGCGCCCACGGGGGGCCGCCTTCGGGGGAACGGAAAGAAGGTGACGCCATGGGCACCGTCTTCATCGTGGTGGTGGCCGCGGTCATCTGCCTCGCGATCGTCGCCACGGCGGTCCGCAGGGGCAGCGGGGGCGGCGGGGGCAAGGGGGCGTACCGCGGGGGCGGCTCCTCCTCCTACGACAGCTCCGGCAGCTGGTGGGCCGGGGACTCGGGATCGTCGTCCTCGCACGGCGGTCAGCACGGGGGGCACCACGGCGGCGGCCACTCCTGCGGCGGCGGGCACTCCTCGTGCGGCGGCGGCTCGTCCTGCGGCGGCGGCTCGTCGTGCGGCGGCGGGGGTGGCTGCGGAGGGAGCAGCTGAGCCGCCCGCGGGCGGCGGGGAACCGGGGCGTCCGGACGCGGAGCAGGGGAGCTCTCGCCGGGTGCCCCGGCGTGCGCCGGAAGGAGTGGAGCGCACGTCTTGGTTGAACAGTTGAGCTGTGGAGCCCTCTGAGGGATGGAAACCCCACGAAGTTGGGTAAAAACGCTGTGGCAGCGCCACAGTTCATGATTCCCTCTAAATCACCAAAGCAGCACCTCGGACGTCCTGACGACACCCTCCCCCGGCTGGGCCGGCCGGGCCGATCTCCCGGTGTCGACCGAGGTGCACCGGACCACACTCCTCCCCTTTTGCGTGCTAGCGGAGCCGATCCATGCTCACGACCCTGAACACCACCTACACCGATACGCGCGCGGCCGACCTCGCCTGGACCCTGGGGCGCGAGCCGCTGCCCGCCCTGGCCACCCTCGACCTGGAACTGAACGGGGCGAAGCTGCAGTTGAGACTGCTCGGCGCGTCCCATCAGGTGCTCCTGGAGGAGGAGTGCGGCGGCTGTTCGGAGACGGTGGCGTGCATCCCGGGGTCCAGCACCCCCCTGCCGCTCGGGGTCGCCAAGCGCAACGGCGACTGGGAGTACGAGTTCGCGGCCCGCGTCGAGGTGCTGTCCCCGGGCTCCTTCGCGGGCCGCGCCCAGGAGCTGCTGGCCCTCGTCTCCGAGCATCCGCACGGCCTCGCCGGGGTCTTCCCGGGCAGCCCGCACGCGTTCACCGCGATGCTGGCCCAGCGTCACGAGGGCCAGGTGCACTGGCGGACCTGGCACGCGTACCCGCAGGACGGCCAGCT
The DNA here is from genome assembly GCF_040702065.1 of Streptomyces sp. NPDC086777. Taxonomy (NCBI): domain Bacteria; kingdom Bacillati; phylum Actinomycetota; class Actinomycetes; order Kitasatosporales; family Streptomycetaceae; genus Streptomyces; species Streptomyces sp. NPDC086777. The sequence continues at coordinate 256,443 of NZ_JBFBJI010000004.1, read as the reverse complement.
GGTCGCGACCCGGACCCGGGTCGGCGTACGGGTCCCGGTGCCCCAACCCGTCGCCTGATGACATAAACCCACCGGGCGTCAAAGGGTACGGAGTTCCACACGTGTGGGTGACGAAGCGTACCGAGCGAGTGACGTAACGTCGCAGAGTGATCGATCCGCACGCACCCGCCCCTCCCGGCACACCGCCGCCCTGGGGCGCCCCCGCGCCGCTGCCCGTGCGGCCGGGGACGGGCCGCTTCCTGGTTCTGGCGTGCGTGTTCGTCTGCGCCGCCTGCGGATTGGTGTACGAACTCGAACTCGTCGCCCTCGCCTCGTACCTGATCGGGGACTCGGTCACCCAGGCCTCCGTCGTGCTGTCCGTGATGGTCTTCGCGATGGGGGTCGGCTCCCTCGCCGCGAAACGGCTGCGCTGGCACGCGGCGGCCGGGTTCGCCGCGGTGGAGACCGCGCTGGCGCTGGTCGGCGGCTGCAGCGCGATGGCGCTCTACGCCGTCTTCGCCTGGACCGGCGACTGGGGCGGCCTGTGGGCGGCCGGCCCGCGCTGCCTCCTGGTCGCCTTCTCCCTCGCCATCGGCCTGCTGATCGGCGCCGAGGTGCCGCTGCTGATGGAGCTCATCCAGCGCATCCGCCGCCAGGACGCGGGCGGCGCGGTCGCCGACCTGTTCGCGGCCGACTACGTGGGCGCGCTGGTCGGCGGCCTCGCCTTCCCGTTCCTGCTGCTGCCCTTCCTGGGCCAGTTGACGGGCACCCTGCTCACCGGCACCGTCAACGTCGTCGCCGGGGGCGCCCTGGTCCTCGGCCTGTTCCGCCGCGACCTGTCCCGCCGGACCCGCTGGACCCTCCTCGTCGCGGGCGCCACCGTTCTCGGCCTCCTCGCCTCCGCCGCCGCCCTCGTCGGCGACTTCGAACGGGCCGCGCGGCACGCCGTCTACGGCGCCGACGTCCGGGTCGCCCTCCAGACGGACGTCCAGGAGATCGTCCTCACCGGCGGCACCCACGGCCGCCCCCTCGACCTCTTCCTCGACGGCCGGCTGCGGGTCGGCGGCCGCGACGAACGCCGGTACCACGAAGCCCTCGTCCACCCCGCGATGACCGGCCCGCACGCGCGTGTGCTGATCCTCGGCGGTGGCGACGGCATGGCCGCGCGCGAGGTGCTGCGCCACCGGGGCGTCGACCGCGTCGACATCGTCGAACTCGACGCGGGCCTGGTCCGCCTCGCCCGCCACGACCCCGCCCTGTCCGCGCTCAACGGCCACGCCTACGACGACCCGCGCGTCCACGTGTTCACCGCCGACGCCTTCCGCTGGCTGCGCGGGGCACCCCGGTCGGGCTACTCCGGCTACGACGTCGTCGTCGCGGACCTGCCCGACCCCGGCATCACCGCCAGCACCAAGCTGTACTCCGAGGAGTTCTACGGCCTCGTCCGCCGCGCCCTCGCCCCCGGTGGCCGTCTGGTGGTCCACGCCGGACCGGTCCAGGGCCGCCCGCACGCCTTCTGGACGGTCGCCGCGACCCTGCGGGCGGCGGGCCTCGCCACCACCCCCTACCGGGTCCCCGGCCAGGACGCCGGATTCACCCCGGGTCCCGACCGCTCGGCGGGCGAGTCCAGGGCCCCGCACGACTGGGGCTTCGTCCTCGCGGCCGCGGGTCCCCGCGCGCCCCCGCTGCGCCTCCCGGCGGGCGGGCCGCGACTGCGCACGCTCACGGAAGGGGGACTGGAGAAGGACGCCCTGAGGGGGCCGGCGGCCGGGCTGCCGCCGCCGTCCACGCTGGTGCACCCGCGGTACTGAACGGGCCCGCGCGTCAAGGAGGCTCGCAGCGTGCCGTGTGCCGTGTGCCGGGGAGGGTGTGTCGGACCGACTCGTGGGTAGGCTCAGTCGGCATGGAGCACCAGGTGTACGTCCCGGCCCCGGCCTCGCGGCTCAGGGAGGCGCTGGCCGACCCCGCGCGGGTCGCCCGGGCGGTCCCCGGCCTCCAGCAGGACGCGGGCGCCGCCCCCGGTACCGGCCGCCTCAAGGTCCGCATCGGCAGCCACTCGATCACCTACCGGGGCTCCCTGCGTGTGAGTCCCCACGACGACGGTTCGTACGCGGTCGACGCCGACGCCACCGAGGCCCGCGGCACCGGCACGGTGAAGCTGGCGCTGACCTTCCGCCTTACGGCGACGGGCGACGGGTGCACGGTCACGGTGACCGGTACGGCCTCCGCCGACGGGCGGGTCGCGGAGCTGCCGGCGGAGGCGGTGCAGGCGGCGGGGACGAGGCTGCTGGGCCGTTTCGCGGAGGGGCTGGGGGAGACGCCCGGCGCCGAACCGGCCTCGGTGTTCGAGACGGAGGTCCCGCCGCCGTCCCTGGCACCGGAGCGGGAGCCGGAGCGGGAGGAGGTGGAGGAGGCGGTGAGCGAGCCGGTCGTGGAGCCGCTGCCCGAGATCTTCGCGGAGGCGGCGCACGCGCGGCGGACGATGATCGGCCGCAGCGCGGAGGAGGTGGACCACGCGCCGCCCCGCGGCCGCTACGCGCCGGTCCCGGCACCCCAGACGGTGGCAGGCGCCTCCACCCTCCGCTGGGCCGCCCCGGCGGCGGCACTGGCACTCGCGTCGGCGATCGTGGTGACGAGGGCTTTGCGGCGCCGGCGTTGAGCGGGCCGGGGGTGGGGACGCTCACCGGCGCCTGCCGGCTGCCGCCGCGCTCACCCGTGCCGCCCTGCGGCACGGCTGCCCGCGGCCAGGTGGGTATGTGGGGCGTGAGGAACTGCGCGAGCAGCCACCACCCACCCGCAGGCGAAGCGCGACGCGCTCTCCCCATTACGCTCGTCCCGTGAGTAACGAAGACATCACGCTGACCGCAGGCGACGTCACCCTGCACCTGCACCCCGGAAACGGCGGCCGGATCGCCGGACTCGAGGTCGGCGGCCTCGAACTGCTCCGGCAGGGCGACCGTTTCGGCTGCTTCCCGATGGTTCCCTGGTGCGGCCGGATCCGGGACGGCCGCTTCCTCGACGGTGCCACCCTCGTCCAGATGCCCCTCAACTCCCCGCCGCACGCCATCCACGGCACCGCCCGCGACGGCGCCTGGCGCACCGCGCGCGTCTCGGCGGCCGAGGCCGTCATCACGTGCGAACTCGGTGCCCCCTGGCCGCACCCCGCCCGCGTCACCCACGTCGTGCAGCTCGCCGAGGACTCCCTGACGCTGACGATGTCCGTGGAGACGTACGAGGACTCCTTCCCGGCGCAGATCGGCTGGCACCCCTGGTTCAACCGGAACCTCGGCGACCAGGACGCCCGGGTGGACTTCGCGCCCGCCTGGCAGGAGGAGCGCGGCGCGGACCACCTGCCCACCGGCGACCGCGTCGACCCGAAGCCCGGCCCCTGGGACGACTGCTTCGGCATGCCCGACGGTGTCGACGTCACCCTCACCTGGCCGGGGCAGCTGGAGTTGAAGGTCGCCAGCCGCGAGCGCTGGGTCGTCGTCTACGACGAGCAGGCGGAGGCGGTCTGCGTGGAGCCGCAGACCGGACCGCCCAACGGGCTGAACACGCTGCCCAAGTTCGTCACGCCCCTGGAGCCGCTGGAAGCCACGACCACCTGGACGTGGACGCGCCTCTAAGCTGGTCGGCATGAGCGACGTACGTGCTGAGCTGCTGCAACAGATCAAGGACAAGGCCGTGGTGCACGGCAGGGTGACCCTGTCGTCGGGCCTGGAGGCCGACTACTACATCGACCTCCGCCGGGTCACCCTCGACGGCGAGGCCGCCCCGCTGGTCGGCCAGGTGCTGCTGGACCTGACCGCCGACCTGGAGTACGACGCCGTCGGCGGGCTCACCATGGGCGCCGACCCGGTCGCCGGCGCCATGCTGCACGCGGCCGCCGCCCGCGGAAGGCGGCTCGACGCCTTCGTCGTGCGCAAGGCGGCGAAGGCGCACGGCATGCAGCGCCGCGTCGAGGGACCGGAGATCAAGGGCCGGCGTGTCCTGGTCGTCGAGGACACCTCCACCACCGGCGGTTCCCCGCTCACCGCCGTGGAGGCCGTGCGCGAGGCCGGCGCCGAGGTCGTCGCCGTCGCCACCATCGTGGACCGCGCCACCGGCGCCGCCGAGAAGATCCAGGAGGGCGCCGGGGTGCCGTACCTGTTCGCCTTCTCGAAGGATGAACTGGGACTGGACTGAACAGCGGGTTGACGACTGGGATTGACCCGGATTTGACCGGCGCGTGGAGCATCGGTTCATGTCTGGAAAGATGGGGACGACGATGACGTCGCCCCCAAGGTCTAGGTCAGGGCCGTAGGAAAAGCAGCAGTACGCCGACCCGCACACTCAAGGAGCGGACAATGCCCATCGCAACCCCCGAGGTCTACAACGAGATGCTCGACCGGGCGAAGGCAGGCAGGTTCGCCTACCCGGCCATCAACGTCACCTCGACCCAGACCCTGCACGCGGCGCTGCGCGGCTTCGCGGAGGCGGAGAGCGACGGCATCGTCCAGATCTCCACGGGTGGGGCCGAGTTCCTGGGCGGCCAGTACAAGAAGGACATGGTCACCGGTTCGGTGGCGCTCGCCGAGTTCGCGCACGTCGTCGCCGAGAAGTACCCGGTGAACATCGCGCTGCACACGGACCACTGCCCGAAGGACAAGCTCGACGGGTACGTCCGTCCGCTGCTCGCGATCTCCGAGGAGCGGGTGAAGAACGGCCGCAACCCGCTCTTCCAGTCGCACATGTGGGACGGCTCCGCCGAGACCCTTGCCGACAACCTGGCCATCGCGCAGGAGCTCCTGGAGCAGGCCCGCCGCGCCAACATCATCCTCGAGGTCGAGATCACCCCGACCGGTGGCGAGGAGGACGGCGTCTCCCACGAGATCAACGACTCGCTGTACACCACGGTCGAGGACGCGATCCGCACCGCCGAGGCGCTGGGCCTCGGTGAGAAGGGCCGCTACCTGCTCGCCGCCTCCTTCGGCAACGTGCACGGCGTGTACAAGCCGGGCAACGTGGTGCTCCGCCCCGACCTGCTGAAGGAGCTGAACGACGGCGTGGCCGCCAAGTTCGGCAAGCAGTCGCCGTTCGACTTCGTCTTCCACGGCGGCTCCGGCTCCACCGAGCAGGAGATCCTGACCGCGCTGGAGAACGGCGTCGTGAAGATGAACCTCGACACCGACACCCAGTACGCCTTCACCCGTCCGGTCGCCGATCACATGTTCAAGAACTACGACGGCGTCCTGAAGGTCGACGGCGAGGTCGGCTCCAAGAAGACCTACGACCCGCGCACCTGGGGCAAGCTGGCCGAGGCCGGCATGGCCGCGCGCGTCGTCGAGGCCACGCAGAACCTGCGCTCGGCCGGCAACAAGATCAAGTAAGCCGCATTACGGTCAGGACCCGGCGTTCGTCTGTCTACGGCGCCGGGTCCGCTGTATACCTGGAACCATGCCCGACGTCCGGATCGCCTCAGCCCAGGGCAAGTGGATCCTGATCACCACGGTCCTCGGCTCCAGTATGGCGCTGCTGGACTCGACGGTCGTCAACGTCGCCCTGCCTCGCATCGGCGACGACCTGGACGCGAGCCTGTCCGCGCTCCAGTGGACGATCAACGCGTACATGCTGACGCTGGCCGGCCTGATCCTGCTGGGCGGCTCGCTCGGCGACCAGTACGGCCGCCGGAAGATCTTCGTGATCGGGGTCGTCTGGTTCGCGGCCGCCTCCCTGATGTGCGGCCTGGCTCCGACCGACGGCGTCCTGATCGGCGCCCGCGCCCTCCAGGGCATCGGCGGCGCGCTCCTCACCCCCGGGTCCCTGGCCCTGATCCAGGCCTCCTTCCACCCCGACGACCGGTCCCGTGCGGTCGGCCTGTGGTCCGGCTTCGGCGGCATCGGCGCGGCGGTGGGGCCGTTCCTCGGCGGCTGGCTGGTGGACGGGCCCGGCTGGCGCTGGGTCTTCCTCCTCAACGTCCCGCTGGCCCTGCTCTGCGTCCCCATCGCGCTGCGACACGTCCCCGAGTCGGCCGGGGGCACCTCCCGCTCGAGCGAAGCCGAGAGTGGGGGAGGCCGGGCCCACGGGCGCTTCGACATCCTCGGTGCGGTGCTGGGCGCCCTGGCCCTCGGGCTGGTGACCTTCGCGCTGATCGAGGCCGGGACCACCTCGCTCCTCGCGGTCGCCGGCGTCGCGGCCGGCGTGGCCTTCGTGTACGTCGAGAAGCGCCGCCGGGACCCGATGCTCCCGCTGGACATCTTCGCGTCCCGCCAGTTCACGGCGCTGAACATCGTCACCCTGTGCGTGTACGGCGCGTTCGGCGGCTACTTCTTCCTCACCGCTCTCCAACTCCAGGTGGTGGCGGGTTACTCGGCCCTGGCCGCCGGCACCGCCCTGCTGCCGACGACGGCCCTGATGCTGTTCTTCTCGGCCCGCTCGGGCGCCCTCGCCGACCGCATCGGCCCGCGCATCCCGCTCACGGTGGGGCCCCTGCTGTGCGCGACCGCGATGCTCCTGATGCTGCGCGTCGGCGAACACGCGAACTACCTGACCGACGTCCTCCCGGCGGTCCTGGTCCAGGGCGTCGGCATGGTCACCTTGGTGGCCCCGCTCACCGCCTCCGTCCTCGCCTCCGTGGACACGGCCCGGGCGGGCATCGCCAGCGGCATCAACAACGCGGCGGCCCGCGCGGCCAGCCTGATCGCGGTGGCGGCGCTGCCGCTGATCGCGGGGATGGGCCCGGAGGCGTACCGGTCGCCCACGGCCTTCGACGCCGCGTTCGACCGGGCCATGCCCGTCTGCGCCGGTGTCCTGGTGGTCGGCTCGGTCCTGGCCTTCGCCATGGTCCGCAGGCCGGCCCCGGGCTGCGCCCGCCCGGAGTGCCGTACCCACGGAAACGTGACCTCGCCGCCGATCGAGGCGAGGGGCAGCTAGGCGCCCCGCCGGAGGGGCAGCCGCCGTCTGTCGACTGCCGTCTGGCGTCTGGCGACTGCCGTCTGGCGTCTGGCGACTGCCGTCTGGCGTCTGGCGTCTGCCGTCTGGCGTCTGGCGTCTGCCGTCTGGCGTCTGGCGTCTGCCGTCTGGCGTCTGGCGTCTGGCGTCTGCCGTCTGGCGTCTGGCGTCTGCCGTCTGGCGACTGCTGTCTGCCGTCTGGCGACTGTGGTGCTGTTGCGGCTGGTCGCGCGGTTCCTCCCCCCCGGCCTTCGGCCGGGGGGACCGCCGGCGCCCTGATGGGGCGCTGGGGAGCCGCTGGAGACTACTGGCGCCGGCGGAGCAGGGTCGTCCGCAGGTCGTGTTCGGTGATCTGGTCGGCGGGGCGGTCGAGTCTCCAGCGGTGGGTCGGGCCGCCGTCCATGGGCAGTACCTCGACGACGGTTTCCAGCGGCGGGCGGCCGTGTGTGTCACGGCCGAGCTGGCGGATGACGACGGCGGTGTCGTCGTCCAGGCCGAGCAGGGCGCGCACGGTCTCCCTCAGTTCGCGCAGGCGCGGGCTCGGCCAGGCGCTGCCCGGGCGTGGTTCCAGAAGCCCGGAAGGCGCCTCCTGCCGTCCGGCGGTGGTCGCGGCCAGCTGCCAGGCCGCGAGCAACAGCAGTGTGCCGGTTTCGGCGAGGAGGCTGAGGCCGGCCTGGGGCGCGGGCTGCAGACCGTGTTCGGTGAAGCCGAACACGCCCACCGTGCGCGAGGCCGCGAAGCCGCCGAGGGCGCCGAGCGCGACGCCGGCCACGGCGGCCCGCAGCAGCAGGGGTGGCGTCCCCGCCGCCAGCAGGGCCGCGAGGGCGAAGGACGCACTGGCCTGGAGGAGGAAGAGGGGGCCGATGACGTGGACGTAGCGGTACCCGTCGACGTACAGCTGGGCGTGGAGGTATCCGCCGGCGGCGAGGGTGCCGGCGGTCGCCCACCGCAGGGCGGTGGCGAGGAGCCTTCGGTGGTTCATGCCAGCCTCTCGTCCTTGACGGCCAGTTCGCGGTCGCCCCGGCGGTAGCCGACGCTGCGGATGCCGAGCGCGTCCTTGAGCTGCCGGGCCGGGACGACCTGCGGGGTGGGGGCGGGGGCCCGGCCCGGTTTGGGCAGGGGGTAGGCGGTGGTGGTGGCGGAGTGGAAGGTGATGTTGCCCTCGGTCTTCGTGAACAGCTGGTGGACGTGCCCGTTGAGGCAGGTGACGGAGGAGAAGCGGCGCAGCAGGGCGATGACCTTGAGGGCGTCGTCGGTGCTCCAGCCCCACTTCGGGTACATGGCGAACAGCGGGATGTGGCTGAAGACCACGACGGGGGTGTCCGAGGACAGCCCGGCCAGGTCCTTGCGGACGAAGTCGATCTGGCTGTTGCCGAGGTGGCCGAGCTTCTCCAGGCTCAGGGTGTTGACCAGGGCTATGAAGTGCACGCCGTGGGTGTCGAAGCTGTACCAGCCGTCGCCGAGCGTGCCCGCGCCGAAGGCCCGCCGGTAGGCGCGGCCCGCGTCGCCGATGGAGTCGTGCTCGCCCGGCACGGTGAAGACCCGGTCCGTCTTGAGCCCGGACAGCATCTGCTTGACCTGGTCGAACTGCCCGGCCGTGGACAGGTGGGTCAGGTCGCCGCTGTGCATGACGAAGTCCGGCCTGAAACCGAGCGAGTTGACCTGGTTGACCGCTTCGGTGAAGGACCCGGCCACGTCGGTGTTGGCCGGGCCCTGGAACCCGATGTGGCTGTCGGAGACCTGCACGAACCGGAGCGTGCCGTCGGCCGCCGCGGCGGCGCCGGTGGTGTCGGCGGCGCCGGTGGCGTGCGTGGCACCGGTGGCGGCCTCGGCGACGGAGCCCCGGGAGCCGGCGATCTGGCTGATCACCTCTCCGCCGGCCACCGTCAGCACCACCGCGCCGCCGAACCACCCGGCGTGCCGCATGAGCTGGCGACGCGTCATGCCGTGCTCCGTGGCGGGCTCACGCAGCTCACGCGGCTGACCGGATTCGTCGTGGGCGTCGTAGGAGTTGTTGGAGTCGTGGACGTCGTAGGCGGTCATCGGGTCACCTCCACGGTGGCGGTCATGAACGGATGGATGGTGCAGAGGTACGCGTAGGTACCGGGCTTGGTGAAGGTGTGGCTGTAGGTGGCGTGGGTGCCCAGGGCGGCGGAGTGCAGCGGACCGCCCGGTCCGGTGCTGGTGACGGTGTGGGCGTCGGTGTCCTGGTTGGTCCAGGTCACGGTCGTACCCACCGGCACCTTCAGCGTGGCCGGGGCGAAGGCGAAGTTCTTGATCGCGACGGCGGTCCCGCTCACCGGCCTGCCCGCGCTCGGGCGGCTCATGGGCATGTTCATGGTGGGCATCGACTTCGTGGTGGCCGTCGACGAGGAGTGCGGCGACCCGCCGCAGGCGCTGAGCAGCCCCAGCGTGCCGACGGTGGCGGCGGTGGCGAGGGCCAGCCCGGCCGCGCCGCGTGAGCGTCGGCCTCGGGTGCGGGAGTTCGGGGGGTGGTGCGTCCGGTTCACGTCTGATCCGTCCTTTGCTCGCGTAGGTCGGTTCCTGTCCGGCTCCACGGACGGCGGCGGGCAGACGGTTCGGTACATATGCACTTTTGCGAAATTTCTTCGTCTCGACACGGAGCGCCGTCCGCCCCGTGCTCTGCGTTACGGGACAAAGGACTCCATGTGAGCGATCATCGACATATGCCCCGGAGTTTCCGAAAGCGTGATCCAAGGGTCGATCCGGATCGCTCCGTGCGCCGTGTCTCTGGTAGAGGAACGCTTTCGACCGCGGACGAGGAGCTGCTGCGCACTCTGTACGCGGAGCACGCAGGGCCCCTGTTCCACTACGTGCTGCGACTGACATCGGGAGATCGGCAATGGGCGGAGGACGTGGTCCAGGAGACCCTGCTTCGGGCGTGGCAGCACCCCGCCGCGTTCGAGCCCGCACGCGGCCCGGCCCGGGCCTGGCTGTGCACGGTCGCCCGGCATCTGGTCATCGACGCCCACCGGGCCCGGCGGGCCAGGCCGGCCGAGGCGGGTGGCGAGGCGCTCGAGCGGGCCGCCGAGCAGACGCCGGGCGAGGACGAGATCGAGCAGGCACTGCAGAGCTGGGCGGTCGCCGACGCCCTGCGGGCGCTGTCCCCGGATCACCGCGCGGTGCTGCTGGAGACCTACTACCGGGGTCGGACCATGGTGGAGGCCGCACAGGTGCTGGGCATTCCGCTGGGCACCGTGAAGTCGCGTACGTACTACGCCCTGCACGCCCTGCGGCTGGCGCTCCAGGAGCGGGGGATCGAGCCGTGACCGTGATGAGCGGGAGGTGGTGACCGTGGGTGCGGAGCACGATGCCCTGCGGCTGGCGCTGGGTGGATACGTCCTGGGCACACTGCCCCCCGCGGAGACGGAACGGGTGCGGGCCCACCTGGCGGAGTGCGACGAGTGCCGGGCCGAACACGCCCGGCTGGCGGGACTGCCCGCGTTGCTGGCGACGGTGACGGCCGCCGAGGCCGAGGCCGCGGGCCGGACGACGTCGGCGGTCGACGGCGGCCTGGCCGACCGGCTGGTGGCCCAGGCGGCCGAGAGCGCCCGGCTCTCCTCGCCCGCATCGCCCGTGGCGGCGCCGCAGCCACCACAGGCGGGGGTGCTGGAGAACCTGCTCCAGCGGGCCGCGGCCCGGCGGCGCAGGAGTCGCCGTCTGCAACTGGCGGGCGCCGCCGCCTCCCTGGCGTTCGTCGGGGCGGCGGCCGGCGGCACGTGGCTGGCCACGGTCGGAACCGTGACCAGCCAGGCGACGCCGCCCGGCGCGACCGCGCCGACCGCGTCGCGCACGTTCTCCGGGAGCGACCCCACCACCGGCGTCACCGCCTCGGTGCGGGTCTACCCCTCCGCCTGGGGGAGCGTCCTCCAGGTCCACGCCAAGGGGGCGCCCGCCGGAATCACCTGCCGGCTCCAGGCCGTCGGGTCCGGCGGCGCGAGGGCGGACGGCGCCACCTGGCGGGCGGGTGAATACCCTCCGGGCACCACGGTCCAAGGGGCGGTCGACATGTCCCCGGGGGCCATCCAGCACTTCGAGATCCTCGCGGGTGACGGCCAGAAGCTGGTCACCATCCGGTCGTGAGGCGTTCCGTGTCGCTGTCGCTGTCGCTGTCGCTGTCGCTGTGGCTGTGGCTGTGGCTGTGGCTGTGGCTGTGGCTGTGGCTGTGGCTGTGGCTGTCGCGGGTCTCCGTCGGAGCTCGCGAAATTCGTCACAAAAGGCGTGAACGGCTCGAACCGTCGGGCGCGTGCCGTCCGTGGAACTGAATGAGCGCGCCACTGCAGGACCGGCACACCGACCCTCCCGACTCCGTCGGAGGTCTCTCCCCGTCCCGGTCTCCGCACCTCCACGGAAGAGCCAGAAGACCATGTTCGTGACCCATTCGCCCCGCCCGAGTTCACTGCCCGGCGAGCCCTGCCGTTACCAGGCGCTGCTGACCCTGCCCGCGCAGGAGGCGCACGTCCCCGCCGCCCGTCACTTCGCGGCCGATCTGCTGGAGACCTGGAGCGTGCCCGCGAGCGAGCGGGACTCCGCCGTGCTCATCGTGGACGAACTCGCCGCCAACGCCGCCCAGTACGGCCGTGAGCGCATGACCCTGTCGCTCGTCCTCGACCACGGCACCCTGCACATCGTCGTCACCGACTCCGGCATGACGGTGGAGCGCCGTCGCCGCGACGCGGCACCCGACGAGCACGGCCGTGGCACCGGCATCGTCCAGTACCTCGCCCAGTCGACCGAGGTCCACCAGACCCGCGGCGGCCGTGAGGTCCGCGCCTGCCTGCGGTGCTCGGCATGACCGGCCCCGGCGCTTCCCGCGCTTGCGGCGTTCCCGGCGAGCCGCGGCCCCCGGTCACCGCACGACCCGGCGAGTGGCCCCTCGCGACCCACAGGCCGTGCCCCGTCGACGACTGCCCGGGTCCGGCCCGGGTCCAGGAACCGGCACCGTGCCGCCGCTGCGGCACCGGCCCCCGCGTACCGGTGGAGTGATGACCATGGACGCCACCTCGGACAGCCGTACGCAGACGGGCGCCCCGCCCGCGCACCGGGCCTACGCGAACGCTCCCGACCTGCGCCGTGAGATGCACCGGCTGCTCGCGCTCGGGGCGGAGCGCGACGGCCGTCAGGCCGGGCCCCGCACCGGCACCCCGGCCGACGTGGACGCGGCCGCCGCCGAACGGGCCTGGCTGCTGCGCAGGGCGGCCCTCATGGACCGGATGGCCCAGGGCGGCGGCTCCGGTCCGGCCGCGGCCGCCGCACAGACCGCCGGGGAACTCGTCCGGTACGACCGCCGCCATCCCGACCTGGTGGCCGGCCCCTACCACCCCGGCGTGATCACGCCCAGGCCCGGACACCGGCTCTACGTCCGCCAGGAGTACGCCGCCTGGACGGCCGCCGGGTGCCCCGGAGCCTGAACCGCCGCTGCTGTCGTGCCTGGTCGTGCCTGGTCGTGGCTATCCGTGCAGCTCGGTGTACGCCTCCGCGCTGCTGTCCTTCAGGAACTGCCAGCAGCGCTCGTTCTCGTCCTTCTCGTCGATCTCACCGGCGGCACGGGCGAGCGCCGCGAGGCAGCGCAGGAAGCCCTGGTTGGCCCGGTGCTCCCACGGAACGGGGCCGTGCCCCTTCCACCCGGCGCGGCGCAGGGCGTCAAGACCGCGGTGGTAGCCGGTGCGCGCGTAGGCGTACGACTCGACGACCGCGCCGCGCTCGAACGCCTCGTCGGCGAGCAGCGCCCAGGCCGGCGAGAAGGTCGGGAACTTCGCCGCCACCTCGACGGGAGCCAGCGACTCCTCGTCCAGCAGGCGGTACGCCTCTTCGTTCTCCGGCAGATACGTCGGCTCCGGGCCGCCGAGCAGGTTCGTGTGCGTCGTCATGGCGCAAGTCTGCCACCGCCGGCAACCTCACCCCGCGTCCCGCCGTCTTCCAGACCGCCCGGTCGGTGGGCGACGGCAGCCGGGACGGCACGGGTGACGGCAGCCGGGACGGCAGCCGGGACGGCAGCCGGGACGGCAGGCGGGACGGCAGGGGGAGCACACGTGCGTGATCCGATGCCCGGCGGGCGGCCGGCGGAGGCCGACGCCCTGGCCCGTTTTCTCACCGCGGACCCGGAGCAGTGGCCCCGGCTCGCCCCGCGGGTGACGGCGGCGGTCGGCATCCCGGCACTGGAGCGGATCGTGCACGCCACGAACGCCCGGATCGGTGCGTTCGGCACCGTCACGGACGGCCCGGACGGGCTCATCGTGTCCGGCAGCACGGGCCGGGTGCGGGCCTGGGCCCAGACGGCCCCCGACGGCGAACTCACCGCCCTGCGCATCGAGGGCGCCCGCTACACCCCGCCCGGGCGGCGGCTGCCCGCGCACCTCGCCTGGACGGTCTGCCTCGCCCTGGTCACCGCCTGGAACGTCCTGATCCTCTGGACGGCCGGCGACCGCATCGCCTGGACCGCGGACCTGGCCACCCTCGCCGCGTTCTACGTGGTCGTGGAGGGCTGCGGCGCACCGGCGATGCAACCGCGTCCGCTCAGACGGGCGGTCGAGGCGGGCGCGGTGGCCGCCCTCGCCTCGGCCTGGCGGCTGCCGGAGCTGCCGGCCGGAGCCGGCCTGTCCGGACTCGCCGTCGGGCTCGTCCTGCTCGCGGGCGCCGGGTGGCTGGTCACCGCCGCCCGGCTGCACCGCGGGCCCGCCACGGTCTCCCGGCCGCTGCGGTTCCCGCTGGAGGGCGCCTGGTACGTCGTACAGGGCGGCGGCCCGGCGGTGAACCACCACGCCCGGGTGCCGGAGCAGCGCGCCGCCCTCGACCTGGTCGCGCTCGGCCGGTACGGCACCCGTACCCGGCCCGGCCGCGAAGCGACGGCGTACGCCGCCTACGGGCGGCCGGTCCGGTCTCCGTGCGACGGCACGGTGGTCTCCGCGGCCGACGGCGTCGCCGACCAGCGCCCGGGGGAGATCCGCTACCAGCCGCCGTACGGCAACCACGTGTTCCTCGACACCGGCCGGGAGATCGTGAAACTCGCCCACCTGCGCCCCGGCTCGGTCACGGTGACGGCGGGCGACACGGTCCGGGCCGGGCAACTGCTCGGCGAGGTCGGCAACAGCGGCAACAGCACCGAGCCCCACCTGCACCTGCACGCGGAACGCGACGGAGCCGGGCTCGACCTGGCCTTCGAAGGGGTGCCCGGACGGCTGTACCGGGGACGGACGGTCCGCGGCTGAACGGTGGCCCGCCGGACGGGGGCTCCCGACGGGCGGGCCTTGCCGTATCCGGGTTACGTTGCGGAAGATGCCGGTGGGGACCGGGGCCCCCGTGTCGGCATCGGCAGGGGCGGACCGCTACCCGGAGTACTACAGGAGACAGCGATGTCCCACGAGGCTCTCGAAAACAACGAGCCCGAGACCCCGCATCTCGACTTCGCCGGCACCACGCCGTACGAGGACTACGTCAAGGCGGACGTGCTCACCCACCTCCAGCACACCCTCTCCGACGATCCCGGAGAGATGGTCTTCCTGGTCACGACCCAGGTGATGGAGCTGTGGTTCACCGTCATCGTCCACGAGTGGGAGACGGCCGCGGCGGCGCTGCGCGGCGACGACATCCCCACCGCGATCGCCGCGCTGAAGCGTTCCGGCCGCGAGCTGGAGGCGCTGAACGCCTCCTGGAGGCCGCTCGGCCAGCTCACTCCGGCCCAGTTCAACTCCTACCGGTCCGCCCTCGGCGAGGGCTCCGGTTTCCAGTCGGCGATGTACCGGCGGATGGAGTTCCTGCTCGGGGAGAAGTCCGCGTCCATGCTCGTCCCGCACCGCGGCGCGCCGCGGGTGCACGCGGAACTGGAGAAGGCGCTGCACGAGCCGAGCCTGTACGACGAGGTGGTGCGGGTGCTGGGGCGGCGGGGGTACCCGATCCCGGAGGCGGTGATGGTGGAACGTGACATATCACTGCCCTATACACCTTCCGAGGCCGTCGAGGCCGCCTGGACCGCCGTCTACTCCGGCGACGAGGACGCCGACCTCGCCCGGCTCGGCGAGGCGCTGACCGACGTCGCCGAGCTCGTCTGGCGCTGGCGCAACGACCACCTGGTCGCCACCCGCCGCGCCATGGGCGCCAAGGTGGGCACCGGCGGTTCGGCCGGGGTCGCCTGGCTGGAGAAGCGCGCCCGCAAGAACGTGTTCCCCGAGCTGTGGACGGCGAGGTCCCATGTCTGAGCGGGCCCTGAGGGCGGAGAAACTGGACGCCGAGGACGAACTGGCCGGGGTGCGCGAGCGCTTCGTCCTCGACGAGGTCGTCTACCTGGACGGCAATTCGCTGGGCGCCCTGCCCGCGCACGTCCCCGGCCGCGTCGAGGACGTCGTCCGCCGGCAGTGGGGCGAGCTGCGGATCCGGTCCTGGGACGAGAGCGGCTGGTGGACGGCGCCGGAGCGGATCGGCGACCGGATCGCCCCGCTGGTCGGCGCCGCGGCCGGCCAGATCGTGGTCGGCGACTCGACGAGTGTCAACGTCTTCAAGGCACTTGTGGGTGCGGTACGGCTGGCGGGGGAGGGCCGCGACGAGATCCTCGTCGACGCGACGACCTTCCCCACGGACGGCTACATCGCCGAGTCGGCGGCCCGGCTGACGGGGTGCACCCTGCGCCCGCTCGCCCCCGCCGAGGTCCCGGCGGCGCTCGGCGACCGTACCGCCGCCGTTCTCCTCAACCACGTCGACTACCGCACCGGACGCCTCCACGACCTGCCCGCCCTCACCGCCGCGGTCCACGCGGCCGGGGCCGTGTCCGTCTGGGACCTGTGCCACAGCGCGGGCGCGCTGCCGGTGGGCCTCGACGAGCACGGGGTCGACCTGGCCGTCGGCTGCACCTACAAGTACCTGAACGGCGGCCCCGGTTCACCGGCTTACCTGTATGTACGGCGGGAGCTGCAGGACCGCTTCGACTCCCCGCTCCCCGGCTGGAACTCCCACGCTGAGCCCTTCGGGATGCGCCCGGCGTACGAACCGGCGGGCGGGGCGGTACGCGGTCGCGTCGGTACCCCGGACATCCTCTCCATGCTCGCCCTGGAGGCGGCGCTGGAGGTGTGGGAGGGGGTGCGGGTGGCGGCCGTACGCGCCAAGTCCCTCGCCCTGACGGACTTCTTCCTGGAGTGCGTCGAGGCGTACGTCCCGGCGGGCCGCGTCGAGTGCGTGACCCCGGTCGCCCACGAGGAGCGCGGCAGCCAGATCGCGCTGCGCTGTTCCGGTGCCGGGGACGTGATGAGACGGCTGATCGAGCGGGGCGTGGTCGGCGACTTCCGGCACCCGGACGTGCTCCGCTTCGGCTTCACCCCGCTGTACGTCGGCTTCGCGGACGCGGAGCGGGCGGCGCGGGTGCTGGCGGAGGTCCTGAGCGAGGTGCAGGAGGCGCAGACGGGAGCGGTCGGAGCCTAGCGACATGGCGACATAGTGATCCCCGGACAGGGGCCGGGACGGTACAGAACCGAGCAATCCTCACCGTGCGTCACATCCACGTGTCCCCGCACGTCACGGGCCTGATACCGTCCCGGCCAACGGCCGAATTCCCCACCTGGTCCGCCACATTGATCACGTCGCTGAGAGGTTGGAGCATGCCGGACGACGACGCAGCAACCCGGGCCGCCGCCGAGGAGGAGTCGGCCTTCTCGCACCCGCACGTCGCGCCCGACGCCACGGCCGCCTACGGCGACCATCCCGACCAGGTGATCGACTTCTACGCCCCGCGTACCGAGGACCCGCTGGCCCCGCTGGTGGTGGTCCTGCACGGGGGCGCGTGGCGGGCGCCGTACGACCGCGGCCACGTGACGCCGTTCGCCGACTACCTGGCCCGGCGCGGTTTCGCGGTGGCCAACGTCGAGTACCGGCGCGGTACGACGCTGCCCGCGCAGGGCGGTACGGCCCCGGTGGCGGGCCGCTGGCCGGACACCTTCGACGACGTGGCGGCGGCGCTGGACGCCCTGCCGACCCTCGTCCGCGAGGCGGTCCCGCAGGCGGACCTGCGCCGTACGGTCCTCACCGGCCACTCGGCGGGCGGCCACCTGGCGCTGTGGGCGGCGGCACGGCACGTCCTCCCGGCGGACGCCGCGTGGCGCACCGCCGGTCCCGCGCCCCTGCGCGGTGTCGTGGCCCTGGCCCCGATCGCGGACTTCGCGATGGCCGAGAAGCTCGACGTCTGCGGCAACGCGGCCCTGCAACTGCTCGGCGGCGACGAGAAGTTCGCCGACCGGCAGCCGTACGCCGACCCCGCGCTCCTGCTGCCGACCGGCATCGCGACCACGCTGGTCCAGGGCCGCACGGACGTGGTCGTCCCGCAGGCGGTCGCCGAGTCCTACGCGGACGCGGCCGCCAAGGCGGGCGAGGTGGTGGGCCTGACGCTGCTGGAGGAGGTCGGCCACTTCCCCCTCATCGACCCGGCGGCGGACGCCTGCGCCGTGGTGGCGGAGGAGATCGCCCAGCTGGCCTGGTGAGCCCGACCGGCCTGGTGAGCCTGACCGGCTTGGTGAGCCCGACCGGCCTGGTGAGCCTGACCGGCTTGGTGAGCCCGACCGGCTTGGTGAGCCCGACCGCTTGGTGAGCCCAACTCGCCTTATGGGCCCAACTGGCCTGGTGACGGGGCATCCCTGAGAGTTCCCCCGCATACCCGTAGTACCTGAGAGCTACTTCCCAGGTGAGCTCCCGGGCGGGACGCGAACGACGCGGTCCGGTCCGTAATTTCCCGATCAGAGGAGCCCGACGGCCGGGCGACTGAACGGGGGGACCGACCATGACGGCGGTGACGGGGGAACTGCACGGGCCTGGGCCGGAGCAGACGGAGCGACAGGAGCAGGCGCAGGGGCAGCGACAGGCGCAGGAGCAGGGGCGCTGGTACGGGCCGGACCGGGACCGTCGGCGTCGGGATCGGGGTCGGCCGGACCGGGGGCATCGGCGCGGGAGGCTGTGCCGCACTCTTCTCGCCGCCCTCCTCGCCGCCGCCGTGGTCCTCCCGCTGTCCGCGGCCACCCGGCCCGGGATACCCGCCCCGCCGCCCGCCGTACTCCCCGCCCCTCTCCCCCCGGCAGGCCTCGCCACCGCCTACGCGGCCAACCGCGACAACGCCGCCGAGGCCGCCCGCATGGCCGCCGCCGACGGCGACCTCTCCCGGGCCGCCGTCGACCGCTCCCTCGCGTCCCCCGCCCGTCACCTGCTCCACCTCGACGCCCGCGGTACCGGCCAGGTCACCGAGGTCTTCGGCGATCTGGCGCACGCGACGCGCGTCGCCGTCCTGGTGCCCGGCTCGGACACCACCCTCGACACCTACGCCCGATTCCACACGGCGGCCGAGTCCCTGTACCGGCGCCTCACCGACGACCAGCGGACCCGCGACCACCGGATCCGCGGCCACCGGACCCGCGACCAGCGAGCCCACGACCAGCGAACCCGCGACCACGAGCGGCGACGCACCCGGGTCGCCGTCGTCGCCTGGCTCGGCTACCGCACCCCCGCCACGATCAGCACCGCGGTCCTCACCCCGGGCCGGGCCGCCCGGGCCGCCCCGCACCTGCGCCGGTTCCTCCGCGAACTGCGCACCCTCACCGCCCCCGGACCCGCGTCCCTCGCCCTCCTCTGCCACTCCTACGGCACGGTGGTCTGCGCCCGCGCCGCCCCCGCCCTCACCGGCCTGGGCGTCACCGACATCGCCCTGGTCGGCAGTCCCGGCACCGGCGCCGCCTCGGCCGCGGCCCTGCACACCTCCGCCCGTGTCTGGGCGGCCCGGGGAGCGGCCGACTGGATAGCCGAGGTCCCGCATGTCCGCGCCGACCTCTTCGGCACGACCGTCGGCTTCGGCACCGACCCGGTCTCCCCGTCCTTCGGCGCCCGCGTCTTCGCGGCGGGCTCCGGCGGCCACAGCGACTACTTCACCCCGGGCTCGGCCTCCCTGGCCAACCTCGCCCGGATCGTCCTCGGCGAGTCAGCGGAGGTCACCCGTGCGTAAGCCGTCGACACCCCGTCTCCGCGACCGCGTACAGCACCGCGTACGGCACTTCGCCCTCCGCGTCGACACCGCCACCCCGCCCGGCCGGGACCGTGCCGTGGACGCCCTGCGCGCGGTCGCCGTCCTCGGTGTGGTCCTGGGCCACTGGCTGGTCACGGCACTGGTCGCGGAGGGCGGCGGACTGCACACCGACAGCCCCCTGCAGCGGCTGCCGCAACTGGCCCCGGTCTCCTGGCTCTTCCAGACCCTCGCCGTGTTCTTCCTGGTCGGCGGCCACGTCGCCACCCGCGGCTACGCCATCGCCCGGGCCGGGGGCACCCCCTACCGGACCTGGCTGACGGCCCGTCTGTCCCGCCTCTCCCGGCCGGTCGCCGCGCTCCTCGTCCTCTGGACGATCGTGACCGCCGCCCTCCTGCTGTCCGGCACCGACTTCACCACCGTCCGCACCCTCGCCAAACTCGCCCTGTCCCCCCTCTGGTTCCTCCTGGTCTTCGCGGCGCTGACGGCGGCGACCCCGCTCGTCGCCCGGCTCAACCCGCTGTGGCCGCTGGCCGTCGTCCTCCATGTGGACCTGCTCCGTTTCGGCTTCGGCGCCCCGCCCGGTGTCGGCTGGGTGAACCTGGCCGCCGGCTGGCTGGTGCCGTACTCCCTGGGCGCCGCCTGGACCCGCGGCGAACTGGACCGCCCGCGCGCCGGCTGGGTCCTGCTCATCGGCGGCACGGCGGCGACGGCCGGCCTGGTCGCGTGGGCGGGTTACCCGGCGTCGATGGTCGGCGTGCCCGGCGCGTCCGTCTCCAACCTCGACCCGCCCACCCTGGCCGCCGTCACCTTCGGCCTGGCCCAGTGCGGCCTCGCCCTGTTGCTGCGCGAGCGGCTGCGCCGTGCGATGCGCCGGCCCCTGGCCTGGGCGGCGGTCGCCGTCGTGAACCTCTCCGCGATGACGATCTTCCTCTGGCACCAGACGGCTCTCATGGCGACCACGGCCACCGGCCTCCTGCTCGGCCGCCTGCCCGGCCTGCACACGCCCCCCGACCACCCCGGCTGGGTCGCGGCCCGCCTGCTCTGGCTGCCGGCTTTCGCCCTGGTGCTCGGTCTGTGCCGGGCGGCGTTCCACGGGTACGAGCGCGGCCGCCCGCGGTCCCGCTCGCGCGTCGTCAGGACCCGCCCCGCGTCCGGCCGGGCGACGTCGACGGGAGCCCGTCATGTCTAGGCTGATCGCTGTGACGCAGACGGGGGCCCGGCGGCCGGAGTGGATCGGGACCGGCCGTGTGCTGCGCTGGCTGCGGACACTCCGCGACGACCTGTGCACCGTTCGCGTCGACCCGCTGCCCCCCTCGGTATGGCTGCGCTGGCTGCCGCACGGCGTGCTGTGCCTGGCGGCGCTCGGCATCACCGTCGGCGGCATCGCCCAACTCCAGGACAACGGCCATCTCGTCGCCGGGCTCGCCTTTCCGCTCGGCCTCGCGCAGGGCGGCGCCGTGCTCCTCGCGATGTGGCGGCCCGTCCCGGCGTGGTGGATGTCGGTGGGGGCCATGCTGGTGGGCGCCGTCGCGCTGCACGGCGGGCTGGGCAGGACACCGGGGGTCCTGTTCACCTGGCCCTGGCCCGTGGCCGGGATCATCGCGCAGCTGCTGGTCCTGCTGCTGCTCGCGCTGCGGGTCCGGGCCCGGGCGGCCGTCGAGGCACTGACCGTGACGGTGCTGCTCACCTGGCTGCTCGACGGGGTCTGGGGTGCGCCGCCGCACCAGTCGACCTCGGTGGTCACCGTCGTCCTGGCCGTGATCGTCGTGGCGCTCGGCACCGCGCTGCGCGGCCGCCGCGAGGCGCGCGCGGAGCTCGGCCGCCAGGCCTCGCTCACCGCGGAGGAGCGGGCCCGGCGCACCCTGCTGGAGGAGCGCAGCCGGATCGCGCGCGAGCTGCACGACGTGGTCGCCCACCACATGTCGGTCATCTCCATCCAGGCGCAGGTCGCCCCGCACCTGGTGGAGAACCCGCCGGACGAGCTGCGCGAGAACCTCGACGGCATCCGGCACAACGCGCTGGAGGCGCTGACCGAACTGCGCAGGGTGCTGGGCGTGCTGCGTTCCGAGAGCCCCGACGAGGACGCGCCCGACGACGGCCCCGGCACCGGCCCGCACAGCCCGCAGCCCACCCTGGACCGGCTGGACCGGCTGGTCGAGAACACCAGGGCGGCCGGTCTGACCGTCACCACCCGGATCAACGGCGAGCGGCGCCCGATGCAGTCGGGCGTGGAGCTGTCGGCGTACAGGATCGTGCAGGAGGCGCTGAGCAACGTCCTGCGGCACGCGCCGGGGGCGACCGCCCATGTCGAGATCGAGTACATCCCCTACGGGCTGCTGCTGTCCGTGGCGAACTCCCGGCCGACCCGGCCCGCGCCGCCGTCGCCGGGCGCCGGGCACGGGCTGCTCGGCATGCGGGAGCGGGCCATGATGCTCGGCGGGACGCTGACGGCGGGCCCGTCGGCGGACGGCGGCTACCGGATCTTCGCGGAGCTCCCGGCCACCGCGCCCGGCCTGATGTCCCGCAGGACCGCGGACCCCACCACCGGCACCACCCGTGCCGCCGACCCGAAGGACGACCGCGCATGACGAGCAGCACCGGCAGCCCCATCCGGGTGGTCATCGCCGACGACCAGCAGATGGTCCGGCAGGGCTTCACCGTGCTGCTGAACGCCCAGCCCGGCATCGAGGTGGTCGGCCAGGCGGTGGACGGCCTGGACGCGGTGGCCAAGGTCGCCGAACTCGACCCGGACGTGGTCCTCATGGACATCCGCATGCCCGAACTGGGCGGCATCGAGGCGACCCGCCGGATCGCCGGCGCGCACCCGCACATCAAGGTGCTGGTGCTCACCACCTTCGACCTGGACGAGTACGTGTACGAGGCGTTGCGTTCCGGCGCGTCCGGGTTCCTGCTCAAGGACGCGTCCGCGGACAAACTGGCGGAGGCGGTACGGGTGGTGGCCGCCGGCGACGCGCTGCTCGCGCCCGGCATCACCCGGCGGCTGATCACCCAGTTCTCCCAGCTGGACGGGGGTGGGGTGCGGGCCCCGCTGAAGGCGCGGATCGCCGATCTGACCGAGCGCGAGACGGAGGTCCTCGCCCTCATCGCGCAGGGCCTGTCGAACGCGGAGATCGCCCAGCGGCTGGTCGTCGCCGAGCAGACCGTGAAGACACACGTGGGCCGCATCCTGGTGAAGCTGGGCCTCAGGGACCGCACCCAGGCGGCGGTGTTCGCGTACGAGTCCGGGCTGGTGCGGCCCTCGGGCTACTGACCGGCCGCCCTCCGCCGTACCCGTAGTACCTGAGAAGGACGGCCGAGGACCCTTCTCACTGGTGACGACGGTGACCCGGCCCTGCCCCTACGGTCGTGTACGTGACCGAGACGACCCACACGCAGCCGATGCCGCCGGAGCCGCCGGACAGCGCGTTCGAGCCGTACAAGCCGCGCAGTCCGGAGTTCCGGGCGGCGATGGACGCCCTGCGCGGACTGCGGCAGGACCTGTTCCACGACGCCTTCGCCTACCGCCCGCTGCCCGCGGCGAGCACCGACAGCGCCCTCGCCCGCCGGCTCCCCGGCCGGCTGCGGGAGTACGCGGCCTGGGCGCCGCACGCCCTGATCTGCGCGGGCGGCCTCGTCGCGATGCTCATCGCCTCCGACAGCGAGGTCAACGGCGCGGCGCTCAACCTGGGTCTCGGGCTGCTCGCCCTGGCCCCGGTCCTGCTGACCATGGTGCGGCCCGTCGGCGCGTTCTGGCTGTCGATGGCGGCGACCCCGGTCGCGGCCGCTCTGGGGAGCGACTGGGACAGCGAGTGGCCCTGGCTGCCCGGCAGTTACGCCTGCCACCTGCTGGTGCTCACGATCGTGGCGATACGCACCAGGCCGCGCACGGCCGCCTGGATGTGGGTGCTGACGGCGGTGTACGGCGTCATGGCGGAGACGGGCTTCCGCGGCGGCCACTACTTCGACTCCGACACCATGGGGCTGCTGTTCCTGTCCGCGCTGTCCCTGCTGGGCGTGACGGTCCGGCACATACGCAGCGACGCCCGGCAGGAGGTGACCGCCCAGCAGACGGTGACCGCCCACGAGCGGTCCCGGCGCACCCTCCTGGAGGAGCGCACGACGATCGCCCGCGAGCTGCACGACGTGGTGGCCCACCACATGTCGGTCGTGGCCATCCAGGCGGAGGCCGCGCCCTACCGGGTCGAGAACCCGCCGCCGGAGCTGGAGAAGGCGTTCGTCACGATCCGGGAGAACGCGGTGGCGGCGCTCACCGAACTGCGCCGCGTGCTGGGTGTGGTCCGCGCGGAGGACTACGAGGCGCCGGACGCCCCGCAGCCCACCCTCGCCGACCTGGACGCGCTGCTCGACAACGTGCGGGAGGCGGGCCTCGCCGTCGGCAAGGGGGTGACCGGCGCGGTGCGTGAACTCCCGCAGGGCGTGGAGCTGTCGGCGTACCGGATCGTCCAGGAGGCGCTGAGCAACACCCTGCGGCACGCGCCGGGAGCGGACGCCCGCGTCGAGATCGGCTATGTCATCGGCGGCCTGGGCCTGCGCGTGGTCAACGGCCCGCCGCCGCGGCCCGCCCTCGTCGAACCGTCCCCCGGGGCAGGCCACGGCATCACGGGCATGCGGGAGCGGGTCTCCATGCTGAACGGCGAGATGACGGCGGCCCCGACGCCCGACGGAGGCTACGAGGTGACGGTCTTCCTCCCCGTCGCCACCACCCGCGAGGGTGACGCATGACCAACGGCACCATCCGCGTACTGATCGCCGACGACCAGATGATGGTGCGCGAGGGCTTCTCGGTCCTGCTGAACGCGATGCCGGACATCGAGGTCGTCGGCGAGGCGGTCAACGGCCGGGAGGCGGTGGACCGGGTCCGGGAACTCGCCCCGGACGTGGTCCTGATGGACATCCGTATGCCCGAGCTGAACGGCATCGAGGCGACCCGGGAGATAGTCGCCGCCGACGCGACGTCCAAGGTCCTGGTCCTGACCACGTTCGACCTCGACGAGTACGTGTACCAGGCCCTGCGCGCCGGGGCCTCGGGGTTCCTCCTCAAGGACGCGTCGGCCCGTCAACTCGCGGACGGCGTGCGGGTGGTGGCGGCCGGCGAGGCCCTGCTGGCGCCCTCGGTCACCAGGCGCCTGATCACGGAGTTCTCCAGGCTCTCCGACATCCCGCGCCTGATGCCCACGGCCCACGCCGCCTACGGCGACCTCACGGACCGCGAGACGGAGGTCCTGGTCCTCATCGCCCAGGGCCTGTCCAACGCGGAGATGGCCGAGCGCCTGGTGGTGGCCGAGTCGACCGTGAAGACACATGTCAGCCGGATCCTGGTGAAGCTGGGCCTGCGGGACCGGACCCAGGCGGCGGTGTTCGCCTACGAGGCACGGCTGGTGACGCCGGGATAGCCCGGGAGACGCACATGCCAGCCGCACAGTCGTAACGCACAGTCATGACGCACAGTCGTTGTTGCGATTCGATCGCTGGCGGTACGGGTGTGGACACGGTGCGCTCAGGTTGTGTTTGAATGGTGAAGGAATCGGTCAGGTGGCTGGTTCCATTCGTTTCTTGCCACCGTCGTCCCCGTTTCGCGTGAAGAAAGTTGCCCGCGATGACTGCTGACGTGTCCGAATTCCACTACGGCCTGGTCACTCCGATAGCCGCCTATCTGATGGCCTGCCTGGGCGCCGTGCTGGCCCTGCGCTGCACGACCCGTTCGATCGGCCGCGGCCGTGGGGAGAAACGTTTCGGCTGGCTTGCCCTGGGCGCGGCGTCCCTCGGCTGCGGCATCTGGACCATGCACTTCATCGCGATGATCGGCTTCAGCGTGGACGGCGCCCTGGTCAGCTACGACGCGGGCCGGACGGTGCTGAGCCTCGTCGTCTGCATCGCGGTGGTCGCCGCCGGCGTCTTCCTGGTCGGCTACCGGGGCGCGGGCCCTGTCACCCTGGGCACCGCGGGCGTCCTCACCGGTCTCGGTGTGGCGGCCATGCACTACCTCGGCATGACCGCGATGAACACCGGCGGCAGCGTGCACTACGACACCACGATCGTCGTCCTCTCCGTGGTGATCGCCGTGGTCGCCGCGACCGCCGCGCTCTGGGCGGCGGTGTCGATCAGCGCGGTCTGGGCCACCGTGGGCGCCAGTCTGGTGATGGGCGCGGCCGTCGCGACCATGCACTACACCGGCATGGCCGCGGTGAGCGTCCACGTCGCCCAGGCCCAGACGGGCGGCCAGTCCTCGACAAGCCTGCTCGCCTTCCTCCTGGTCATGCTGGCCGGCCCGGTGGCGGCCCTGATCCTCGCGGCAGCCGTCGTCATGTTCGACCCGGAGGTCGTCGGCGGCCAACGCGACTGGAACACCCCGGAGATCCTCGCCCCCACCCCCTCCACCGACCAGCCCTGGCACCCCACCGACCACCCGCAGCAGCCTCTGACGAACCGGCGCTACACGTCCTGACCCCGAGCGTCCCGGGCGCCGGCGATGCCGGTCGGTCGGTCAGCCGGCGCCTTCGCCGAGCAGGTCGTCCGCCTGCTGCCCGTGGACGGCCCGCCACGCTCGCAGCGCCTCCGTGACGGTCAGACAGGGCGCTTCCCGGGGCATCCGTGACTCTCCGCATGCTGGTCCCGGACGGGTTCCGGGATCGGAGTCGGCAAGCCACCGCGCCCGCGGAAAGCTGCTGGAGCAGCCTCACGCTCCGTCTGCGTCGGTGGCCTCCTCGTCCGGTGGGGCGAGCGGCTGGGGGACGAGTTCCAGGGCTTCGTAGGGGGTGTCCTGGACCTCCTCCAGGAGGTCCGGGGGTACCGGGCGTGGGCGGTCGGGGGAGCGGTGTGTGCTGCGGACCTGGCCGTAGTCCGCCTCGATCCCGCGGATGAAGCGCCGGCGCAGGCGGAGCACCCGGTAGAAGGGGGTCATCCGGCGGCCCACCAGTTCGCACTGCAGGGCGGACGACCGGGTGGCCCGGACCTCGGTGCCCAGGTCGGCGAGCGTCACCGGCCCGGCGGTGCCCGAGCCGCTCGCGCTGAGTTCGACCGTCGCTCCCTTGTCGGCCGACATCAGGACGGTGCCGGACCTCGCCGTCACCAGGTGACTGACGACGCACCAGTCCGTCTTCCAGTCGCCGTTCCAGTAGCGCCTGATGAGTTCCTTCGCCAGCCCCGGCTGGTCGGCGAGACGGGTCTCGGACAGCCCTCGGTAGACCACGAGCACGGCGTTCTTGTGCGTGAACTCGACCAGCGTGCCGGCCCGGGCCGCGGCGAGCGCGCCGGTCGGCTCGCCGGCCTCCGCCGCTGCCCGGTGGGTCACCTTGACGGCGCCCGCGGTCTGCCAGGTCAGGCTGTCGCGGCCGCCCGGCTCCACCTCGGGCTGCACGATGCCGTGGTCGAGGAGTTCCCCGATGGGGACCAGCCCGGGGTGCCCCACCGTGCCGATGGCACCGAGGGACAGCCGGGACGAGGGATGCCAGGTGACCCAGTAGTCCTGGCCCCAGACACCGGTCAGGGCACGGATGAACGCGCGGGAGGGATCGGCCATCAGTCGACTCCGTAGTGCTGGAAGCAGTCGGTGTACACGCTCTCCGCGAAGGGCGGATCGAAGGGCGGGAGATCGTCGGTGCCCAGTGCCTCGGCGGCCTCGGCGCGGCTCGTGGTGGCCAGCCGCCGTCGCGCCGCGGCCAGTGCGGCGGACGGGCTGTCCGTCAGCTCGGCGTAGAAGGCGCGCATGAACAGGGCCGCCGCCCCGTCGTCCGCCAGCCACACGGAGGCGACGACGTTGCGGGCCCCGGACATCAGGAACGCCCCGGGCAGGCTGGTGAACTCGCTGGCCGGGTGCACCCGGGGCAGGCCGGACGTGCAGGCCGAGAGGACCACCAGGGTGCAGTGCGGCAGGTACAGCCGGCCGGAGATCTGGGCCACCGTGAACAGGTCCCGGGCCTCGGGGTCCGCGTCCCGGGGCAGGCCGAGCGGATCGGCCGCCGGATCCGGCGAAGAGGGGGCGGGGCGTACGTGCAGCCCGGACAGGTGCGCGTTGTGCGCGTCGAACTCCCCGTGGCAGGCGAAGTGGACGCGTCCGGCGGCCGGGAGCGTGCTCAGCAGGGCCGCGGCGTCCGGGGCACAGGGCCGGTAGCCCAGCTCCGGGGCGAGGTCCCGGGCGGCATGCCGCAGCTCCCCGGAGGGGTCGCTCACCGAGATCCACGGGCGCCGCCCGTCGCGCCGCCGTGCGCGCAGCAGCGGCAGGGCTCCGGGCGTCGGCAGGATGCTCACCGTGCAGCCGCCCAGGTGCGCCGAGAGCCGCCAGTACGGCAGATGGAACAGCTCGTTCTCCGGGCTCACCAGGATCCGGCGCGGCCACCCGGCCGCCCCGACGAGCTGCCGTACGGTGTCGGCCACCGGGGTGAGCAGGACGCCGTCCAGGTCGTCCAGGGCGGCCTCGGCCAGCAGCCGGGTCTCCGCCAGGTCGTCGGGATGGGCGCGCAGCCGCTCCCGGTAGGTCCGCTGGAGCCGCTGCCGCATGCGGCGCCGGTCGCTCTCCTCCCACACGAGGAGTTCGACGGCGGACCGCCCGTCGGGGGCGAGGCAGGTGACGACGACGCCCTCGGGGACGGTGAGCAGGTCGACGAGGACCTCGTCCGGTGCGAGGGCGGCGGCGAGTTGGTCCGTCGGCACCGGGTCCGCGCCGACCGTGAGGGACACCCCGGCAGCGGCGGCGGTGTCCTGGAGCCGGCCGGCGGCCCGGTCCCGCTGTGAGATCGCCGCGGACAGGTTCTCGCCGCGTGCGGCGGCCAGTTGTACGGCGGCCTCGCCGGCGCGCAGCTCCAGCATCGCCGGTACCAGCGCGGGGGCCGAGTCCGCGTGTTCCTCGGTGATCAGGCCGGCCCGCAGGGCCTGGGTCATGGTGGCGGCCCGGGCCCGCTGGCCCAGCGCCAGCAGCACGTCGGGCTGCCGGCGGGCGAGGGCGATGCCCTCCTCCTGCCCGCTGTCGAGCCCGCCCCGGTACAGCGCGGCGGCGATGAGGATCGCGATGTCGTAGGCGCGGGCGAGCGCGATGGCCACGTTCTGGCTGAGCTCGACGGTGGCCGCTCGGGCGCGCAGCTGTTCACCGCGTTCGATGGCCGACTCGATCTCCTTCCCGGCCTCCTCGGGCTCGTCCTCGAAGACGAGGAGGTGGGCGAGGTTGGTGACGTAGCGGACCTCGCGCAGCAGGTCGCCCGAGCGCCGGGTGGTGGCGATGGCCGCGCGCATGGCGAGCTGCGCCTGCTGCGGCTGCCCGCACCGCACCAGCGCGGCGGCCAGCTGGGTGCGGGCGTCCGCCTCGACATCCGGGTGGTGGTCGGCGCGGGCCTCGGCGATCGCCTTGCGCAGCAGCGGCACGGCCTCCGCGGCCCGGTCGGGCGTGCGGAGCATGAGGGACGCCGCACGGTGCCAGGAGGTGGGCCTCTCGTTCTCGTTCCCGTCGTGGCGGGGCTGGTCGGGGGTCCGGTGCCGCCAGTGGTCGGCCCAGGTGTGGCGCCCGATCAGCTCGGCCTCCGTGGCCGCCTTCGCCAGGAACTCCTCGGCCCGCGCGTGTTCGCCGAGCAGGTCCCAGGTGACGCCCAGTTCGCTGAGGGCCCAGGCCGCGGCCGGGCGGTGTCCGGCCGCGAGCGCGAGGTCGCGCATGTCCTCCAGGGCGCCCAGCGCCTCCTCGAACCGGCCGCTCTGCCGGGCGACATACGCGTGCTGGAGCGCGAAGGAGGCGGGACTCTCGGCATGGCCGTCGTCCTCCGCGGCGACCGTCGCCCGGATCCGGCGGGCTTCGCGGACGCTCTCCAGGGCCTGTGCCGTGTCTCCGGCCCGGGCCGCCAGCACCGCCCGGTCGTGCAGGACCGTACAGAGGTCGACGCTGCTGCCGAGGCGTTCCGCCGCGGCGAGGAACGCCGGCAGGTCGCGTTCGAACTCCGCGCGGCGGTCGAGCCGGCACAGGGTCCGCAGCCGGAACTTCCAGGCGTCCAGCCCGGTGATGTCGGCGGGCAGCAGTTCCCGCGCCTCGTCGAACAGGACCAGGGCCTGTTCGGGCGCCCCCAGATCCAGCAGCCGGACCGCTCCCACGCCCAGGACGCTGCCGCGCACCTCGTCCTTGCCCAGGGGTTCGGCGGCCGCGGCGGTGAGTTCGGTGAGCGCGCGCGCCCGCTCGATGCTCTGGGCCCCTTCGATCAGCTCCGCGAGCTCCTCGACCTCGGCATGGCGCAGGAACTGACGGGCCGTCGAGGGCAGCGGGCGGCGCAGCAGCTCCGTCGCGTCGGTCCTGGCCAGCCGGCCGTCCAGGACCGCGGACACGACCTCGGTGGCGTCGGCGTCCGGGTAGGTGCCGTCAGAGGGCATCGCCGAGCTGCTCCTCCAGGCGGCGGCGCATCTCCCGGACGTGCGGTATGAACTCCGCGGGCAGCGGTGAGAACACCTCGCCCACCACCGCGTCGGCGTCGTCGCCGAGCCATCGCGCGAAGTGCCAGGTGTAGTGGTAGGCCAGGGCCGCGTGCAGCAGCACGTCGGGATGCAGGAGCTGGATGCCGCCGCCGGATCTGGCCTCCGGCGGGGCCAGACAGGCCAGCCAGGTGAAGAGCGTGCCGAACTCGCGCGGCAGGAAGTAGTAGGGGAGGTACGGCATCCGCTCGGCGAGCAGGGCGACGTAGGCCCGCACCTCCGGGACCTCCCACACCTCCCTGGGGTCCGTCGTCGGTATGTCGAACGTGACCATCACCCGGCACCGGTGCTCGCGGAGCCGGCGCAGCTGTTCCCGGTCCTGACCGTCGGGGTGGTGGGAGAAGAGCGCGACGAGCGGGTAGATGTCCCCGGAGTCGATCAGCCGCCGCTCGATGTCGAACAGGACGGGACGGTCGTCGGGACGGTCGTCGGGGCTGGACAGGTCGCCGGTCTCGCGGTCGAGGACGGCCATGCGGGGCTGCCGCACCGTGACGCCGGCCCGTTCGAACTCGTCCGCGACCCAGACGGTCAGGGTGTCGTCCTCGAAGAGGATCTCGTAGAGCTGGGCCAGGGTCAGTGCGACCTGCGCGTAGCCGTGCCAGGTGCGGCCCCGCTCGACGGCCCTGCGGACACACCACGTGCAGGTCGCGGCGGTCTGCTCCGGATCGGACGCGACGAGTTCCCGGAGGGAGCCGAGATCCACCCGCTGGGTGCCGTCCCCGACCGACACGCACAGCGCGTCGATGCGCTCCCTGAAAGTGAGCTCTCCCGTGCCCTTGCTCTGTTCACCGTCTGATACGGGCAAGCGACCCCCCGGCCCCCGTGGCGGAAACCCGCCGTGCTGCCGTCATTTTATATGCGCTGCGGGTTTTTACTGCCGGTTCGCACCATACGTACGTGCCGCCGACCGCCCTCACTCCCGACACCCCTGGTCAGGGCCGGGACCGGCGGTCTAACGTCCGTCCATGGCAGCCTTCGACCCCTGGGACCCGGACTTCCTGGCCGACCCGTACCCCGCGTACGCCGAGCTCCGCGCCCGGGGCCGGGTGCAGTACTTCGAGCCCACGAACCAGTGGCTGGTTCCGCACCACGCCGACGTCTCGGCGCTGCTGCGGGACCGGCGGCTGGGGCGGACGTACCAGCACCGGTTCACGCACGAGGACTTCGGGCGCAGCGCGCCCGCTCCGGAGCACGAGCCGTTCCACACGCTCAACGACCACGGCATGCTCGACCTCGAACCGCCGGACCACACCCGCATCCGCCGCCTGGTGTCGAAGGCGTTCACCCCGCGCACCGTCGAGCGGCTCAAGCCGTACGTGGCCCGGCTCGCCGGAGAGCTCGTCGACGCGCTGGTGCGGAGCGGCGGCGGCGACCTGCTCGCCGACGTCGCCGAACCGCTCCCCGTCGCCGTCATCGCCGAGATGCTGGGCATCCCGGAGGCGGACCGCGCCCCGCTGCGCCCCTGGTCGGCGGAGATCTGCGGAATGTACGAGCTGAACCCGTCCGAGGACACGGCGGCGAAGGCGGTCCGGGCCTCCGTGGAGTTCTCCGACTACCTGCGGGAGCTGATCGCCGAGCGCCGCAAGGAGCCCGGCGACGACCTGATCTCCGGGCTCATCGAGGCGCACGACGAGGGCGACCGGCTCACCGAGCAGGAGATGATCTCCACCGCCGTACTCCTCCTCAACGCGGGCCACGAGGCGACCGTCAACGCCACGGTCAACGGCTGGTACGCGCTCTTCCGCAACCCCGCCCAGCTCGCCGCCCTGCGCGCCGACCACTCCCTGGTCCCCACCGCGATCGAGGAGCTGATGCGCTACGACACCCCGCTCCAGCTCTTCGAACGCTGGGTGCTGGACGAGATCGAGGTGGACGGGACGGTCATCCCCCGCGGCGCCGAGATCGCCATGCTCTTCGGCTCCGCCAACCACGACCCGGCCGTCTTCCGCGACCCCGGCCGCCTCGACCTGACCCGCCGCGACAACCCGCACATCTCCTTCAGCGCGGGCATCCACTACTGCATCGGCGCCCCACTGGCCCGCATCGAACTGGCCGCCTCCATGACGGCCCTGCTGGAGAAGGCCCCCACCCTGACCCTGGCGGCGGAGCCGAGGCGGAAGCCGAACTTCGTGATCCGGGGACTGGAGGGACTGAGCGTGGCGGTGGGGTGATCACCCGCATGCCGACCGAGGTCAGCCGGTGATGTCCCGGCGCCTCAGCCCCACCAGCCCCGCCCCGGTCAGCACCGCCGCCAGCCCGGTCAGGGTCAGTACCGGTCCCCACTCCATCTCGCCGCCCGGCAGCTTGGGCAGGTGGCCGAAGGGGGAGAGGTCGAGGACGAGACGGGGGGCGTCGAGGGCCGGGCCCACCCAGCCGATCAGGAGGACGGCGACGGCCACGCCCCAGGCGGCCGGGGTCAGGCGGGGTGCGACCCCGTACAGCAGCACCGCGACCCCGCCGATCACCCACACCGCCGGGAGCTGCACCAGGCACGCGCCGAGGACCGGGCCGGTCTGCCTGCCGTAGCCGACGGCGAAGCCCGCACCGGCGAGGAGCATGATCAGGGCGGCGCCGGCGAAGGCGACGGTCAGGTGGCCGGCCGCCCAGCGCAGGCGGCCGACCGGGGCGGCGAGCAGGGGTTCGGCGCGGCCCGAGGTCTCCTCGGCGCTCAGGCGGAGGACCGACGCGACGACGTACAGCGCGGCGACCAGCCCCAGCATCCCGACCATCGCGGCGAGGAACGCGTCCGTCAGCCCGCTCTGGCCGCCCATCCGCTCGACGATCTGCCGGGCGCCGTCGCTGCCGCCGACCAGGTCGGCCGCGCCGTCCGTCAGGCCGCCGTAGACCACGCCGGCCAGGAAGAAGCCGAGCGACCAGCCGAGCACGCCGCCCCGCTGGAGCCGCCAGGCGAGCGCGGCGGCGGAGCCGAGGCGGCCGGCGGCCGGGCCGGGACGGGTGGGGAAGAAGCTCATGCCGAGGTCCCGGCGGCCGGCCAGGGCATAGGCGGCCGCGGCCTGCAGCAGGGTCGCCGCCGCGAAGAGCAGCAGGACCCACCAGCGTTCGGCGGCGAACGGGCGCAGGTTCTCCAGCCAGCCGAGCGGGGAGAGCCACGTCCACGCCGACGAACCGTCGCTCGACGCCGAGTCGCCCGCGGCGCGGAGCACGAAGGCCGCGCCCAGGACCGCCGACGTCAGGCCCCTCGCCAGCCGGGCGCTCTCGGTGAACTGGGCGACGATCGCCGCCGTCGTGGCGAAGACCATGCCGGTGGCGCCCAGGCCGAGGCCGAGGGCGAGCGCACCCGCGGTGCCCTGGGCCGCCAGGCCCGCGGCGACGAGCAGCGCGAGCACGGTGTTCGCGACGCCCGCCGCCAGCAGGGCCGCGGTCAGCGACGCCCGGCGGCCCACCGCGCCCGAGGCGACGAGTTCCGCGCGGCCGGTCTCCTCCTCGTCGCGGGTGTGCCGTACGACGACGAGCAGGCCGGTCACGGCCGCGAGGAGCCCGGCGTACACGCCCACCCGCCATGCCGTCAGGGCGCCGAGGGAGGTGTCGTGGAGCGGCCCGATCAGCGCGCGGTAGGAGGCGTTGGCCCGCAGCTGGCGGACCAGGTCGGCGCGTTCGGCGTCCGTGCCGTACAGGCTCTTCAGGGTGTTCGGCATGGAGAGGACCATCAGCGCGTTCACCGCGATCCACACCGGGGTGGTCACGCGGTCGCGGCGGAGCGCGAAGCGCAGCAGGGTGCCGGTGCCGGCGAGGCCGCTCATCGGGCGACCGCCCCGGCCCCGGCCCCGGCCCCGGTCCCGGCCTCGCTCCCGGCCTCGCTCTCGTCCTGGTAGTGGCGGAGGAACAGTTCCTCCAGGGTCGGGGGCGTGGCGGTGAGAGAACGGACACCGGTCCCGGAGAGCGCGCGGAGTACGGCGGTGAGCTGCTCGGTGTCGACCTGGAGGCGGATCCGGTGGCCCTGCACGTCGAGGTCGTGGACGCCGGGCAGGTGCGCCAGCCCGTCGGCCGGACCCGCGAGTTCGGCGGTCACGCTGGTGCGGGTGAGGTGGCGCAGGTCGGCGAGGGAGCCGGACTCGACGGTCCGGCCGGCCCGGATGATGCTGACGCGGTCGCAGAGCTCCTCGACCTCGCTGAGGATGTGCGAGGAGAGCAGGACCGTACGGCCCCGGTCGCGCTCCTCCGCCACGCAGTGCTGGAAGACCTCCTCCATCAGGGGGTCGAGGCCGGAGGTCGGTTCGTCGAGGATCAGCAGGTCGACGTCGGAGGCGAAGGCGGCGACCAGGGCGACCTTCTGGCGGTTGCCCTTGCTGTACGTGCGGCCCTTCTTCGTCGGGTCGAGTTCGAAGCGGTCGATCAGGTCGGCGCGGCGGGACGTGTCCAGGCCCCCGCGCAACCGGCCGTAGAGGTCGATGACCTCGCCGCCGGAGAGGTTGCGCCAGAGGGTGACGTCGCCGGGGACGTAGGCGATCCGGCGGTGCACCTCCACGGCGTCCTTCCAGGGGTCGCGGCCGAGGATCCGGGCGGCGCCGGAGTCGGCGCGCAGCAGGCCGAGCAGGACCCGGATCGTGGTCGACTTCCCGGAGCCGTTGGGGCCGAGGAAGCCGTGCACCTCGCCGGCCTCGACCGCCAGGTCGAGGCCGGCCAGGGCCGGGGTGCGGCCGAAGGACTTGTGGAGCCCGGCGACCGTGATTGCCTTCGTCATGGTTCAGAACGTACGCTGTCTTCAGAAAATTGTGAAGTTAAGGAAGTGTGGAAACCCCGGCTAGGGTGGTGACCATGACTACGGATGCGATGGGGCGCGATCAGGAGGCCGTCTCGAAGTTCGTCGAGAGCTTCGCGGCACAGCTCGTCGAGGCCGGGATGCAGCGCATGCCGGCCCGGATCTTCGCGGCCCTGTTGTCGTCCGACTCGGGTGCCCTGACCTCGGCGGAACTGGGAGAGCAGCTGCAGGTCAGCCCGGCGGCGGTGTCCGGCGGGGTGCGCTATCTCGCCCAGCAGCACATGGTCGCGCGCGAGCGGGAGCCGGGCTCCCGGCGGGAGCGGTACCGGGTGCACAGCAACCAGTGGTACGAGGCCCTCACCAATCGCGAGGCCGTGATCAGGCGCTGGGAGGGGGCGTTGCGGGAGGGCGTCGGCAGCCTCGGCCCCGACACCCCGGCGGGGCGGCGGATGGCCGAGACGCTGGCCTTCTTCGAGTTCGTCGACGACGAGATCGGCAGGATGATGGAGCGCTGGCGGGTCCATCGCGATCGGCTCTTCGGCGAGGGATGACGCCCCGCCGAAGAGCCGGACCCGCCTGTCTCACGCCCGGTTCCGGCGCCTGACCAGGAGCAGGAGACCGCCGCCGAGCAGCAGCGCGGCCGCACCGCAGGCGGCGGCCACGGGCACGGTGCCGCTGCTGCCGGTGGAGGCGAGGGCGCCGGAGCCGCCGGACCCGGAGACCGTCTGCGTCCGGGGGGAGTTGCCGCCGGTGCCGGCGGCTGTCGTCGTGGACGGTGACGCGGAGGCACCCGGCGTCGCGGTGGCGCCGCCCTCGACCTCGACCGTGACGGCCGCCGTGTCGTTGCCGTGGGTGTGGTCGAACGCCATGGTGTTGCCGAAGGCCGTGGTCGCGTGGGCCGCACCGGTGCTGGTCGCGGCGTTCGCGCGGATCCGCAGCCCGAAGTCGAAGGAGCGGGTGTCCCCGACGGTGAACGTGTTCGGACTCGACTGGCAGATGTACTGCGCCGCGCCCGGCGTCTGCTCGCCGGTACCGGACTTCGCCTCGTCGTTCCACGGGCTGCAGTGGGCGGGGATCTTCTCCGCCCTGGTGCCGGTGGGGACGGTCACCAGAAGCGCCGGCTGGTCGTCGCTGGCGTTGTAACCCACCCAGCCCGGACCCTTGTTGCCCAGGGAGACGGTCACGTGCACCAGGTCGCCCGGTGCGCCCTCGGCGGTGGCGCCGCCCGCGACCATGTCGGCGGTGTTGTCGGCGTCGATGTGCTGCCGGTCGATCGCCGTGCCGTCGGTGGCGGCGCCCCCGGCGGCGACGAGGGAGAGCACGGGACCGTCCCCCGGCTTCGGCGCGCTACCGGACAGGGGCAGCGCCTCGTGGCTGAAGTACTCGAACAGGGCCTGGTCCGTCACGTCCAGCCCGACCGGCTGGTCCACCCGGTAGCTCTTGCCGGGCTCGATCACCGTGTCGAACGTGCACAGCGCCTGCTCGGTGAGGTCGTAGCCTTCCGCACTCTCCTTGGAGTACACGCAGTTGGAGTAGTGCTGCGCGTAGCTGAGCCCGACGGTGGTGCGCATCCGCAGCTGTACCCCGTCGGCGGCCAGGGTGCCGACGTTGCTGATCGTGACCGGGGCGTCGACCGTCGATCCGGGCTTGTCGCCCTTGCGGTCCGCCAGCCGGTTGACCCTCAGGGCGGTGGTGCCCACGGTCACCTTCGCGGTGGTGGAGACCACGGTGCCGTTCGACGATGTGCCGCTGAGGGTCACCGTGCCGGTGGTGCCGAGCGGGGTGCCGGGCTTGGCGCTCAGGCCGATGACCGAGCCGGCCGCCTCGCCCTCGGGGACGTCACGGACGGGCCAGGTGTAGACGTGGTCGGCGGGCACGGGCGCGTCCGTGGTGACCCAGTCGATGACGTTGCTCAGATCCGCGCTGACGATGACGTCCTTGGCGGTGCCGGGGCCGTCGTTGCGCAGGCCCCAGCTCACCATCGTCGGGTCGCCCGGCGTCGGCGGCATCGGCAGGCCCAGGTGGTCGTCCTGGAGCCAGATGTGCACGACCGGGCCGTCGGCGGCCTGGGCGGACGTCACGGGCAGCCATGCGGCGACCGCGGCCGCGAAGACTGCCAGCGCGGCCCCGAATCGGTGCCGACGGTTGGTCATGGTGACTCCTCCCGGCGGGGCGGACCTCGCCCCTGCACACCACTCAGACACCCGGTGCACGCCGATGGTTGTCCGCGAGTTCACCGTCCGGCCGGTTCGAAGCGGCCGCCGTGCCGGTTCGAACGGGCACGGCGGCGCCGCACCCCTACCGTTCCCTCGTCTCCTCCAGCACCGTCCGCCCCAGCAGCGCGTACCGCTCGGGCGACCGCCGCTTGAGGTACTGGGCGTAGCCGACGCCCGTGCCCGCGACCAGCGCCACCAGCCACGGCGTCGCCTTCAGCAGCAGTGAGCCGGACTCGGCGCCCGCCGCGGCGCCCATGTTGGACACCAGCAGGGCGACCACGCCGAGCATCGCGATGCCGCCGACGAGCGGGGCGGTGAAGGTCCTGAACCAGTGCCGGCTCTCGGGGTGGTTCCGGCGGAAGTAGACCAGCACCGCGAAGGAGCAGACCGCCTGCACGACCAGGATCGCCATGGTGCCGAGGATGGCGAGCAGGACGTAGAGGGCGTTGTACGGGTCCTTGCCCGCGATCCAGAACGCGGCGATCAGGACCGCGGAGATCACCGTCTGGACCAGGCCCGCGATGTGCGGGGAGCCGTGCCGGGCGTGGGTGCGGCCGACGGTGTTGCGCAGCTTCGGCAGGACGCCCTCGCGGCCCAGCGCGTACATGTAGCGGGCGGCGCAGTTGTGGAAGGCCATGCCGCAGGCCAGCGAGCCGGTGATCATCAGCCACTGCATGAGGACGACCGCCCAGTGGCCGACGTAGTGCTCGGTCGGGTCGAAGAAGAGCGCGAGCGGGTTGGCCGACGAAGCCGCCTTCACGGCCGCCGCCTCGCCGTTGCCGGTGATGGCCATCCAGGACACGAAGACGTAGAAGACGCCGACGCCGAGGACCGAGATCATCGTCGCCCTGGGGATGATCCTCTTCGGGTCGCGGGACTCCTCGCCGTACATCGCCGTGGACTCGAAGCCGACCCAGGACCAGAAGGCGAAGAAGAGGCCGAGGCCGGCGCTGGTCCCCTTGAAGGCGTTGACCGGGTTGACCGGGGCGAAGGTGAAGCCGTGCGGGCCGCCGCCGTGCAGGGCGACGGAAACGGCCATGGCCGCGAGGACGGTGACCTCGGTGCCCAGGAGCACGACGAGCAGCTTCTCGGCGACGCTGACGCCGAACCAGGTGCCGGTCGCGTTGACGGCCAGCATCAGGATCGCGAACGCCCACCACGGGACGTCGAGCCCGGTCTGGTCCTTGAGCGTCGTGTTGGCGAAGACCGAGAAGATGCCGATCAGCGCCGGTTCGAAGACGACGTACGCGAAGGTGGCGAGCAGCCCCGAGGCCAGGCCCGCGGTGCGGCCGAGGCCGTAGGAGATGAAGCCGTAGAAGGCGCCCGTCGAGGTGATGTGCCTCGCCATCGACGTGAAGCCGACGGAAAAGATTGCCAGGACGACCATTGCGACGAGATAGCTCGCGGGGGCGCCGATGCCGTTGCCCGACGACACCATGAAGGGCACGTTGCCGGTCATCGCGGTGATCGGCGCGGCGGTCGCGACGGCCATGAAGACCACCCCGAGCAGGCCGATCGCGTTGGGCTTGAGCCGGTGAACCGTGCCTTCGCCGGGGGTGTTCCCGGCTGATTCCGTCGCCGGGGCGACTCCTTCGTCCACTGCCATCGGGCTGGCCCCTCTCCTGCGGTCCGTCGGCTGTACCGGACCGGAACTCTGCCGGGCGAATGAGTCCGCCGAGGCTGTCGGGGCGTTAAATGTTTGTCAATCAGACCTTTGGAGAACCGGCCGGGGGCCTGGCCTGTCCCGGGCGGGGGCAAAGGGTGAAAGCGATCACGGGCGTTTCGACTGCGCCTTGGACACCGCCGGCCTCCTGGCGCCCGGGTCGGACGAGTCGCCCGAGTCGGACGAGACCTGACGGCTCACGATGATCCCGGCACCGTGAGCCCCCACCCTCTCTCCACCACCCGCCAGGTCCGCCGCCGCACCGGACCCGCCAGGCCGCCGTCCGCCCGGTAGCGGAAGTCCGCCCCCGTCACCGTCACCGTGCGACCCGCGGCCCGCACCGGGGTCGCCTCCGCGCCCACCGACAGCGGGCGCACCTCCACCTCGGCGAGGCCACCGGAGCCGCCCGGGGCGACCGAGATGCCCTCGACCGGCTGGTCCAGGTCCACGACCGTCTCGCCGTCGACCTCCACCCGCAGCCGCGCGGGCGGCCCGGGCACCGCGGGGGCCGGGGCCGGCCGCACGGACCAGGAGCGCACGAGGTTCTGGTACGGCCGCAGCCACCCCCGGGCCGGCACCGGCTCCGGGGCCCTGGCCGCCGCGGCCGCCGGCGGCGGGATCCGCAGCGCGCCCAGCACCACCCCGTCGCTGTCGTCGACGAGGAGGTCCATCCGGCGCTCCACCCCGTCCAGGACCGCCCGCGCCGCCGCTACCGCACCGGTCGGCACCCCCAGCGCGTGCGCGACGCCCAGCGCGCCCCCGACCGGGACCACGGACAGCACGCAGTCGGCCAGCTCCCGCCTGCGGTGCAGAAAGGTCACCGCACGGACCAGGGCGCCGTCGTCCCCCACCACCACCGGCCGCCGCGAGCCCCTGCGGGACAGCACCCGGGCGAATTCCTCGGGCCCCTCCGGCATGCACACCTTCGCGGCCGCACCCGCGCTGAGCACGTCTTTCGCGATCCGGACGGATTCACCGTCCGTTTCCCTCGCCGCCGGATCGATGATCACCAGCAGCTGATCGGACCTCGCGAAAGTCGCCACCTCGGTCCTGCCTCGCTTCCTCGGGTAGCATCACTGTGCAAGAGCCCCTTGCGCTATTGCGCCAGGGGCTTCGTCTATTCCGGGGCATCCGGTCCGACGGTTGTGCGGCCAACGACGGTCGCGGTGGTACGCGGCGACGAACCTTACGCGTACGCCCCTGACCTTGGACATGCCCCGCCCGGAAGGGGTGTACGCGCGTGCCCGCACTTGTGCTGCTCGGTGCTCAGTGGGGTGACGAAGGCAAGGGAAAGGCGACGGATCTGCTGGGCGGATCCGTCGACTACGTGGTGCGATACCAGGGTGGCAACAACGCCGGCCACACGGTCGTCGTCGGCGACCAGAAGTATGCGCTCCACCTCCTCCCTTCCGGAATCCTCTCGCCCACGTGTGTCCCGGTCATCGGCAACGGTGTCGTCGTCGACCCGTCGGTCCTGCTCTCCGAGCTGAGCGGTCTGAACGAGCGTGGCGTCGACACGTCCAAGCTCCTCATCAGCGGTAACGCGCACATCATCACGCCGTACAACGTGACCGTCGACAAGGTGACGGAACGCTTCCTCGGCAAGCGGAAGATCGGTACGACGGGGCGCGGCATCGGCCCGACCTACGCCGACAAGATCAACCGGGTCGGCATCCGGGTCCAGGACCTCTACGACGAGTCGATCCTGACCCAGAAGGTCGAGGCGGCCCTCGACGTCAAGAACCAGATGCTGACCAAGCTCTACAACCGGCGCGCCATCGCCGTCGACCAGGTCGTCGAGGAGCTGCTGACCTACGCGGACAAGCTCGCCCCGTACGTCGCCGACACGGTCCTGGTCCTCAACCGGGCCCTGGAGGAGGACAAGGTCGTCCTGTTCGAGGGCGGCCAGGGCACGCTCCTGGACATCGACCACGGCACGTACCCCTTCGTCACCTCGTCCAACCCGACGG
The DNA here is from genome assembly GCF_040702065.1 of Streptomyces sp. NPDC086777. Classification (NCBI taxonomy): domain Bacteria; kingdom Bacillati; phylum Actinomycetota; class Actinomycetes; order Kitasatosporales; family Streptomycetaceae; genus Streptomyces; species Streptomyces sp. NPDC086777. The sequence continues at coordinate 216,497 of NZ_JBFBJI010000004.1, read as the reverse complement.
CCGGTGGCGCCTGCACCGGCTCCGGCGTGGGCCCGACGAAGATCAGCCGGGTCATCGGCATCCTCAAGGCCTACACGACCCGCGTCGGCGCCGGCCCGTTCCCGACCGAGCTCTTCGACGCGGACGGTGAGGCGCTGCGCAGGATCGGCGGCGAGCGGGGCGTCACCACCGGCCGGGACCGCCGCTGCGGCTGGTTCGACGCGGTCATCGCCCGCTACGCGACCCGCGTGAACGGCCTGACCGACTTCTTCCTCACCAAGCTCGACGTGCTCACCGGCTGGGAGCAGATCCCGGTCTGCGTCGCGTACGAGATCGACGGCAAGCGCGTCGAGGAACTCCCGTACTCCCAGACCGACTTCCACCATGCGAAGCCGGTCTACGAGACGCTGCCCGGCTGGTCCGAGGACATCACGAAGGCCAAGTCCTTCTCCGACCTGCCGAAGAACGCGCAGGCGTACGTGAAGGCGCTGGAGGAGATGTCCGGCGCCCCGATCTCCGCGATCGGCGTGGGCCCTGGCCGGGACGAGACGATCGAGATCAACTCGTTCCTGTAAGTTATGTGTACGCGCGTCCACTTGGGCCGGTCTTGGGAATCCTTGACCGGCCCTTGGGCATTCCGTGGTTACGCCGGTAACGGGCGACGGTCAGCATCTACGCGGGTAGCCCGCCGCCTCCCGCCCGCCACACCCGTCCTCTCCAGGAGTCCTGAATGCCCGTCAATCCCATGAACCGCCGTGAGTTCGTGCAGAAGTCGGCCGTCACCGGCGCCGCCGTGGCCGTCGCGGGAACGGTCGGCACCGGCACCGCCCAGGCCGCCGAGGCCGGCCACGGTCACGCCAAGCCGCCGAAGGCGCCCAAGACGTGGAGCTTCTCCATCCTGGGCACCACCGACCTGCACAGCCACGTCTTCAACTGGGACTACTACACCAACGCGGCGCCCGTGGACTCCAAGGGCAACACCTACGGCATCGCCCGCATCGCGACCCTGGTGAAGAACATCCGCGAGGAGAAGGGCGCGGACCGGGTCCTGCTCGTCGACGCCGGCGACATCATCCAGGGCACCTCGCTCGCCTCCTACTACGCGAGCGTCGACCCGATCACCGGCAAGAACGGCAAGCGCGGCCCCAAGCACCCCATGGCGATCGCCATGAACGAGATGCGCTACGACGCGGCGGCCCTCGGCAACCACGAGTTCAACTACGGCATCGAGACGGTCCGCACCTTCGAGAAGCAGTGCGACTTCCCGCTGCTCGGCGCCAACGCCCTGGACGCCAAGACGCTCAGGCCCGCCTTCCGGCCCTACACCGTCAAGCACATCAAGGTCCCGCACGGCCCGGACATCAAGGTCGGCATCCTCGGCCTCACCAACCCGGGCATCGCCCTGTGGGACAAGGACAACGTCTCCGGGAAGATGGCCTTCACGGGCCTGGTCGAGCAGGCGAAGAAGTACGTGCCCCGGCTGCGCGCCCTCGGCTGCGACGTCGTCTTCCTCACCGACCACTCGGGCCTGGACGGCTCGACCTCGTGGGGCGACGAACTCCCCTACGTGGAGAACGCGTCGAACCTGGTCGCCGAACAGGTCCCCGGCATCGACGCGATCCTCGTCGGCCACACCCACGTCGACGTCCCGTCGTACACGGTGAAGAACGCGGAGACCGGCGAGGACGTCCTCCTCTCCGAGCCGTACTGCTACGGCTACCGCCTCTCCCGCTTCGACTTCGAGCTGGAGCACGTGCGCGGCTCCTGGAAGGTCACCAAGAAGACGGCCACCACCCTGAACAGCAACACGGTCGCCGAGGACCCGCGGATCACCGAACTCCTCACCGCCGACCACAACCTGGTGGTCAAGTACGTCAACACCGCGATCGGCACCTGCACCGCGGCGATGTCGACGGCGGAGGCCTGCTGGAAGGACGTCCCCGCCATCGACTTCATCCAGCAGGTCCAGATGGACGCGGTGAAGGCGGGCCTGTCGGCGGCGGACGCCGCGCTCCCGCTGATCTCGGTGGCCGCGTGCTTCAGCCGCACGGCCACCATCCCGGCCGGTGACGTCACCATCCGCGACGTCGCGGGCCTGTACGTCTACGAGAACACCCTGTACGGCAAGAAGCTCACCGGCGCCCAGCTCAAGGACTACCTGGAGTACGCGGCGAAGTACTACCACCAGGTCCCGGCCGGCACGGCGGTGGACACCGCCACCCTCACCAACGCCAACAGCTTCTGGGACTACATGTACGACATGGCGGCCGGCGTCGACTACGAGATCGACATCGCCGCCGCCGAGGGCTCCCGCATCAAGAACCTCACCTACAACGGCACCGCGGTCGCCGACGACCAGGTCTTCGTCGTCGCCGTCAACAACTACCGCGCCAACGGCGGCTCCGGCTACCCGCACATCGCCGCCGCCGAGATCGCCTACAGCTCCACCAACCAGGTCCGCGACCTGATGGTCGCCTACGCCACGGCCAAGGGCACCATCGACCCGGCGGCCTTCGCCGCCACCAACTGGAAGCTGACGCAGGGCGGCACGCCGGTCTTCTAGTCCCGCACAGCCGCACGGGTGGTGGCCCCCCCTCGGGTGGGGTCACCACTTTTCCTCCCCTTGAACATCGTTGCCGCTCATGAGCCTGCGGAGGCCGTTCCCGGCCGTCGGCCCGGCGGCTCCCCGAACTCAGAGCTGCGTGGCGGCGCGGACCAGTCCGGCGACGGCCCGGGAGCGGCTGTGCGGCGGCCACGCGATCACGGTGGTGACCGGCGGCGCGTCCACCACCGGTACGGCGGCGAGGTCCTCGCGCAGCAGGGCCCGGACGGACTCCGGCACGACGCAGCAGGCGCGGCCCAGCGCGATCAGCTGGTACAGCTGGGCCTGGTCCCGGACCTCCGGCCCCGGCCCCTCCGGGTACCTGCCGTCGCGGCCCCGCCAGCGCGCCAGGGGCAGCCCGGCAAGCTCGGCGGCCTCGGCCGTCCGCACCTGCTCGCGGCCGGCGAGGGGATGCCCGGCCGGCACCACCAGCACCTGGCCCTCCGTCAGCAGTTCCTCGCTGTCGAAGCCCGCCGTGGAGTCGAACGGCAGGTGCAGCAGCGCCACGTCGGCCCTTCCGTCACGCAGCATCCGCTCCTGCTCGCCGACCCCGCACAGCAGCAGATCGACGGCGACCGCGTCCGGTTCGGCGGCGTAGGCGTCGAGCACCTTCGCCAGCAGTTCGCCGGACGCGCCCGCCTTCGTGGCCAGCACCACGCCCGGTCGGCCGGACGCGGCGAGCGCCGCGCGCCGGGTGCGCTGCTCGGCGGCCGCCACCGCGTCCAGCGCCGCCCGGGCCTCCCGCAGCAGCACCGACCCGGCCTCGGTCAGGGCGACCGCGCGGCTGGTGCGTTCCAGCAGCGTCGCCCCGAGGCGCCGTTCCAGCCGGCTGATCGCCCGCGACAGCGGGGGCTGCGCCATCCCGAGCCGCTGGGCCGCCCGCCCGAAGTGCAGCTCCTCGGCGACTGCCACGAAGTACCGCAACTCCCGCGTCTCCACGTCCTCATGCTACCGATCCGGCCGGGATCGATACCCCTGCGGTATCGCTGCCCACCCGATCGGTCCTGGCCCACCATCCCGGCCCCGGACAGGATCGAAGCATGACCGAACAGCAGAAGACCGCGCTGGTCACCGGCGCGAACAAGGGCATCGGACACGAGATCGCGGCAGGCCTCGGCGCCCTCGGCTGGCGCGTCGGCGTCGGCGCGCGCGACGAGGAACGCCGCGAGAGTGCCGTGGCCAAGCTGCGGGCGGCCGGCGTCGACGCGTTCGGCGTGCCGCTGGACGTCACCGACGACGCGAGCGTGACGGCGGCCGCCGCGCTGGTCGAGGACCTCGCCGGACACCTCGACGCCCTCGTCAACAACGCCGGTGTCACCGGCGGCATGGCACAGACACCGACCACCGCCGACCTCGCGACGGTACGGGAGGCCGTCGAGACCAACGTCATCGGCGTCATCCGCGTCACCAACGCGATGCTGCCGCTGCTGCGCCGCTCGCCGTCCCCGCGGATCGTCAACGTGTCCAGCAGCGTCGGCTCCCTCACCCGGCAGACCGCGCCCGGCGCCGAAATGGGCCCGGTCGCCGTCGCCTACTCACCGTCCAAGACGTTCCTCAACGGCGTCACCGTCCAGTACGCCAGGGAACTCAAAGGCACGAACATCCTGATCAACCTCGCCTGCCCCGGCTACTGCGCAACCGACCTCAACGGCTTCCAGGGCCACCGCACCCCGCAACAGGGCGCGGCGACCGCGATCCGCCTCGCCACCCTGCCGGACGACGGCCCGACCGGCCGCTTCTTCGACGACGACGGGGAGGTGCCCTGGTGACTCACCCCGGTTGAGTAGCTCTACTCAGGCGGGGACGCACCGACGGCGGTGAGATGGGGGACATGAGCTTTCCGCCGTCTCCTTACCCGCCGTTCCCGGCGCCGCGTCCCGTGCCGCGCAGTCCGTTCGGGGCCGTCTTCGCCGTGGCGGCCGGGCTGCTGCTCGCGGTCGCGGTCGCCGTCAACGGGCTGTTGTTCTTCGGCATGGCCTTCGCCGGTGACAGCTGCGGCACCTCGGCCGGGACAGCGCGGTTCTGCGACGACTCCGGCGTCTGGATACTCGTCGCGATGCTCGGGCCCTGGGTCGCGCTGGGCGCCGCGGTCGTCACGGTCGTGCTCGGGGCGGTCCAGGCCAGGCGGCCGTGGACCGCGCTGGCGGTGGGCGTGCTGGTGTATGCGGCTGGGCCCGCGCTCGCCCTCTTCACCGTCTTCGGCTAGACGCTTCGCCGTCATTCGTCTGCGGCGCCGTCGTGGCTGGTCGCGCAGTTCCCCGCGCCCCTACGGGGCGCTATTCGTCCCCGGCGGGGAGCAGGAGCCGCTCGTGCTCGTCCTGCCGCAGGGGGAGCCGGAACGCGTTGGCCGTGTTGACGAGGTAGTCGATGGCGATCTCCGCCTCGTCGTTGGCCACGAGGTCACGGACCGATTCGAGGGCCCGGATGCTCTCGCCCCGGGCCGAGGTGCAGCGCCCGACGGCGTCGACCACCGCCAGGATATCGGCCTCCGCGGAATCGCTGACGCTCACACGGCCGACCCGAGGAAGGCGGCCCAGGCGGCGGGGGAGAGGGTGAGGTGGGGGCCGGTGGGGGCCGTCTTGGAGTCGCGGATGTGGATGGCTTGGGGGCAGGGGGATATTTCGAGGCAGTTCCCGCCGCCGTCGTCGCTGTAGGAGGACTTGCGCCAGGTGTAGGCGGTTTCGAGGCATTGCCCGCCGCTGTCGTTGCTGTAGCTCGACTTGAACCAATGCAGGGTGCTCGTCATGTCCGCTCTTCTCCTGCCAACTTTCGGATGAGGCTCAGCGAGTCGTCCGAGCTCAGCGCCTGAGTTCGGATCTTCGCATAACGGTGGGTGAGGCGAGCGACCTTTGCTGGATCGCTGACCAGCACACTTTCGTCCTCGATCTCCATGTAGACCAGGCGGGGGTGGTCCTTGGTCTCCACCAGCTGCATGTCACCGCGTGCGCCCGCATGGCCGATCCGCAACCCCCGCCCCATCGGCATGACTTGGACGCTCACATTGTCCCTCTCCGCGTCCTCCGCGAGCGACCGCAATTGGTCGCGCAGTACCTCCCAGTTCCCGAACGGCCGCCGCAGTACCGACTCCTCCAGGATCAGCTCGATCATCGCCGTCGGCTCCGCCCGGTCGAACAGTGCACGCCGCGCCACCCGCGCCTCGACCAGCTCCTCCACCTTCTCCTCCGGCAGCTTCGGGAAGCCCCCGCCGATCAGCGCCCGTGCGTACTCCGGCGTCTGGAACAGGCCGTCGACCACGAACGTCTGGTACGACGACAACGTCACCGCCTCCTGCTCCACCAGCGCGAAGTTCTTGAACTGGGCCGGATACCTGTCCAGCAGTACGAACTTGCGCGCCTTCTCGAAGATGCCCAGCCCGCCGCCGATCGTGTCCTCCAGCTTGGCGAGCATCTTGTCGCTGGCGGGCTGCGCTCCCGTCTCCATGGCGCTGATCGCGGAGCCGGTGTAGCCGATGCGTTTACCCAACTCCTCCTGTGTCAATTCCTGTTGCTCGCGGAAGGCCTTTGCGAGGGCGGCCAGGAGCTGTGCCGTGCTGCCCGCTTCCGCCTTGTTCTCAGCCCGAGCCATTGCGGTCACCCCCGAACTCAACCGAACTCAAACGGTCACCACCACAGGACCCCGAATTCCCAGAGTTTGCAGCTCTTGACTCTGGGTTATGGCGACGGTAGCTCCACCTGCCGACACTGGTCCCATGAACACGCAAAGTGACCAGCCAAACCTCGGCTGGCTCCCGGCCACCGGCGTTCAACTCCGCAAAGCGGGGGTCCAGTTCGACGCCGTGCGGGTGGACGACGGGGAGTGGGGGCGGCGGCTCGCCGACCGGCTTGCGCAGCTGACCGGGGGTGACCCCGGGCCTGTCATCGAGGTCGCCAGTGGGCGGCGGTGTGTGTACTTCCTGGTGCCGGCCGGGAGTACGGATCACCTGCCCTGGCCTGCGGAGGTGACCAGGCTGACCGCGGTTCCGGCGCGGGTGTCGTACATCCCGGTTCCCGCGCTGGACGACATGACCTGGCCGCTGTCGTGGCGCTACCGGCCGACCGCGCGCGGCCGTTTCGTGCACACGCGACTGCTGCGTTCCGCGCTTCACTCGCCGGAGTGAAATTCGTCAACGCAGCGACAGGAAAAAGGGATTGTGGCTTGCGTTCGCTGCTTTGTGGGGCCCTAGAGTCACGATCAACAGATTGCCCCCGCGGTGCGCCAACACCCGGGGGCTCGACACCTGGAGAAGCCACTCCTGATGCGCGTTCATCGTATGGCGCCCGTGCGCGCCTTCGCAGCTCTTGCCCGCTCCCGTTTCGGGGACCGACGCCTGTCCTGGGGAGCGGCGGGCGTACTGACGTACCTCCTGGGGCTGCCGGACGGGTCCTGGATCACCGAGCGCATCCTCGCCGAGCGGCGCCGGGAGGGGTGCATGTCGGTCGTCGCCTCCCTGTGTGAGCTGGAGGAACGGCGTTATCTGCGGCGGGTGGTGTGGCGGGACCCGGTGACCCGGCAGTACTCGACGGTCTGCGAGGTGTTCGAGAGGCCGTACGAATCCGCGACACCGACGGGTGAAATGCAAAAAGTTCGCCTTGTGGCGGCCTAGAAAGCAGAGAAGGGGACGTCGTTGACTGTCGCACTCGTACGCCCTGAGGTGGTATACCGACGGTATACTGTCCTCATGGCTGACACCACGATCAAGGTCGACCCCGCTGTCCGTGACCGCCTCCAGGAGCTCGCCCGGGAGCGCGGGATGAGCATGCGGGACCTCGTGGCGGAGCTGGCCGGGGCCACGCCCACCAAGGATGAGCTGCGCAAGCGGTACGAGGAGACCAGGGCTTACGTCGAGGAGCACTTCCTCGGACGGCCCTACACGGAAGAGGACGAGAAGGCCGGCGAGAAGTTGTGGGCCGACATCGAGTCCGGGCGAATCGGGGAGGTCCAGTGACCGAGGAGGAGCGGTACCCGCTGCCGCGTGCCGTCATCTTCGACGACACGGCGGCCCTGGCGCTCGGTGCCGGTAATGGGATGACCTCCCGGCTGGTCGTCGAGGCGGAGAAGGACGCCGCGCTGCGGGTCTACATCCCCGCGGTGAGCCTGGCCGCCGCGGAGCGGGAGCGGGCCGGGGTCGCGGAGCACGTCGGTGCGCTGCCGTCCGTCAACATCGAGGGGCTCGACTTCGCGGCGGCCACCGCTGTGGGCAAGCGGCTGCGTGCCGCGAACGGCGAGCCGGAGGAGGGGAAGGACGAGCCGGACTGGAGCGGTGCCCATGTGCTGCACCTCGCCCTGCCGACCGTCGAGTGGCCGCGTGGCCGTCCCGTCCTGACCAGGACCCCGATGCGGTACCGGGGCACGGGCATCCGCACCATCCGGATCGTCGAGCAGGGCTGACCGCGGTCCCGATGACACACCCCAAGGCTCCGGACCGGGAGACGGTCCGGAGCCTTTTTCACTCACACAGAGATGAACACGCGGCTCACGGCCGCTTCAGTGGTGCCTACCAGCCGCCGCGACCGCAGTCGGAACCCATGTCGGTGAACTGGGCGCCCGGGCTGCCCTCACCGTTGATGAGGTTGCCGCCGAGGCCGTTGAGGATGCCGACCTCGCCGAGGATGTCGAGGTTCAGGTCGTGGGACCGGCAGCCGCCGTGGCCGCCGTACGCGTGCTGCTGCGCCGGCAGGGCGGTGGCGGGGACGGCGCCCATGAAGCTGACGCCACCGACGATGGCGATCGCGACAGCCGCCTTGTGGAGCTTGCGCATGTTCCTCCTCGAGCCGATGAGAGCGCGCGGACATATGAACTGATAAGCGCTCAATGAGGAGGCTAGATCGACATCGCTCGCCGCGCTCTTCGGAGGAGCCATACGGGGTTATACCGGCATCCGGGTGACCGCCCGTCAGCGTGACCCGCCGTCAGCGTGACCGGCCGTCAGCTGAAGACGATCATCGAACCCTGGGCCAGACTGCGGGTCGCCGCCGCGTGCAGGCCCAGCCACACGTGCCGTTCCCGCGCGAACGGGCTCGGGTCGTAGGGGGCCGGGACCGCCGGTTCCTCCAAGTCGGTCGGGGTGGCCGGGGGTTGCGGCGGGGCCGGGGGGTTCGCCGGGTCGATGCCGATCGACGGGGCGACGTACTCCAGCTCGCGCAGCAGGGCGTGGGAGGAGCCCAGCGGGCCGCCACTGGCGAGGAGTTCGTCGCTGGAGAGCGGGTTCGGGAAGTCGACCGGGACGTAGGCGCCCGCGTGGTCGTAGTGCCAGACCAGGTGCGACTGCTGCGCCGTCGACTCGAACATCTCCAGGAGCTGCTCGTAGTCGCCGCCGAGGTCGTCCACCGGGGAGACGGGCAGGCCGCAGACCTGGAGGAGGTAGGCGCGGCGGAGGAAATGGAGGGCGTCGTAGTCGAAGCCGGCCACGGGTGCGACCTCGCCGGACAGGCCCGGCATGTACTGGTACACCGGCACCGGCGGCAGCCCGGCCTCGGCGAGCACCTTGTTGTATTGCGCGAGTTCCTCGGCGAACGGATTGTCGGGAGTGTGGCACAACACGTCGACGAGCGGTACCAGCCAGAGGTCACAGGCCAAAGAGGGCTCCTCATATCAGGGCGTTCACAGCAAGTGCTCAGCTAGGTGGTCAGGGAAGAGTAGTCCGTGCGGCGCCGGTCAGCTCCCCCCGTGCAGGTCCCATACCCAGACCCCGCCGGTCCACTTACCGGGTTTTCCGGTCAGGGCCTCCACCGCCTGTCGTAGTTTCTCGTCATTGGGTTGCGGGGCGACCACCAGGACCCCCGCCTTCCAGTACGCGAAGTCCTTCCTGGCCTGCGCCCGCCAGTTCTTGCCGATCACCGGCACCTTCCCGGAGTAGCGGACGTCCCGCAGCATGCTGGAGGTGTAGCGCGGGGCGGCGCCGTAGATGCCGGTCCGGTCGGCGCCGTAGGGGCCGTTGAAGTAGCCGCCGGGGAGCTTGAAGCCGAGGTGGGCGCTGGTCTGCCAGTGCAGGGCCTCGGCATAGCCGGGATCCGGGAGCGGGATCGGGACGAGGGACTCGCCCTTGCCCAGGTACGACTTCCACATGCCGCTGCTGATGAACTGCGGGACCGCCTCCCGCGGCTGGGACTTGAGCGGGGCGGGGACGATCGGGAGCAGGGCCACCGCGACGGCGAGCAGGCCGAAGTACTGGGCGCCGACGCGGTGGGTCGCGAGGATTTTCTCCAGGGCGAGCGCGAGCAGGACGCCCAGCGCCGGGGCGCAGATCATCGCCACCCGGCCCTCGATGACGGACTCGAAGAGCGGGAACTTCCGCACCAGCGCCCAGGGACCCGGATACACCGTCTCCGTCAGCGGGATGCGGATCTCCGGGCCCATGGACAGCACGGCCGCGGCGACGGAGGTGAACGCCAGCGCCTTGACCAGTGGCCGCTCCCACAGGCGTACGACGATCCCGAAGGCGACCAGGACCAGCGGCCAGCCGTAGAAGGCGTTCTGCTCGGTGGGGTTGAGGGACAGCTCGTTGGCGCGGCCCGCGTCGCCGTAGAGCATCGAGCGTTCGGCGAAGGCGAGCAGCGACAGGGGACTGTTTCCGGCGTTGTCGCCGTGCAGGACGCTGTGGTAGCTCTGCGGGCCGGTGAACTGCCAGTACAGCGGGAAGGCGACCAGGGGGAGGCAGACCGTCCCGGCGATCAACAGGCCCTTGCCCAGCGGGCGCCAGGCCTCCCTCGCCGCCTGCGGGCGTACGACCGCGTAGGCGAGGGCGAACAGCGTCATGCCCAGGGCCGCCAGCAGGAACGGCTCCTCGCCCAGGAAGACCTGGTACGCCGCCATCAGGCCGAGCACGATCCCGTCCCGCCGCACCCGCTCGCCGCCGGCGAGGCGCAGGGCGCGGTCGATGATCAGCGGGATCATGAACAGGATCACGAAGTTGGGGTGCGCGTTGGCATGGCTGACCATCGGCGGCGCGAAGGCCGCGAGGGCCGCGCCGACGAAGGCGGCGCCCCGGTGCCGTACCGCCCGCTTCACGATCAGCCAGTACCAGGCGACGGCGGTCGCGGCGAGGCCCAGCGCCATGCAGACGGAGAGCGAGACGGCCGGTCCGGCCACCAGGGTCAGCGGGGCGAACGGGACCGACAGGCCCAGCATGACCGTGTTGGCCATGAGGTTGACGCCGTCGGGGAAGTTCTGGAAGTCGGAGAAGAGCGGGTTGCGGAGGTGCGCGAGGTTGTCCGCGGTCACCGCGAAGAACCACTCCCACTGGTTCTGGTCCTGGATGGAGTCGGTGAGGTAGCGGTGGTCCGGGTCGAAGAAGCGGCCCGAGTACAGGGCGACGGAGAGCACGAGGAAGAGGACCGGGACCAGCAGGTCCGCCGGGCGCAGCCGGCGCAGCCGCAGCCGCGCCAGGTCGGCGAGGACCCTCGGGTAGTCCAGCGGGCCCACCTTCGAGCCGGGCTGATGGCTCCAGCGGACCGGGACCTCGGTGACCGGGTGGCCGGCGCGGTGCAGGTGCTGGAGGACCTCCACGTCGATGCCCCAGCCGTCGAGCCGGGAACCGGCGAAGGCCTCGCGGGCCAGGTCGCCGTCGAAGAGCTTGAACCCGCACTGGGTGTCCCTGAGGCCCGGCACGGCGGTGGCGCGTATCAGCAGGTTCCCGGCGCGGCCGAGCAGCTCGCGCAGCCGGTGCTGGTGGGCGGCTATCTCCGCGCCCGGCACCGCCCGCGAACCGATCGCCGCCGCGGCGCCCTCGCTGAGCGCCTTGTCCAGCCGCTCCAGCTCCTCGATGGGGGCCGCGAGGTCGGCGTCGGTGACCAGTACGCGGCTGCCGGCGGTCGCGGCCACGCCGAGGCGCAGGGCGCTGCCCTTGCCCCGGTTGCGGTCGGCGGCCACCAGCAGGACCCGCGGATGCCGTAAGGCCGCGACCTCGCGCGTCCCGTCCGTCGAGCCGTCGTCGGAGACGATCACTTCCCAGGAACCGAAGCGGCTCTCGTTGTCGGCGAGATAACGGACGACGGCGTCGAGGGTCGGGCCGAGCCGCTCCTCCTCGTTGTACGCCGGGATGACGACGGAAAGGCCGACGGTCTCCCGGTCCTCGTCCTCCCTGCTCTCCGTGGGCGCGGTCATCCGTTCTTCTCCGCCAGTCGCTCGATCAGGGCGAGGGAGTGCGTGTTGTACGCGGCGACGATTCCCCGGGCCGCCTCCGCGTCGCGGCGGGACAGCGCGTCGACCAGCTCGGTGTGCCGGGACCACAGATACCCGCGTAGATCGGGCAGCCTGCGCAGATGCCGCACGGCGCACACCCAGGACTGCACGCGCAGGCGGTGCAGGAAGTCGGCGAGGTAGGGGTTGCCGAAGAGGGCCGACAGCTCCCGCCAGAAGCGGAGGTCGTAGCCGATGAGGACGGTCAGGTCACCGGCGGTCGCGGCGCGCTGTGCCTCCTCGCCGCGCCGCCGGACCGCGGCCAGGGCGACGGCGACCCGGGGCTCCTCGGGATCCTTGAAGGCGGGGTGCAGGCCGTCGGTGAGGGCCTGGAACATGCCGTCGGTGACCAGGCTGCGGGCCGCGATCATGCCCCGGTAGTCGGCGAGCGTGTACTCCGGCACCCGGAAGCCGCGGTGCTGGTCGGCGTCGAGGATGCCCTGCGCGGACAGGTCGACCAGGGCCTCGCGGACCGGCGTGGCGGAGACCCCGTACTGCTCGGCGATCTCCTTGACCGTGAATTCCCGGCCCGGCTGGAGCCGCCCGGCGAGCACCTCGTCACGGAGCGCGTCCGCGATCTGCTGGCGCAGGGTACTGCGGGTCACAGCGCCGTTGCCGGGCATCGTGGGGTGCCTCTCCTCACGCGTTCGGGTGACGTGCTCGCTTACACGTACATCTACGAGCACGCCACCTTACGCGTTCGGGTTCCGCGCGTACTCCTTCCGTGTCCGCGAAGCTACCCGTGGGTCGGGTTCTACGGCTGCTGTGAGCCGGCTGTGCCGGAGCGCCCCTTCAGAGGCGCTGGGGGTGCCCCCCCGGCCGAAGGCTGGGGGAGGAACCGCGCGCCCGGCCCCCACCGGCCCGCACCCGGAACTCGGCCTCACGCCACCGTGAACTCGTCGGCCACGCTCAGCGCGGCGTCCAGCGCGGCGAACCCTTCCTTCAGCTCCGCCTCACTCACATTGCACGGCGGCACGACATGCGTCCGGTTCATGTTCACGAACGGCCACAGCCCCTGCTTCTTCGCCGCCGCCCCGAACGCGGCCATCGCCGCGTTCGCCTCCCCGGCCGCGTTGTACGGCACCAGCGGCTCCCGGGTCTCGCGGTTCCGCACCAGGTCGAGCGCCCAGAACATGCCGACCCCGCGGACCTCGCCGACGCTCGGGTGCCGCTCGGCGAGCGCGGCCAGCGCGGGTCCGACGACCTCGGCCCCCAGCCGCTTCGCGTTCTCGACGACCCCTTCCTCCGCCATCACGTCGATGGTGGCGACGGCGGCGGCACAGGCCAGCGGGTGCCCGGAGTACGTCAGCCCACCCGGGTAGGGCCGCTTCCCGAAGGTCTCGGCGATCTTCGCGCCGATGGCCACCCCGCCGAGCGGCACATACCCGCTGTTCACGCCCTTGGCGAAGGTCATCAGGTCGGGGACGACCCCGAACAGGTCGGCGGCGAACCACTCGCCGGTCCGCCCGAACCCGGCCATCACCTCGTCCAGGACGAAGACGATCCCGTACTTGTCGCAGAGCTCCCGGACCCCGGCCAGGTACCCGGCCGGCGGCACCATGATCCCGGCGGTCCCGGGGATGGTCTCCAGCACGATGGCCGCGACGGTCCCCGGCCCCTCGAAGGCGATGGTCGTCTCCAGGTGCTCCAGCGCCCGCGCGGTCTCCTGCTCCTCGGTCTCCGCGTAGAAGCGGGAGCGGTAGAGGAAGGGCGCCCAGAAGTGCACGACCCCGGCGGCGGCACCGTCGGAGGCCCAGCGGCGCGGGTCGCCGGTGAGGTTGATCGCCTGCTGGGTGCCGCCGTGGTACGAGCGGTAGGCGGACAGCACCTTCGGGCGGCCCGTGTGCAGCCGGGCCATGCGCACCGCGTGCTCGACGGCGTCCGCGCCACCGTTGGTGAAGAAGATCTTGTCCAGGTCGCCCGGCGTGCGTTCGGCGATCAGCCGGGCCGCTTCCGACCGCGCCTCGACGGCGAACGCGGGCGCAAAGGTCGTCATCTTCGCGGCCTGCTCCTGGATCGCGGCGACGATCTTCGGGTGCTGGTACCCGACGTTGGTGAAGACGAGCCCGCTGGTGAAGTCCAGGTAGCGCCGGCCGTCGTAGTCCCAGAAGTACGACCCCTCGGCGCCGGCCACGGCAAGCGGGTCGATGAGGTCCTGCGCGGACCAGGAGTGGAAGACATGCGCACGATCGGCCGCCTTCACGGCGGCGCCGGCCTGGGGACTGGGCTGAGGGGTCATGCGGGGGAGCGTAGGAGCGGCCGGTACGGGAGCGGTATCGGCGACCTGTTCCGTGGTCAGGGCGATTCCGCGACAGACTGTCCACAGCCTGGGGACATGGCCCGCGGCCGGTCCCTGTTACGTAACCGTAGACATGGCACCGCGCGATCCCCGCAAGAGCCGCATTATTCTCGGCTCGATCACAAGTGTGAGCGAGGGGCGGATCTGCCATGGAGAAGCTGGGGCCGGGGGATCCGCAGCACATCGGGAGCTACCGGCTGCTGGCGCGGCTGGGCGCGGGCGGTATGGGGCACGTCTACCTCGCCCGGTCGGAGCGCGGCCGTACCGTCGCCGTGAAGCTGGTGCGGTCGGAGCTCGCCGAGCACGAGGAGTTCCGGGCGCGCTTCAGGCAGGAGGTCCGCAACGCTCAGCGGGTCGGCGGGTTCTGGACCGCGCCGGTGCTCGACGCCGACACCGAGGCCGCCGTGCCGTGGGTGGCCACCGGCTATGTGGCCGGGCCGAGCCTCCAGCAGGTCGTCGAGCACGACCACGGGCCGCTGCCCGAGCGGTCGGTGCGTATTCTCGCCGCCGGGCTCGCGCACGCGCTGGGCAACATCCACGCGGCCGGGATCGTGCACCGCGACCTCAAGCCGTCCAACGTGATGCTGACCATAGAGGGACCGCGGGTCATCGACTTCGGCATCGCGCGGGCGCTGGAGACGCTGCCCGGCGAACGGCTCACCCAGACCGGCTCGCTCCTCGGCTCGCCCGGGTTCATGGCGCCCGAGCAGGTGCGTGGCGACCGGATCACCCCGGCCTGCGACATCTTCTGCCTCGGCTCGGTGCTCGCGTACGCGGCGACCGGCCGGCTTCCCTTCGGGGCCACGGAGGGCGGCGCGCACGCCCTGATGTTCCGGATCGCCCAGGAGGACCCCGACCTCTCCGGCCTTCCCGAGGACATCGCCGACGTGGTCCGCGACTGCCTGCGCAAGGACCCGGCGGCCCGTCCGTCCCTGGACGCGATCCTGGCCCGGACGGGCGCGGGTGACACGGTCTGGGAGGGCCGCTCCAGGGACCCGTGGCTGCCGGGTGCCCTGGTGGCCCAGCTCGGCCGCCACGCGGTGGAGTTGCTGGAGGTGGAGGACCCGACGGTGCACGGGGTGCTGAACAGGGCCCCGGCATCCGGGGCGACGAACCGATGGACGCAAGGGGCAGCCGGCCACGGGGCGGGGGGCGGCGCCGGATCCGCGGCTGCCGCGGGGGCGCGGCCGGCCCCCACCCGCCCGCAGCCGGCCCCCGACCCGCCGTCCCCGGAACACGCCCCCGCCCACCCGGCCTACGGCTACCCGAACCAACCCCACCAGCACCCGCAGTCGACGGTGTACAACCCCTACAACCAGGACAGCCCGTACACCGGGGCCGCCCCCGAACCCACCCTGATCCACCCGCCCGTCCCCCCGCCCCCGCTGTACGACCCCCTCCCCGCCGACGAGCCCCGCACCACCCGCTCCACCGCGCTCCTCGTCACCGTCGCCCTGATCGTGCTGCTGGCCGCGGGCGGCTCCGTCTACGCGCTCATGAACAGCGGCGACGACGGCACGGACGCCAAGGCGGGCGGCGGGACCACCGCCGCGCCCTCGGCCACCGCCCCGACCACCGCGGCGGAGCCGACGCCCACCGGGTCGTCCTCCTCCTCGGCCGCCCCAGAGGGCACCGTCCCGAGCGGCTTCATCGGCTCCTGGGCCACCTCGATAGACAACGACACCGGCCACAACACCCGCGAACTGACCATCCGGCAGGGTGCCGTGGGCAGCACGGTCCTCACCCTGGTCGCGAACGGACCCGGCTACCACTGCGAGTTCACGGCGAAGCTCGCCGGGGAGCCCGGCTCGGACGGCCCGCTGGAGATCGGCCCCTCCACGGTCACGGCGGGCAAGCCCCGGTCGTCGTGCACGGCCGGGGAGGCCACCGAGGTGACGCTGCTGCCGGGCGGCCGGCTGAAGCGCGAGACGAAGAGCGGCGACGAGAGCCTGACCTACAGCAAGGAGTGAACTGCCGCTCCAGCTCCAGTAGTTGAACCGCTGGGGGCACCCCCCACGCCTTCAGGGCAGTGGGGGAGGGTCGGCTGCCGCG
The DNA here is from genome assembly GCF_040702065.1 of Streptomyces sp. NPDC086777. NCBI lineage: Bacteria > Bacillati > Actinomycetota > Actinomycetes > Kitasatosporales > Streptomycetaceae > Streptomyces > Streptomyces sp. NPDC086777. The sequence goes on along the minus strand of NZ_JBFBJI010000004.1, from coordinate 200,388 downwards.
TGCAGATGGACAACCCGATCGGCGACGACGTCCGTTCGGGCCGCATCGGCAGACGCCTGGGCCTCCTCGACGAGGCGCCGGACAGGGCGGACGCCACCCTCGTCCTGCTGCGCATCGAGAACGACGGCTCGCGGGGCGTCGGCCGAGACGACTACACCAGTCCCGAACTGCACGGTCTCACCGCGGTGTTCACCGACCGCATCATCCGCGGCGGCTCGCTCGCCCAGCCGACCGACAGCGACCACCTCATGCCGCACTTCACCCCGGACCGCGGTTTCGGCCACTCGGGCAACAGCCTGCGCGTCCCACGGGTCCCGCTCAACCACGGCGAGCACTTCAAGCTGCTCGTGCTGCTGTCGGGCGGTGACGTCGGCCGGGAGATCAGGATGGTCGGCGGGCTCCACGACGGCGAGGTGCACCCCAACCGCGGCGCCACCCCGGACGACGTCACGCCGCTGGTCAGCCGTGCCTCCCGGCTGACCACCATCATGCTGACGCTCAGCGTCCTCACCCTCGCCACCGTCGTCGCGGCCCGCGACGACTCCCCGCCGTCCGCCCGGGTCAGCCGAGGCTCACCCAGGTTCCCCGCGCGGCCGAGCGGCTCATCGCGTCGAGGGCCGTGGCGCTGTGCACGGCGTCCTCCAGGGTCGGGCCGTGGGAGGTGCCCTCGGCGACGGACCGCAGGAAGTTGCGGGCCTCGATGACCTTCAGGTCGTCGTAGCCCATGGCGTTGGCGGCGCCGGGCTGGAAGGCGCCGTACTCGCCGTGGCCGGGGCCGACGAAGACCGTGGAGACCGGCTGGTCCTGGTAGGAGGAGCCGACGCCGACGCCCAGCTCGCCCATCCGCCGGTAGTCCCAGAAGACGGCGCCCTTGCTGCCGTGCACCTCGAAGCCGTAGTTGTTCTGCTCGCCGACCGAGACCCGGCTGGCCTCCAGGACACCGCGGGCGCCCGAGGCGAAGCGCAGCAGGCAGTTGACGTAGTCCTCGTTCTCGACCGGGCCCAGCTCGCCGCCGGTGGCGAGGGTGTGGCCGGCGGTGGCGCCGGTGGGCCGGGCGCGCTCCGGGATGAAGACGGCGGTGTCGGCGACCAGCGACTCGATGTCGCCGAGCAGGAAGCGGGCCAGGTCCACGCCGTGCGAGGCGAGGTCCCCGAGCACGCCCCCGCCGCCGCGCGCCCGCTCGTACCGCCAGGTCAGGGCGCCGTCGGGGTGCGCGGCGTAGTCGCTGAACAGCCGGACTCGGACGTGCGTGACGGTCCCCAGCTCACCGGAGGTGATCAGCTCGCGGGCGTACGCGACGGCGGGGGCGTTGCGGTAGTTGAAGCCGACCGTTCCCCGCACCCCGGCCTTCGCCACCGCGTCGGCCACCGCGCGGGCGTCCTCGGCGGTCAGCCCGACCGGCTTCTCGATCCACAGGTGCTTGCCGGCCTCCGCCATGGCGACGCCGATCTCACGGTGCAGGAAGTTCGGCGCGGTGATGCTCACGGCCGCCACCCGCGGATCGGCGGCGACCTCACGCCAGTCCCGGGTCGTCGACGCGAACCCGAACTGCGCCGCGGCCTCCTCGGCCCGCCCCGGCACCTCCTCGGCCACGACCACCAGCTCGGGCCGCATGCCCAGCTGCGGGAAGTGGTGCGCCACCCGCTGGTACGCCTGCGAGTGCACCCGCCCCATCCAGCCGAACCCGACGACGGCGACACCGAGCGTACGCACCATGGGGCTGCCCCTCCTTGGACCGTCCAGAGCCTGCGTGCTCACGATGCGGCGGCGCTTCCAGAGATGTCAAGACATTCGGGCGTCCGGACAAGGTCGGGTGCGCCGCCGTGGGGGGCCGGCCGCGCAGTACCTCCCCCGGCCTCCGGCCGGGGGTACCCTCAGCGCCCCTGGCGGGGCGCTGCCGCGGGCGCCGCCACGGAGGCGCCCCGAAGGGGCGCGGGGAACTGCGCGGGCAACCACGACGGCGCGGCACCGAACCGACGGCACGCACCCTTTCTCACCGCGGCTCCGGCGGTCGCTGTCTCGGCATGTTCGGCCTTGCCCCGTTGGGGCCCGGCAGCGGGAACCGCCCGTTGAGGTGCCCCGCGTCGGCCCGCGGCCCCGCCGCCACCGTCGCCTGCATGCCCAGCGGCGTCGGCCCCGTCCGGAACTCCACCATCCAGTCGGCCGTCTCCGTACGGACCAGCTCGGTCACGTCCTCCGAGAACCTCCGCAGCACCCCCAGGCACCGCTCCGCCGCCTCGCTGGCGGTCCCCTCCGCCGGCCCCAGCACCTCCCGCACGCTCTCCGACGCCCAGTCGAACTGCAGCACCTGCAGCCGCCGCTGCACGGCCTGCGCGGTCGCCATGTCCCTTATCCACCCGGACGTCACCCCGAAGAACCGGTCGATGCCGACACAGGACACCGCCAGCAGCAGCGCGAGATACCCCCACGGCGCGACCCCGCCCACCACCCCGGTGAGGTCGAGGAGCGGCAGCGCCGCCCCGAGCGTCGCCCCCACCGCCGCCCCGCACCGCAGCACCCGCGCCCCGCGCCGCTTCCAGACCCGGTCCGCCAGGTACCACCGGGCCGTCTCGAGCGCCCCGCGCTCCACCCACCGGTACAGCTCGTCGAGCCGCTCGGCCGGCTCACCCCAGTCCCCGAGCGGAAACGCCCGCCCGGTCAGATCGCCCGGCCGCAGTCCGGCCGCACCCTCGCCGCCCCGCCCGTCCTGAGGCGGTCCCTCGGGCTGCATCTCCGGCTGTCCCACCCGGCACTCCCTAACTGATCCCGAACCGACCCCGACCGGTCACGTTCCGTGACACCGGAACTGCCACCGGGCCCGGCATTCGACCTGGCACTGGACCTGACAATGGATGCTGACGACGGGAACCCTTCCTACCGCCCAATGGGTGGCGAAGGCTCTTCTTTCGCCTCTTTTCCGCCCGGAAGTGGGTCTTGATCAGGTATAGGGCCACCAGGAATCTCACTCGAAAGAGTGGCGGGGCGATGGCTGCGTCAACCACGTAGGCTCATGCACAACAGAGAAAATCCGGACCCGACCCAGGAGCTGATCGTGATCCCCGGTGGTGGCCAGCCCAACATGCAGCAGCTGCTCCAGCAGGCCCAGAAGATGCAGCAGGACCTGGCACGGGCCCAGGAGGAGCTGGCGGGCACGGAGGTCGACGGACAGGCCGGCGGCGGCCTGGTGCGGGCCACCGTGACCGGTTCCGGCGAGCTGCGCGCGCTCAAGATCGACCCGAAGGCGGTGGACCCGGAGGACACCGAGACCCTCGCCGACCTGATCGTCGCGGCGGTCCAGGCGGCCAACGAGAACGCCCAGACGCTCCAGCAGCAGAAGCTCGGCCCGCTGGCGCAGGGCCTGGGCGGCGGCAGCGGCATCCCCGGCCTGCCGTTCTGATGTTCGTCGCCGGCGCGACACCCGCACCGCCTTCCTAGGACAGGCGGCAGCCAACTACGGTACGTACCGAAAGACTCCAGGAAGGGCAGTCCGTTGTACGAAGGCGTGGTCCAGGACCTCATCGACGAGCTGGGGCGGTTGCCCGGCGTCGGTCCGAAGAGCGCGCAGCGGATCGCCTTCCACATCCTGCAGGCGGAGCCGACGGACGTACGGCGTCTCGCGCAGGCCCTCCTGGAGGTGAAGGCGAAGGTCCGCTTCTGCGCGACCTGCGGCAACGTGGCACAGGAGGAACTGTGCAACATCTGCCGCGACACCCGCCGCGACCCGACGGTGATCTGCGTGGTCGAGGAGCCGAAGGACGTCGTCGCGATCGAGCGCACGCGCGAGTTCCGCGGCCGGTACCACGTGCTCGGCGGCGCGATCAGCCCGATCGAGGGGGTCGGCCCCGACGACCTGCGGATAAGGGAGCTGCTGGCCCGCCTGGCCGACGGCGCGGTCACCGAGCTGATCCTCGCCACGGACCCGAACCTGGAGGGCGAGGCGACCGCCACCTACCTCGCCCGCATGATCAAACCCATGGGCCTGAAGGTCACCCGCCTGGCCAGCGGCCTCCCGGTGGGTGGCGACCTGGAATACGCGGACGAGGTCACGCTCGGCCGCGCCTTCGAGGGGAGACGACTCCTAGATGTCTGACGCCACGCTGCACGCGACCGCGCAGAACCCCGACGACTTCGCGGTCCAGATCGCCGACCAGGTGGAGAGCTTCCTGGTGGCCGTGACGGAGGTGTCGAAGGGCGACGAGCCGGACTCGGCGGTCCCCTTCCTCCTCCTGGAGGTCTCCCAGCTGCTGCTGGCCGGCGGCCGTCTCGGCGCGCACGAGGACATCGTTCCCGACGAGCGCTACGAGCCGGACCTGGGCCCGGAGCCGGACGTCGACCAGCTCCGCGAGAACTTCGGACGCCTCCTCGACCCCATCGACGTCTACTCCGAGGTCTTCGACCCCTACGAGCCCCGCAAGGCGCCCGTCCCGGCCCGGATCTCGGACGACCTGGCCGACATCATCGCCGACCTCCGCCACGGCATGGCCCACTACCGCGCCGGCCGCACCACGGAGGCCCTGTGGTGGTGGCAGTTCTCCTACTTCTCCAACTGGGGCCCCACCGCCTCCGCCGTCCTGCGCGCGCTGCAGTCCGTCCTCATCCACGTCCGCCTCAACCAGCCCCTGGAGGAACTGGACGGCCTCGACACCGACCAGGCCACCATGGGCGACGAGACCCTGGAGTTCGAGGCGGGCCAGGTCATGCAGCAGGAGATCGGCGGCTCGCTGGGAGTGCGGTCCTCCTCGAACTAGGACAGCCGCTGTCCCGAGCGGTCCCTACGGTCGTCGGCGTCGTCCCGACACCGACGAGAGGACCCTGATCGCGCCGGCCCCGCAGTTGGCGAGCGCGACGCCCGCGAGTGCCGTCATGGTGTACCTGCCTGCACCAAGGGGACGGGGCCGTTTCGCCTGATGGCGGAACGCGCGGACAGCCGGTGCCCGGCTCCGGGGACGCGGTTCGATGCGCCGGTGTGAGGCAGGGCACTTTTCGCGTGGTCCGCTGTGCGCTGGGCAGGTTCCGGTCGCGAGCGACGAGGTCCCGCCGGTCTCACCATGCGGGAGCAGGCTGGTGGAATTCGGACGCTCGTTAAACTGAGCCGACACAACAAACCGAGCGAGGAGCGCACGTGGGCCTTGTCGTGCAGAAGTACGGAGGCTCCTCCGTTGCCGATGCCGAGGGCATCAAGCGCGTCGCCAAGCGAATCGTGGAAGCGAAGAAGAACGGCAACCAGGTGGTTGTCGTCGTTTCCGCGATGGGCGACACGACGGACGAGCTGATCGATCTCGCCGAGCAGGTATCCCCGATGCCTGCCGGGCGTGAGTTCGACATGCTGCTGACCGCCGGGGAGCGTATCTCCATGGCACTGCTGGCCATGGCGATCAAAAACCTGGGCCACGAGGCCCAGTCGTTCACCGGCAGCCAGGCAGGCGTCATCACCGACTCGGTCCACAACAAAGCCCGGATCATCGACGTCACGCCGGGGCGGATCAGGACGGCGCTGGACGAGGGCAACATCGCCATCGTGGCCGGGTTCCAGGGCGTCAGCGCTGACAAGAAGGACATCACCACGCTGGGGCGCGGCGGGTCCGACACGACCGCCGTGGCGCTCGCCGCCGCGCTGGACGCCGAGGTCTGCGAGATCTACACCGACGTCGACGGTGTGTTCACCGCCGACCCGCGCGTGGTGAAGAAGGCGCGGAAGATCGACTGGATCTCCTTCGAGGACATGCTGGAGCTCGCCGCCTCCGGTTCCAAGGTGCTGCTCCACCGCTGTGTGGAGTACGCGCGCCGTTACAACATCCCGATCCACGTCCGGTCCAGCTTCAGCGGACTGCAGGGCACGTGGGTCAGCAGCAAGCCGATTGGGGACAAGAAGGTGGAACAGGCCATCATCTCCGGTGTCGCGCACGACACCTCCGAGGCCAAGGTCACGGTCGTCGGGGTGCCCGACAAGCCGGGCGAGGCCGCCGCCATCTTCCGGACCATCGCCGATGCCGAGATCAACATCGACATGGTCGTGCAGAACGTGTCCGCGGCCGCCACCGGCCTGACGGACATCTCCTTCACGCTCCCGAAGACCGAGGGCCGCAAGGCCATCGACGCGCTGGAGCGCAACCGGTCGGGTATCGGCTTCGACTCGCTGCGCTACGACGACCAGATCGGCAAGATCTCGCTGGTCGGCGCGGGTATGAAGACCAACCCGGGGGTCACGGCCTCGTTCTTCGAGGCGCTCAGCGACGCCGGGGTCAACATCGAGCTGATCTCGACCTCGGAGATCCGTATCTCGGTCGTCACCCGGGCCGACGACGTGCCGGAGGCCGTGCGCGCCGTGCACACCGCCTTCGGGCTCGACTCCGACACCGACGAGGCCGTCGTCTACGGAGGCACCGGCCGATGAACGGCAAGCCGGCGCTCGCGGTCGTGGGTGCGACCGGGGCCGTCGGCACGGTGATGCTGCAGATCCTGTCCCAGCGGGCGGACGTCTGGGGCGAGATCCGCCTGATCGCCACCCCGCGCTCGGCCGGCCGCAAGCTGACCGTGCGCGGGGTCGAGGTCGAGGTCGTCGCGCTGTCGGAGGAGGCCTTCGACGGGATCGACGTCGCGATGTTCGACGTGCCCGACGAGGTGTCCGCCCGCTGGGCGCCGGTCGCCGCGGCCAAGGGTGTCGTCGTGGTGGACAACTCCGGCGCCTTCCGGATGGACCCGGAGGTGCCGCTGGTCGTCCCCGAGGTCAATCCGCACTGCGCCCGCAACCGGCCGCGCGGGATCGTCGCCAACCCCAACTGCACCACCCTGTCGATGATCGTCGCCCTGGGCGCGCTGCACGCCGAGTTCGGACTGCGCGAGCTGGTGGTGTCGTCGTACCAGGCGGTGAGCGGGGCCGGGCGGGCCGGCGTGGAGACGCTGCGGGCCCAGCTGTCGATGGTCGCCGGTACCGAGCTGGGCACCAAGCCCGGTGACGTTCGGCGCGCGGTCGGGGACCTGACCGGGCCGTTCCCGGAGCCGGTCGCGCTCAACGTCGTGCCGTGGGCCGGGTCGCTGCGGGAGGACGGCTGGTCGTCGGAGGAGATGAAGGTGCGGGACGAGTCCCGCAAGATCCTCGGGCTGCCGGACCTGCCGGTCGCGGTGACGTGTGTGCGGGTGCCGGTGGTCACCACGCACTCCCTGACGGTGCACGCCAGGTTCCAGGGCGCGGTCACCGTCGACGGGGCCCGGGAGATCCTGGACACGGCCCCCGGCGTCGTCCTCTTCGACAACCCGGCCGCCGGGGAGTTCCCGACCCCCGCCGACGTGGTGGGCACCGACCCGACCTGGGTCGGCCGGGTACGGCGGGCGCTCGACGACCCGACCGCGCTGGAGCTCTTCGTGTGCGGGGACAACCTTCGCAAAGGGGCCGCGCTGAACACCGCGCAGATCGCCGAGCTGGTGGCGGCGGAACTGACCGGCCGTTCAGGAACGGCGGATTCCGCGTGAACGGGCGGTGACCACGCCAAACGTCCCGGAGGCGGCCCGGGGTGGGAGCGGGCCCACGGGTAGGATCCGCGTAAGAAATGTGTCCCGGAGCATGGTCCAAACCTCTTGAACCGGGACCCGTTCGCGTTCGAAGATTTTCCTCCCCGTCCTCCGCAACCATGCGGGCGGCGGGGAGCGTCTTTGCGGTCGCCCACTTACCGGGCGCTTACGCAACCGGGCCTTGGGGCGCGGGGACGCATGATCCTGGCGTGGGGACGCTGTGATCGGGGCGTGGGGACGCCCGTTCATAATGGGATATAAGGGAAGAGCGGGACGCATGGCGGCAATTGACGCACCGTCGAGTGCGCTGCCGGACGCGCGCGGAACGGTACCGAACGCGCAGGCCGGCCCACCCGGCGATCCCGGCATGCGCCCGCCCGGCACGCCCGACGCAAAAGTGATGCCCGGCACGTACAACCCCGCCGGGGGTAGACGTGTCCAACTTGCGTGGCAGAGGTACTCGAACTCAGTGCGCCCCGCGGCGCGACGGCCCTGCGGCCGCCCCGCCCCGGTCTGCGCCCCCGCATGTCCGGCGCGCCCGGCGGCATGCCGGTGATCGCGCCCATGCCCGCAGCGCGGCCCACCCGCATACCCAGCCAGCGCGACGGCGCCGAGGAGGCGACGGCGGCGGCCGGTACCACCGTCGACCACCTCACCGAGACCTACCGGGCGCACTACCGTTCACTCCTCGGCCTCGCCGCGCTCCTCCTCGACGACACCGCCTCCTGCGAGGACGTCGTCCAGGAAGCGTTCATCCGCGTCCACTCGGCCCGCAAACGCGTCCGCGACCCGGAGAAGACCCTGGCCTACCTGCGCCAGACGGTCGTCAACCTCTCCCGCTCGGCGCTGCGCCGCCGCATCCTCGGCCTCAAGCTCCTCTCCAAGCCGATGCCGGACGCGGCCAGCGCCGAGGAGGGCGCCTACGACCAGCTGGAGCGGCGCGACCTGATCAAGGCGATGAAGGGCCTGCAGCGCCGCCAGCGCGAGGTCCTCGTCCTGCGCTACTTCGCCGACATGACCGAGGCCCAGGTCGCCGAGACGCTCGGCATCTCGCTGGGCTCGGTGAAGGCGTACGGCTCGCGCGGCATCGCGGCGCTACGGGTGGCGATGGAGTCGGCGGCATGACGGACAGCCCCGAGGGAGGCGACTCGCATGATCGCCACGAGCCCTACGCCTGGCACGAGCCGACACCAGGACGGCACCAGGAGCAAGAGCACACGCAATCGCACGCTGGGAACGGAACTGTGAACGACGGCCCCGACGACAAGGGTCCCGAGGGCCTGAAGCAGGGCCCTGAAGGGCTCCGGAGCGGGCTCGGCTCCGGGGCCGGTGCCGACGGCCCCGAGACGCTGGACGGGCTCGACACGGACGAGCTGGCCCTGCGCCGGCTCCTGCACTCCGCGGTCGACGACCTCGCCCCGCGCGACGGCAGCCTCGACCACCTGCGCCGCGCGGTGCCCGCCCGCCGGGCCCGCAAGCGGCAGGCCGCCGTCGGCATGGCGGCCGCGGCCCTGTTCATCGGCACCGCGATCCCCGCCCTCGTGCACGTCTCCAACTCCGGCGGCACCGATCCCAACACCTCCATGGCCGGCCAGGCCTCCCAGGCACAGGGCGGCGTCACCGGCGGCAAGAACCCCGACGGCGGCTCCGGCACCGCGGGCGGCAGCGGCGGCCAGGCCGCCGACCAGAGCCCCGGCGGCACCAAGGACAGCGGCAAGAGCGAGAGCAGCGGAGCCGTCTCCGGCACCAAGGTCGTCCCGCCCGCCGGCGCGGCCAGCAGCGCACCCGTCTGCACCTCGGCACAGCTCGGCACGCCGACCGCCACCGTCGGCGCCCCCGACTCGACGGGCGTCGTCTACGGCACCTTCCGCGTCGTCAACGTCTCGGCGACGAGCTGTACCGTCGGCGGCCCCGGCAGCGTGGGCGTCCTCGCGCAGGGAGCGGCCGACGCCACCAAGATCGCCGCCGCCCGGCACGTGGCCGGCGACGCGGCGGCCGGGCTGCCCGACCCGACCACCGAGCTCACCGGCCTGGTCCTGGCGCCCGGCGCCGCCTACCAGGAGAAGTTCGGCTTCGTCCCCTCCGAGACCTGCCCGACCGGCGGCTCCGGCACCGGCGGCTCCGGCACCGGCGGCTCCGGCACCGGCGGCGCCACCGGTTCCACCGGCGGATCCACGGCCTCTCCGAGCCCCTCCGAGGGCGCCAGCAGCAGCGCGGGTACGACCACCTCCGGGTCGGACGGCACCACCACCCAGCTGTTCACCGAGGACGGCGGCACGGCCGACGGGAGCGTCGCGGTCTCGTACACCCCGCAGGCCGGTTCCCCGACCGGCTCGGCGACGGTGCCGAACGCGTGCGCGGGGACGGTCTACTGGACCGGGGTGCTGGCGGCCGAGTGACCGGTGGCGGCCGGGTGGACCGACGGGGGCGTCGTCACACAGCGGTCGGCTGCTGGGCTTCCGCCTCCGGGTCCGGGACCAGGCCGAGCGCCGCGTCCCGGGCGAACTCCGCCTCGCGGCGCACCAGCCGGAACCACATGAACACCACGAACCCCGCGAACACGAACCACTCGCCGGTGTAGCCGAGGTTCTGGAACGCCTTCAGGTCGAGACCCGAGTTGTCCGGCGCGGTCGCCGGAACGGCCGTCATCCCCGCGTCGGCCTTCTCCAGGGTGATCCACGCGTCGTACACCGGGTACGGCACCAGGTTCACCAGCGAGGCCGCGCTGATCGCCGCCGTCTGCCCGGACGGCAGTCCGCCCTGGTTGCTGACGCCGTTGTCCCCCGGCGTCTCGGACGCCTGCAGCGCGCCGGTCACGGTGACCTCGCCGGCGGGCGGGGCGGGCGCCTCTGCGGCGTCGGCCTTGCCGGGCAGCCAGCCGCGTACGACGGGCAGGGCCCTGCCGGAGTCGGTGCGCAGCAGGGTCAGGACGTAGAAGCCGTTCTTCCCGTCGATCTGGCGGTCGGGCACCAGCAACTGCTTGGCGTACCGGCCGGTGACGGTGGCCCGCTTGCCGGAGGTCGACTGGTCGACGGGCAGCAGGTCGGCCAGCGGCCGGGCGGCCTCCGTCTTCGCCGTCTCGACCTGCTTGTCGGCGCTGCGGTGCGCCTCGACCCGCGCCTCGAAGCGGCTCAGCTGCCACGACCCCATGAAGATGCAGAACGGGATGGCGAGCAGCACGAAGACGTTGATGCCCCACCAGCGGGGTGTCAGCAGAAAGCGGTACACGCCGTCCACGGTACGGGGCGGTTCATGACGGTTTACGGGCGGGGTGGGCGCGTGCCGAGGGGTGTGCGGGCCCTGACTCCCACCTGGAGGTTCGCAAAGTTATCCACAGGCCGTGGGCTCTCCGCGACGCAATGTGGCCGGGGACGGGCACTATGGGGCCATGACTGCGGCCATGAGTGAGAGCGACATGCCGGACTGGGAGAAGCGCTTCCGCGCCCCTCGGGTCTCCCTGCCGGACTGGGCGGAGGACGCCCCCGACCGTTCCCTGTTCGTGTCGAACGCGACGGGGACGTACGAGCTGTACGCCTGGGACCGCGCGAGCGGAGAGCAGCGCCAGGCGACGAACCGGCCGAACGGCACGACGGACGGGCTGCTCTCCCCGGACGGCGCGTGGATCTGGTGGTTCGACGACAAGGACGGCGACGAGTTCGGCGTCTGGCGCCGCCAGCCGTTCGGCGGCGGTGCGGACGAGGAGGCGACGCCGGGCCTGGAGCCGTCGTACCCCTCGGGCCTGGCACTGGGCCGGGACGGCCGCACGGCGGTCGTGGGCCGCTCCACGGACGCCGAGGGCACGACGATCTACCTGGTCAGAACGGGTGAGGAGCCGCTGGAGATCTACCGTCACGCCGAGTCCGCGGGCGTCGGCGACCTCTCCCACGACGGCTCGCTGATCGCGATCGAGCACACCGAGCACGGCGACGCCATGCACTCGGCGCTGCGGGTGGTCCGCCCGGACGGCTCGACGGTCGCCGAGCTGGACGACACCCACGGCGGCACCGAGGAACTGGGCCTGGAGGTGCTGGGCTTCGCCCCCGTGGACGGCGACCCGCGGCTGCTCATCGGCCACCAGCGGCGCGGCCGCTGGGAGCCGCTGGTCTGGGACGTCGTCTCCGGCACGCAGACGGACCTGACCCTCGACCTGCCGGGCGACGTGAGCGCGGAGTGGTACCCGGACGGCGGCGCGCTGCTCATCGCGCACAGTCACAAGGCCCGCAGCGACCTGTTCCGCTACGACCTGGCCGGCCACGAGCTGACCCGCATCCCGACCCCGCCGGGCTCCGTCTCCGGGGCCACGGCCCGCCCCGACGGCACCGTCGAGTACCTCTGGTCGTCGGCCGCCGAGCCGCCGGTGGTCCGTTCCACGACCGGTGAGGTGGTGCTGGACCCGCCGGGCATGAAGTGCCCCCCTTCCGTCCCTGTCTCGGACGCGTGGGTGGAGGGCCCCGGCGGCCTCATCCACGCCCTGATCCAGAAGCCGGCCGGCGCGGTCGGCCCGCTGCCCACCGTCTTCGACCTGCACGGCGGCCCGACCTGGCACGACAGCGACAGCTTCGCGGCGGGCCCGGCGGCCTGGGTCGACCACGGGTACGCGGTGGTCCGCATCAACTACCGCGGCTCCACGGGGTACGGCCGGGCCTGGACGGACGCGCTGAAGCACCGGGTGGGCCTGATCGAGCTGGAGGACGTGGCGGCGGTCCGGGACTGGGCGGTCGCCTCCGGCCTCGCCGACCCCGAGCGCCTGGTCCTGACCGGCGGCTCCTGGGGCGGCTACCTCACGCTGCTCGGCCTGGGTACCCAGCCGGCGTCCTGGGCGGTGGGCATCGCGGTCGTCCCGGTCGCCGACTACGTCACCGCGTACCACGACGAGATGGAGTCCCTGAAGGCGATGGACCGCACGCTGCTGGGCGGTACGCCGGAAGAGGTCCCCGACCGCTTCGCGGCCTCCTCCCCGCTCACCTACGTCGACGACGTCAAGGCCCCCGTCTACATCTCGGCCGGCCTCAACGACCCCCGCTGCCCCATCCGCCAGATCGACAACTACGTCAGCCGCCTCGCCGCCCGCTCGGCCCCCCACGAGGTCTACCGCTACGACGCCGGCCACGGCTCGCTCGTGGTCGACGAACGCATCAAGCAACTCCGCCTGGAGATGGAATTCGCCGAACGCCACCTCATGCCCACGGCGGTGACGCCGACCGACTGACCTTTCCCACCCACCCACCCGACTCGGCTTCCTGGCCGGCGAGGCCCACACTCGCACTGGGCACGACGGGGCGCGGGGCGCTGTCGAGGACGCGGTACTCGAGCGCCCCGCAAGGGGCGCGGGGAACTGCGCGAGCACCCACGGCGGCGCGGCACTGGACCACGGGGCGGTGGTTCCCTGTCAGGGGCGCGGGGAACTGCGTGCTCAGCCCCCGCGCAGCCGCGCGTGATTCCGCCACCGCGGCCCGCTCACCCCCACCCCCCTCAACCGGGCGAGTCGGGTGGATGAGTGGGCGAGGCCCGGTGGCCGGACAGCTCCGCCAGTCCTCGTCGGGTGGCGACCACCACCACCCGGTCCCCGCCCCGCAACCGGTACTCCCCGTCCGCAACCCCCTGCCGCCCCTCCAGCGCCAGCACCCGCCACGCCCCCGCCCGGAATGCCCCCGCCACCGTCCGCCCCTCCAACTGCGGATGCCCGCCCACCTCGACCGCCGCCACCAGCAGCACCTTCCGCTCCACCGGAATCGCCCCGAGGATCTGCCGCCCCAGCATCGCCCCCGCGAAGGACGGCGCCGCCAGGTACGACACACTCCGGCTCCGGGTGACCGCCTGCGGATGCGCCGCCCGCAGCGTCCGGTACACGGCGGTCGCGAAGTCGTCGTCGTACAGCCGCAGCACCGCCGTCAGATCGGGCCGCACGGACCGCGCGTACAGCACGGCCTCCAGATTCGTCGTGTCCGCGCTGGTCACCGCGAGCAGCGCCTGCGCCCGATGGATCTTGGCGGCCTCCAGGACCCCCTCCTGGGTGACGTCCCCGAGCACCACCGGCACCCGCAGCCGCCGCGCCACCGCCAGCCCGCGCGCCTCGGGATCCGCCTCGACGCACACCACCGGCACGTGCAGCTCCCGCAGCCGCGTCAGCACGCGGGTACCGATCTTCCCGAGCCCGAGGAGCACCACATGACCGCCCAGCCCCCGAGGCGGCTTGCGCAGCGCGGACGCGGTGCGGAAGGTCCCGAGCGCCTCCAGCACCGCCGCCAGCAGCACCGGCAGCAGCAGCAACCCGACCAGCCCCGACAGGAGTTGCAGGAGCTGCCGGCCGAGCGGTGCCCCGATCGCGGGATCGTCGATGGCGAACAGGTCGAGGAGCGTGTAGTAGAAGGCCCGTACCGGATGGATGTGCGTCACCACCGACAACGCGACCGCGAGCGCGACCACGCACCCCACGATCCCGGCCAGCGACCACCTGAGCCGCCGCGAGAACAGCGAGGCCAGCGGCGGTACGACCCCGACCCCGCGGCCGGCCGGCTCCGCCGCCCCCGCCGACGACGACACGTGCTCCAGCACCATCACGGCACGCTCGCCCGCGGCGCGTACCTGCTCGTCGTCCGGCAGCAGCCGCGGCCCCCGCTCCCGGCGTCCATCGGCCGGTTCCGGCCCGGTGCCGTTCGGCGAGAGCAGCGCCAACGGGAACAGCCCCTGCTCGACGGCGTCCTGGCCCCCGCCGGCGCCCGGCGGCAGGTCCACCGCCCGCAGCACCAGACCGTCCGTGTGGATGACCTTGCCGCGCCCGGCCAGCGCGGTGGCGGCGAGCGCCGGCGCGGCGGTGTCGGCGTCGGACAGCACGATCGTGGAGGCGTCGCCCACCGCGCCGCCCCCACTGCCGTCCGGGTCCCCGATCGCCAACGCGGCCGCCTGGTCGAGGAGTTCCTCGATGTGCTGCCCCAACCGCCGGTTGTACAGCCGCAGCACGAGCCGCAGCCGCGGATTCAGCCGGCGGGCGGTGAGGGCGGCCCGGATGTTGGTCTCGTCGTCGTCGTACACGAGGGCGAGCGCGGCGGCCCGTTCCACTCCGGCTTCCGCGAGCACCGCCTCGGTGGCCTCGACGGCCTCCAGCACCCGTTCCCCGCGCGGCCCTTCACCGACACCGGAGACCGGGCCGGCGCCACTACCGGCGGCACCGCCACCGCCGCTGCCGCCCGTCCGTCCCACGGTCGCACTGACCACCCGGTCGAACAGCGCGGCCGAGGCGGCCCGGGCGCGTCCGACGACCGGCGGCCGGGCGATGCGCACGTTCGGCGGTACGACGAGGGTGACCTGTTCGCCGTAGACCGTGCGCAACTCGGCGGCCAGCCGGTGCGCGAGCCCGTCGTCCCCGCACACCACCATGGCCGCCTGGACCCCACCACCCTGATACGGAACGCTCGCCACGAGGGAAAAGACTGCCTCAACGCAACGCATGGTTCCAGCAACGAAGTGAACAGCCGCCCCCGACCGCCCGTAGGGAGGGGGAGGGAGCATCATCCCGGATCTGACCGAAGTGCCGGAGGTATCCGACCCGTGGCCATCACCGAGAAAGCCGCCCCGCCCGGCGCGGCGCCCGAGGGCGGGACGCCCGGTGCCGACGGCACCGGCACCCCGCACGGGCGGGAGGGCTGGCACCTCAGCTCCCCGCTGGCCCTGACCCTGCTCCTCCTCCTGGTCGTGGTGTTCCAGGGCCCGGTGCGCGGCGCGCTGTCCAAGCCCGTGATGCAGAGCTGGATGACGGTGTTCGTGGCGGTGGTCGTCCAGGCGCTGCCGTTCCTCGTCCTCGGCGTGCTGCTCTCCGCGGCGATCGCGGTCTTCGTCCCGCCCTCCTTCTTCGCCCGCGCCCTGCCCGGCCACCCGGCCCTCGCGGTGCCGGTCGCCGGGCTTGCCGGTGTCGTGCTCCCGGGCTGCGAATGCGCGTCGGTGCCGGTGGCCGGCGCCCTGGTCCGCCGGGGCGTCACCCCGGCCGCCGCCATCGCCTTCCTGCTCTCCGCGCCCGCGATCAACCCGATCGTGCTGACGGCGACGGCGGTCGCGTTCCCGCGCAACCCCGAGATGGTGGTGGGCCGGTTCGCCGGCAGCCTGCTGGTGGCGTGCGCGATGGGCTGGCTGTGGCAGCGGCTCGGCCGCACCGACTGGCTGCGGCTGCCGGCGCACGCGCACCACGAGGGCGAGACCAAGGGGGAGGCGTTCTGGTCCTCGGTCCGGCACGACACCATGCAGGCGGGCGGCTTCCTGGTGCTCGGCGCGATGGCGGCGGCGACGCTGAAGGCGGTGGCCCCGGCGGAGTGGCTGCGCACGGCGGCGGCCAACCCGGTGGTCGCGATCCTCGCCCTGTCGGTCCTCGCGGTACTCCTGTCCATCTGCTCGGAGGCGGACGCGTTCGTGGCGGCCTCCCTCACCCAGTTCTCGCTCACCGCGAAGCTGGCCTTCCTGATCGTGGGCCCGATGATCGACCTCAAGCTCTTCGCGATGCAGGCCGGCACCTTCGGCCGCGGCTTCGCCCTGCGCTTCGCCCCGGCCACCTTCGCGGCGGCGATCGCGGGCGCGGTCCTGACCGGGGCGGTGCTGCTGTGAACCGGCAGGCGCAGGCGGCGGTGATGTTCCTGGTCGGCGCGGCCCTGCTGCACGCGGGCATGACCGACCTCTATCTCCGGTACGTCAAGGCGGGGTTGCGGCCGTTGCTGCTGGCGGCGGGCGCGGTCCTGATCGTCTCGGCGCTGGCGACGGCGTGGTACGAGTGGAGGCGCGCCCGCAGCGGCCGCGAGGAGGCGGTGCAGGAGTCCGCGCCGGAAGCCGTACCGGAGAACGCGCCCGAGGGGCACGTCCACCGCGAACCCCGTATCTCCTGGCTGCTGGTCCTGCCGCTCCTCGCCCTGATCCTCATCGCGCCGCCCGCGCTCGGCTCGTACAGCGCGTTGCGCACCGGTACGGCCCTGCAACACCCCTACGGCTACAACAAGTTGCCCAAGTCCGATCCGATACCGCTGAACCTGGTCGACTACGCGGGCCGCGCGGTCTACGACCACGGGCGCTCGCTGGCCGGCCACCAGGTCCGGATCGCCGGGTTCGTGGCCGTCGACTCGGCCGGCACCCCGTATCTCGTCCGGATGGCGCTGAACTGCTGTGCGGCGGACGCCCAGCCGGTGAAGGTGGCGCTGACCGGGAAGGTCCCCCCGGTGCTCCAGCCGGACGGCTGGCTCCAGGTCACGGGCACGTACACCGCTCGCGAGACCCACGACCCGGTGAACAACGGCCCGATCCCCTACCTCCGGGTCACCGAGGCCAAGCCGATCCCGACCCCGGCGGACCCGTACGACGAGACCTGGAACAACTGACGTCGCGGGACCGCCCCCGTGCCTACCGTTCCCCGAAGAAGGCGGCCAGTTTCGCGACGGCCGGGGTGACGTACTCGTCCCGGTCGTAGAGGCCGACGTGGGTCGCGCCGTCGATCCAGAACAGCTCCCTGGGACCGGTGACCCGCTGGAACGCCGCCACGCTCATCCAGGAGGTGACCGCCTCCCGTCCGACGATCATCAACAGCGGGCGCGGGGCGAGCAGTTCGAGGGCGTGGAAGGCGTCGAAGCCGGCGATACGGCCGACGCTGTCCCAGCTGAACTCCTCGGCCGCGCGGGGGTGCCGGGCGCGGTCGGTGCGGTAGTACTCCCAGCCCTCGTGGGCGTGCGGGCCGGCGGCGCGTGCCCCGGCCTCGGTCGCGGGGAACAGCGGGAAGGTCCGCGGTCCCTCCCCGCGGGCCTCGGCGGTGCGCGCTTCCGCGGCCGCGGCGAGCATGCCCCGCAGGACGGCGGGGTCCTGGTCGCCGTCGGCGCCGTACCGGAACTGGCGGGCGATGTCGACGGCGCTGACGGTGGCGACGGCACTGATCCGCGGGTCGGTCGCGGCCGCGGCGAGGGCGTAGCCGCCGGAGGCGCAGATCCCGAGCGCCGAGATGCGGCCGGGGTCCGCCTCCGGCCGGGCGGTGAGGAAGGAGACGGCGGCCCTGAGGTCCTCGACCCGCTGGGCCGGGTCCTCGAGACCGCGCGGCTCGCCCTCGCTCTCGCCCTGGTGGGCGGCGTCGAAGGCCAGGGTGACGAACCCGTGCCGGGCGAGGCGCCGTGCGTACTCGCCGGCGGCCTGCTCCTTCACCCCGGAGCCGGGGTGCCCGACGACGACGGCGGGGCGCGGCCCGGAGGTCTCGCCGTCGGGGGTGTACAGGTGACCGGCGATCTTCAGGCCGGCGCTGGGGAAGGTGACGTGGGTCTTCATGGCCCCCACCGTCGCGCCGCCCGCATCCGGGTGCCAGGGAGGGCCTTGCCTGTGCACACCAGTACCAGGCACCGGGCGCCGGGGGGTCGGACACTGGTCCCATGACCTCCGACGCCCCGGCCTCCGGCACCCCCGCCCCCGGCAACGCACTGGGCGGGTTCCTGCGCGCCCGCCGCGCCGCCCTGTCCCCGCGGCAGGCGGGTCTGCCGGACGACGGCCGGCTGCGCCGGGTCCCGGGCCTGCGCCGCGAGGAACTGGCCCAGCTGGCGCACGTGAGCATCGACTACGTGGTCCGCCTGGAGCAGGGCCGCACCCGCAGGGTCTCCCGTCCGGTCCTGGACGCCCTGGCCGACGCCCTCCAGCTGGCCCCGGACGAGCGGGACTACCTGCTCACGCTGGCCGACGTGGCCCCCGCCGCCCCGCAGCGCCGGCCGGGCCGTCCGGACGTGGCGCCCGGCCTGCGGCAACTGCTGGCGACGATGCCCGACGTCCCGGCGATGGTCCTGAACCGCCGTATGGACGTGCTCGCCTGGAACGCCGGGGCGGCCGCCCTCCTCACCGACTTCGCGGCGCTGCCGCCCGCCGCCCGCAACCTCATCCGCCTGACCTTCCTGGACCCGGACGTCCGCGCCCGCTACGCGGACTGGCCGCGCGCGGCCCGCGAATGCGTGGCGGTGCTGCGCATGGAGGCGGGCCGGTCCCCCCGCGACCCCGCCCTGGCCGCCCTCATCGCCGAACTGACCGCCCACGACGAGGACTTCCGCACCTGGTGGGCCACCCACCAGGTCCGCGGCCCCCGCCGGCTGACCAAGACCTACCTGCACCCCCTCGCGGGCCCCCTCACCCTCGACGTCCACCAGTTCTCCGTGGACACCCACCCCGACCAGCAGCTCGTCGCCTACACCCCGGCCCCGGACTCCTCGTCCCAGGAAGCCCTGCGCTTTCTGTTGCAGTGGTCCACCACAGCTCGCCTTTGAGTCGTACCCATTCGGTGAATTCCGGCTGCGAAGCGAGGAAAGAGCAACAGTCCGGTCAAAATTCGCGGTGAGCAGGTGCGGCTCGCCGAGCGCCGGGCACTTGTGGACCTGGAGCCCGCACAGGACGCCGTCGAGCAGGAGGTCCGGCGCCACCGCGCCGAGCCGGAGGCGGCCTTCAGGGAACACACGGCGGCGATGGACATCCGCGTCCGGCACCCGGCATTGCAGCCGGCCCGGAGTCCGGGGCGGCCGTCCGGCACCGACGGAACAGAAGGGGGACGAGGGGGACCATGACCACATCCGGAGGCGGCGCCGGCCCTGACCCGGGCACCGGCACCGCGACCACCGACCGCGGCGCGGCACTCGCCAGGGTCCTGCTGTGCGAGGCGCGCGAGGAACTCGTCCGCGCCGACAACAGGGCAGGCCTGCTGCTCGCGTCCCTGGGCGCCGCCCTGACCGCCCTGCTGGGCGCGATCGGCAGCGGCATCATCGCTCCGCGGCTCTACCCGGTCGTCCCGCAGCTGCTCATCTGGGTGGGCTCCGCCGCCTGCGTACCGGCGCTCGTGCTGCTGGGCCTGGCCGTGGCGCCACGGCTGGGCAGCCCCCGCCACACCCGCCCGCACGACGTCGGCGACGTGCGGCCGGCGAGGTCGGCGGCACAGCTGGAGCACGCCGTCCGCCGCACCGACCCGCTCTCCCGGGACCTGACCCAGCTGGCCGCCCTGTCCCGGATCACCTGGACCAAGTACCGCTGCATACGCCTCGCGCTGGCCTGGGGCACGACTTTCTGCACGCTCACCCTGCTGGGGATAGTGACCGGGGCGGCCACCTGACCGGGCCGGGGGCGGGGTGCCGCGTGCCCCCGGTCAGGTCCGGCCGACGGTGTCCTGGTCGTCGACCGGGGTGGCCTGGGCCGGGACGGTGAGGGGCTGTTCGGGGTGGGGGCGGCGGGTGAGGCGGCGGGCCAGGGGTTCGGTGTAGCGGGCGGTCAGCGGGCCGACGATGACGAGGATCAGGACGTAGGCCGTGGCCAGGGGGCCCAGGGAGGGTTCGATGCCGGCGGTGACGGCGAGGCCCGCGATGACGATGGAGAACTCGCCGCGGGCGACCAGGGTGCCGCCCGCCCGCCAGCGGCCCCGGGCGGAGATCCCGGCGCGTTTCGCCGCCCAGTAGCCGGTGGCGATCTTCGTCAGCGTGGTGACGAACGCCAGGGCGAGCGCGGGCAGCAGCACCGGCGGGATGCTCGACGGGTCGGTGTGCAGGCCGAAGAAGACGAAGAAGACGGCGGCGAACAGGTCGCGCAGGGGGGCCAGCAGGTGGTGTGCGCCCTCGGCGACCTCGCCGGAGAGCGCTATGCCGACGAGGAAGGCGCCCACGGCGGCGGAGACCTGGAGCTTCTGGGCGATGCCGGCGACCAGCAGGGTCAGGCCCAGGACCACCAGGAGCAGCTTCTCCGAGTCGTCGCTGGAGACGAAGCGGGAGATGTGCCTGCCGTAGCGGACGGCGATCAGCAGGACCAGCCCGGCGACCCCGAGCGCGATCGCCAGGGTGAGGCTGCCCGCCGCGAGGCCGACGCCGGCCAGCAGCGCGGTGATGATCGGCAGGTAGACGGCCATGGAGAGGTCCTCCAGGACCAGGATGCTCAGGATCACCGGTGTCTCCCGGTTGCCGAGCCGTCCCAGGTCCCCGAGCACCTTCGCGATCACCCCGGACGAGGAGATCCAGGTGACACCGGCCAGCACCACGGCCGCCACCGGGCCCCAGCCGAGGAGCAGGGCCATCGCGGCGCCGGGCAGCGCGTTCAGCGCGGCGTCCACCAGACCCGCCGGGTACTGGGTCCTGAGGTTGGAGACGAGGTCGCTCGCGGTGTACTCCAGGCCCAGCATGAGGAGCAGGAGGACGACGCCGATCTCGGCGCCGATCGCGACGAACTCCTCGCTGGTGCCGAGCGGGTAGAGCCCGCCCTCGCCGAAGGCGAGCCCGGCCAGCAGGTAGAGGGGGATGGGCGAGAAGCGGAGGCGCCCGGCGAGCCGGCCCAGCAGGCCGAGGCCGAGGATGATCGCACCGAACTCGATCAGGAACACGGAGGAGTCGTGCACGCCGGACTCACTCCCGCCCGAGTATGGAGGCGGCCGCGTCGACGCCCTCACGGGTGCCGATGACGATGAGCGTGTCACCGCCCGCGAGGCGGAAGCCAGGCGTGGGGGAGGGGACCGCCTCGGCGCGGCGCAGCACGGCGACGATGGAGACGCCGGTGTCGGTCCGCATCCGGGTCTCGCCGAGGAGCCGGCCGTTCCAGTAGGAGGTGGCGGAGAGTTCGATCCGCTCGGCCACCAGCCCCAGGTCGGTGGTGGAGAGCAGGTTCGGGCTGTGGTGCGTCGGCATCAGCGCGTCGATGAGCGCCGCCGTCTCCCCCGAGGACAGCCTGACCGACAGGGCGCAGGCGTCGGGGTCGTCCCGGTGGTAGGCGCTGAGGATCCGTGAACCGTCCCGGTGCGCGACCACGGACACCCGGCCCTGTTCGCGGGTGGCGAGGTCGTACCGCACCCCGATTCCCGGCAACGGCGTCCTGCTCAGGCGTGGAGCCCCCAAGGCTGTCTCCCGTGTCTCGTCGTCTCGCCCCGCGCGGTTTTTTGCGCTTTCTTTAACAACACCCTAACGGGGGAGCCGGTGAGACGGGCCGGGGCGGCTCAGGACGGGTAGGGGACGTAGCAGTCCAGGGCCGGGTGGTAGAGCACGTGCCAGGTGCGGCCCTCGACGACCCCGCTGGCCGGCAGGCCGTGGCAGGTCTGGATCCACTCGATCTTCTGCTGCGTGGCCGTGCCGTAGATCCCGTCGGTGGTGAGCCGGGGTGGCCGCCCGCTCCACGCGTTGCTGAGGCACTGCGCCTGCCTGACCGCGGCTCCGCTGGCGCCGTACCCGAGCGTGGGCTGGAAGCCCGCTGCCACGTACGAGCAGTTTTGGCCGGGGGAGGCCGCCGCGGTGTGCGACAGTGCCGGGCCCAGGGCGACGGCCGCGCCCAGTGCCGCGGCCGAGGTGAGCAGTCGGTTGCGTCTCATGCCCGCTCCTTAAGGGGGCGACTCGACTCCTGCCCATGGTCGCGCGGGAGCGGTGACGCCCGCGAGTCGGGAGCCGCCGGTCACCGGGGGCCCGGGACGCCCGCCATCTCCACCGCGTCCGCCGTCCCCGCCGCCGCCGAGCGTGCCGAGCGCCGGTCGCGTACGGCGGTCAGCGTGCCGAGCAGGGCCATGGCCAGGCAGCCGAGCAGGACGACGCTGGACGACGCCCTCAGCATCGACAGTCCGGAGCCGGTGAGCAGCACCACCAGCGCCCAGCGCACCGCGGCGCCCGGGACCCGGCTGGAGACCAGGGAGCCGAGGACGACCCCGGGGACGGCACCGACCAGCAGCGTCGCCGCGAGCCCCAGGTCGGCGTCGCCGACGAGCAGGTGGCCGACGGCGGCCGCGGCCACCATGGGGATGGCCTGCACCAGGTCCGTGCCGACGAGGTGGTTGGCCCTGAGCCGCGGGTGCGCCAGCATCAGCATCACGATGATCAGGGAGCCCGAGCCGACCGAGGTCATCCCGACGACCGCCCCGCCCACCAGCCCGATGAGCAGAGTCGCCACGGGCCGTACGGGCTCCTCGGCGTCCTCCCCGTCCGCGTCGGTGCGGCGGCGGTCGAGCCACATGCGGGCGAGCATGCCGACGACGGCGAGCATCAGTGCCGTACCGACGACGTACGTGACGCGCTGCTCCAGGTCGTCGCCGTCGCCGAGCGCCCGGAGCAGGAACACCCCGCCGAAGGCGGCCGGGACGGCGGTCGGCAGCAGCCGGCGCACGATGTCCCAGCGCACGGTCCCGGCCCGGTGGTGGACCAGCGCGCCGAACGGCTTCATGAACACGGACGCGGCCAGGTCGCTGCCGATGGCCGCGGTGGGATTCACCCCGAACACCAACACCATGATCGGCGTCATGAGCGCCCCGCCACCCATGCCGGTGAGCCCCACGGCGAAGCCGACCAGGGCTCCCGCGACGACGACCGGAAGGGTGGAATCCATGGCGCGGACCTTAACCACCATTCCTATGGGAAACGTATGGAACCGCGTCCGGAACCGCGTCCGGAACCGCGTCCGGAACCGCGTCTGGAACCGCGTCGCACGCCGTTGAAACCCGGCTGAAGCCGGGCTGAACCGCCGCGGCCGCACGCTCTGCGGCATGACGACGAACGAACACGAGAGCCAGGACGGACGAGAGTTCGCGATCGCGGCCGGCGGGCTGCGCAAGGCCTACGGGGACAAGACCGTCCTCGACGGGATCGACATCCGGGTGCCGGCCGGGACGGTCTTCTCCCTCCTCGGGCCGAACGGTGCCGGCAAGACCACGGCGGTCAACATCCTGTCCACCCTGATCTCCGCCGACGGCGGCACCGCCCGGATCGCCGGGCACGACCTCACCGCCGAGGCCCAGAAGGTACGGGCCGCCATCGGGGTCACCGGCCAGTTCTCCGCCGTGGACGGACTGATCACCGGCGAGGAGAACATGCTGCTCATGGCCGACCTGCACCACCTCCCCAAGCGGGAGGGACGGCAGGTCACCGCCGGCCTGCTGGAGCGGTTCGACCTCACCGAGGCCGCGCGGAAGCCCGCGTCCACCTACTCCGGCGGCATGAAGCGCCGCCTCGACATCGCCATGACCCTGGTCGGCCGCCCGCGGATCATCTTCCTCGACGAGCCGACCACCGGACTCGACCCGCGCTCCCGCCACACCATGTGGCAGATCATCCGCGAGCTGGTCTCGGGCGGTACCACCGTCTTCCTCACCACCCAGTACCTGGACGAGGCCGACCAGCTCGCCGACCGCATCGCGGTGCTCAACGGCGGCCGGCTCGTCGCCGAGGGCAGCGCCGAGGAGCTGAAGCGGCTGGTGCCCGGCGGCCACGTACGGCTGCGGTTCTCCGACCCGGCGGCCTACGAGCGGGCGGCGACCGAGCTGCGCGAGACCACCCGCGACGACGAGGCCCTCGCCCTGCAGATCCCCAGCGGCGGCACCCAGCGCGAGCTGCGCGCCATCCTCGACTGGCTCGACGCGGCGGGCATCGAGGCCGACGAACTCTCCGTGCACACCCCCGACCTGGACGACGTGTTCTTCGCCCTGACCGGCAACCCCGCCGCCGCGACCGGCAATCCGACCGGCAATCCGACCGGCACTTCGACCGACAAGGAGACCGTCCGATGAGCACCGCCTCCTACGCGCTCCGCGACAACCTCACCATGCTGCGGCGCAACCTCCTGCACGCCCGCCGCTACCCCTCCCTCACCCTGAACCTCCTGCTCACCCCGGTCATCCTGCTGCTCCTGTTCGTCTACGTCTTCGGCAACGTGATGAGCGCCGGCATCACCGGCGGCCACGCCGACCGGTCCGAGTACGTCGCCTACCTCGTCCCCGGCATCCTCTTCCTGACCGCCGCCATGACCTCGCTCGGCACCGCCGTGTCGGTGGCCACCGACATGACCGAGGGCATCATGGCCCGGTTCCGCACCATGGCGATCTCCCGCGCCTCGGTGCTGATCGGCCACGTGGTCGGCAGCGTGATCCAGACGATGGCGGCCCTGGTCCTCGTCCTGGGCATCGGACTCGCCATCGGCTTCCGGCCCGACGCGTCGCCGGTCGAATGGCTCGCCGCGGCCGGACTGATGGCTCTGGTCAGCCTCGCGCTCACCTGGCTGGCGGTCGGCATCGGCCTGATCAGCCCCAACGCCGAGGGCGCCAGCAACATCGGCACCCCGCTCGTGATGCTGCCGTTCCTGTCCAGCGCGTTCGTGCCGGTTGACGCCATGCCGGGCTGGTTCCGGTGGTTCGCCGAGTACCAGCCGTTCTCGCCCTTCATCGAGACCCTCCGCGGTCTGCTGCTGGGCAGCGGGATCGGCACCGAGAACGCGGTGCTGGCCCTGGCCTGGGGCCTCGGGCTGACCGTGCTCGGCTACCTGTGGTCCAAGGCGCGGTTCAGCCGCGAGCCCCGGCAGTGACCTCGTGCAGCGCCTGCCGGGCCGCCACCCGCAGCTGATCCCGCCCCAGGGCCGCGTACTCCGACCTCGCGTCGGCGTACGCGGCCTCGTCCGCCTTCTCGGCCGCCTGACGGGACCGGGCCGAGGAGAGCGTGGGCAGGTCCCGCATCACCGGCAGCACCTCCGCCAACGCCAGCAGCCGCACCGCCGCCCGGTCGCCGCCGGCCAGCCCGGCGTGGCCGAGCGCGAGCAGCACCGAGCCGTAGACCGGCAGTTCCAGCAGGTCCCCGGCGCCCGTAGTGCCGTCGGACAACATGCCGAGCAGCCGTTCCCGCAGGTGCGCGGCGAGCTCGGCCACCGGCTCCAGGCGGCCGTGCTGCGCGTGCGCGGCGAGCGCGGCGGCCTGCACCTGCAGCGCCCACGAGTCCAGGAAGGGGTCGTCGGCGGCGAGCGCACCGGCCTCCCGGATCCCGGCCGCCGCCTGCCGCCACAGACCGAGCCCCACCTCCGTCAGCCCCCGGGCCAGCGCGATCTCCGCCCGCGCCTGCAGCAGTTCGGGGCTGAAGGGCTGGGCGGCCTCCGGCTGCCGGTCCGGGGCGGCGCGGCCCAGCCAGAACTCCGCCTCCTCGACCTCCCCGCGCTGCAGACAGGCCGACACCAGCCCGTACCGGACGCCGATCGCGTCCGACCAGGTACCGGCCTCGGCGAGCGCGTCGGCGGCCCGGAGATGGTCGTACGCCTCCGCGCTGCGCTCCGTCTTGAGGCACAGCTCGCCGATCCGGCCGTGGCTGAGCAGCGTCATGACCGGGTTGCCGAGCGGCCCCACCGACGCGAGCATCCGGCGCGCGTACCGCAGCGCCCGCTCCGTCTCGTACGCCGATTCCCACAGGTAGCTGGCGACGCCCGCCGCGAGGCCGGCCAGCAGCGGCTCGTCCGCGTCGCACAGCTCCTCCAGCCGCGGGTACCGCGGCGGGTGCATGTCCGGGACCGCGCACAGCACGGCGGCCAGCGCCCGCGGCACGGTGTCCGCCGGAGCGGGCGGTAGGCGGCGCAGCGTGACGAGCTGGCGTACGGCGTGCGGGCCGTAGCCCATGAAGAGGCCGGCCGCGCACACCGCGGCCGCGCTCCGGGCCGTCTCCACGTCCTCGGGGTGCTCCGGTCCCGGGCGGAAGTGGGACAGCGGCCCGCCGGTCTCGGCGGCGAGGGTGACGAACCGGGTGTAGCTGTTGCCGACCGACCACAGGGAGGCCAGGACGGCGGTGACGGCGGCGGTGGCCGGTCCGTCGGCGCGGGCCAGGGCGTGCCGCAGGGCGAGGACCAGGTTGTCCTGCTCGGCCCGGACGCGGTCGAAGGCGGCCGGCGCGTCGGTGCCGTACATCCCGGCGTGGTGGGCCCGGCCGAAGTCCCTGGCCCAGGCCAGGAACCGACCCGTCACGGCGTCGTCCTCGCCCGCCTCGGCCCGCCGGGCGGCACCGAACTCCCGCAGCGTCTCCAGCATGTGGAACCGCACCCCGGCGGCACTCTCGCCCACCTTGACCAGGGACTGGCCGGCCAGCTGCTCCAGCAGCTCCGTCACGTCCCGGCCCTCGCCCTCGGCGCCGGCCGCGCCGAGCACGTACTCGGCCGCGCCGGCGGCGAAGCCCCCGGGGAACACCGACAGCGCGCGCAGCGCCGCCCGCCCCTCCGGCTCCAGCAGGTTCCAGCTCCACTCGACCACGGCGCGCAGCGTGCGGTGCCGTTCGGGGGCGTCCCGGGCGCCGCCGCGCAGCAGCGCGAAGCGGTCCCGCAGCCGGTGCGCGATGTCGGCCACGGAGAGCACCCGCACCCGGGCCGCCGCCAGCTCCACGGCCAGCGGCAGCCCGTCCAGGTGCCGGCAGATCTCGGCGACCCGGTCCGCGGGCAGCTCCACCCCGGGCCGGGCGGCCCGCGCCCGCTGCGCGAAGAGCTCGACGGAGGTCGCCAGGGACAGCTCCGGCAGGGCGTACACGGACTCCGAGGTCAGCCCGAGCGGAGCCCGGCTGGTGGCCAGGACCCGCAGCTCCCTCGACCGTGAGACCAGCGCCTGTACGAGGGCGGAGGCGGCGGCGACCACGTGCTCGCAGTTGTCCAGGACCAGCAGTGCGGGGCCCGGACCCAGCGCGGCGACGATGCCGCTCACCGTGTCCTTGGCACCGCCAGGGAGCTGGCGGGCCTCCCCGCCGCCGACGGCCGAGGCGACCTCGTCCGCCACGTCGTCGCCGGTGACACCGGCCAGTGTGACGAAGTGGACGACGGGCTGTGCGGCCGCCCGGCTCACCGCGTGCGAGAGCCGGGTCTTGCCGAGCCCGCCGGGGCCGACGACGGTGACCACCCGGGCGGCGCGCAGCAGCCCGGCCACGGCGGCGACGTCGGCGTCCCGGCCCAGCAGCGGGTTCGGCTCGTGCGGCACCCCGTGCCGGACCGGCGCCGCGTCCGTGCTCAGCAACTCCTGGTGGACGGCCCGCAGCCGGGCCCCCGGATCGCTGCCCAGCTCGTCCCGGAGCCGGCGCCGGTAGCCGTCGTACCGGGCCAGTGCCGCCGCCCGCCCCGCTCCGGCGGCCTCGCAGCGCAGCAGCTCCGCCAGCACCTCCTCGTCCCGCGGCAGCTCCCGGTTCAGCGCGGTCAGCGGCGCGGTGGCCTCGGCGCGCCGGCCCAGCCGGGCGAGCGCGAGGGCGTGCGCGCGCACCAGCGCCCGGTACGCCCGCAGCCGATCCGCCCGCAGCGCCGCCACCGGGTCGTGCAGCTCCTCGCCGGCCGCGGCGCCCACGGTCCCGTCCCACAGCGCGAGTCCCGCCCCGGCCTCCGCCAGGGCGCCCTCCTGGTCCCCCGCCCGCGCCCGCTCGGCGCTCGCCCGCTCGTGCACGAGCAGCGCGGAACTGTCGACCTGCGTCTCGTCCAGCCCCAGCCGGTACCCCGTCGGGGTGCTGACGACCAGCTCGGCACCGAGCTGCGAGCGGAGCCGGGACACCAGGATCTGCACCGCCTTGCCCGGCCGCTCCGGCAGCTCGTCCGGCCACAGCCCCTCCACCAGCCGCCCGGTGCTGCAGCCGGTCCGCAGATCCGCCGCCAGCAACGCCAGCAGCCCACGCAGCCGCGGCGCGGTGATCTCCCGCCCACGACAGGCGACTCGGGACAGCAGGGTGAGCTCGGGGGTCTCGGTCACCCGTGCAGACTAAGTGACCGTGCGCGTTCGCCGGGAGAGAGGAATCGCGTGCTTCGGGGCCGCGGTGGAGCTGGGAGCGAATCTTTTTCGCGGACCACGACAACCTCGGGTGGGGCCGCACGTCTGGTGGGGTGAAAGGCGGTTTCCGGGACGGGATTTCGGGTCCCGGTGCTGCCCGACCTGTCAGCGTTGTCCCTGAACTCTTTGGAGTCGTTCCCATGCGGCACACCCGCGCCAAGAAGTCCAACCGTTCCCTGCGCACCTGGGTGCTGGGGTCGGCAGCCGGTCTCGCCCTGGTGGTGGGCGGCGGCATCGCCGCCCAGGCGGCCACCGCCGGCCACGCCCACGCGACCGGGTCGGGCACCTCGGTGCCCGCCGACCCGAAGCCCGTCCCCTCCACCTCGGGGAAGCACTCCTCGGGCGACACCGACCCGACCCCGGTGCCGGGTGACGAGAACGGCAAGCCCTACCCGAGCGCCGTGCCCTCCACCTCGGGGAAGCACTCCTCGGGCAACACCGACCCGACCCCGGTGCCGGGTGACGAGAACGGCAAGCCCTACCCGAGGCCCGTGCCCTCCACCTCGGGGAAGCACTCCTCCGGCAACACCGACCCGGTCCCGGTGCCGGGTGACGCGAACGGCAAGCCCTACCGCGGCAGCACCGGCCGCTGAGCCGCCGACCATCGGTGTGGCGGGGCCGGAGCGGAGCCGGCCCCGCCGTACCCCCGAGGTGAACGAGGACGATGCAGCTCACCCTTGCCCTGCCCTGGTGGGTCCGGCTCATGCGCCGGGCCCGGACCACCCCCTCCCCGGCGTCGGACGTGCCGCAGCCCGGCCGGCGATTCCGGCACCTGCGTTCGGTGGCGGACCGGGACGGCGAGAACGATGGCCCCACACTCGCCGACCTGTACCGGACCCGGCGGCTCGACATGGTGCGGCTGGCGACCTTCCTCGTGGACGACCTGCACTCCGCCGAGGACGTCGTCCAGGACGCCTTCGCCGCCGTATGCCGTCGGCACGGCGAACGGCTGGACGACCTCCAGGACGCGCACGCCTACCTCCACACCGCGGTGGTCAACGCCGCCCGCTCGGTGCTGCGCCGCAGGCGCACCGCGCGCGCGTACACCCCGCCTCACCAGGGCCCGGGGGCGCCGGTCGACGAGCTGCTGCTGCTCGCCGAGGAGCACCGGCAGGTCTTCGACGCGCTGGGCCGGCTCACCGCGCGCCAGCGCGAGGTGCTGGTCCTGCGTTACTGGTCCGACCTGACCGAGGCACAGATCGCCGAGACCCTCGGGGTGTCCCGTGGCACCGTCAAGTCGACCGCGAGCCGCGCGCTCGCCACTCTGGAGAAGCTTTTGGAGGTGGACCGATGAGCGATCGGACGCCGGTCGAGGAGCGGCTGCGCGCGGCGCTCGAAGCACGCGCGCAGCTCCTCAGCGCCCATGACCTGTCACCGGCCCGCCCGCCCGCCGGACGGGCCTGGGGCACCCGGCGGATCCGGCGGGTGCTGTCCGTCGCCGTCGCGGCCGCGGCGGTGGCCGCGGCCGCCGTCATCCTCGTGCTGTCCTCCGGCACCCTGGACCGCTCCCGTCCGGCACCACCCGCACAGCACTCCAGCCCCACCGTCGCCCCTGACTCACCTGCCCCGCACCCGGTGCCGTCCGCCGTGCCGTCGGTCGGCCGCTAGGCGGACAGAGCCGGCGGCCGGCCCGTCGCGCCCCTGCTCTCAGGGGCGTGACGCGGCCCGGCCGAAGGTCCGCTCGAACGCCACCGACGCGGCCTCCGCACGCCACTGCACCGCCGCCTTCGCGCTCGCGCCGAGCAGCGCCCGGCACCCCGCGTCCGGCGCCCGCCCGCTGCCGGGAAGCTGCCCGGCGCAGGCCGCGACCGGACGGTAGCCGTCCCGGGTGGGGTTGCCCCGCCACAGGCTGTCCCCGGGAAGGAAGGCGTACTGCAGGGAGGCCCGGGCCAGGTCCTTGAGCTCCGGGTACGTCAGGCCGTACGTCTCGGCGGCGTACAGGTACTCGTGGCTGATGTCGGTGCGGGAGACACCGGGGTCGTCGGTGGCCAGGACGACCGGTACCCCGTACGCCCGGTAGGTGTCGAAGGGGTGCGCGGCGCCGCGCACGCCGAGGATCTGGGCGTTGCTGGTGAAGGGCACCTCGACGGCGGTCTGCCGGGCGGCCATCGTGCGGGCCGTCCGCTGCCAGTCGTCCTCGTGGCGGAGGTCGACGCCGTGGCCGACGCGCTCGGTGCCGGCGATGTCCACGGCCTCCCGGATGTGGAACCGCAGGTCCTCGGGGTCGACCGGGCCGGGCCTCAACTCGCCCGCGTGCAGGGTGACGTGGGCCCGCGGGTAGACCGTGTGCAGGAACCGCACCATGCGCATCTGCACGGTGTAGTCGGCCAGCGCGACGGGCCCGTCCTCGGGCTGGACGAGGTCGACGGCGAGGAAGCGGGGGTCGGTCTCGGCGAGCCGCATGCCGAGGGCCAGCTCGGTGAAGACGCGTGCGCGCGACTCGCCGCGGAAGGCCTGGTAGACGTAGCGCACGGTGAGCCGGCAGCCGGGGCGGGGCCGGCCGGTGCCGCAGCGGGCCTCGGTCCGGAACCCGGCCTCGGCGTCGTCCGTGGCCCGGCGCGCCTTGGCGGCGACCCGGTCGAGCCGGCCGCCCGCCATCAGCCGTGCGTACATCTCGGCCGGGTCGGGGTCCCAGCCGACCTCGTCGGCCAGCTGCTCGGCGCGGTCGGAGGCCGGGTTGACCATGGTCTCCAGATAGAACTGGTGCTGCGCCGCCACCGAGTCGGCGACCTCGGCGAGCACCTTGCCCGGGTGCAGCGCGGGCACCAGCCCGAACTTGTCGAACGTGGCGAAGAAATGGTCGTGGCCGCTCCGGTCCGGCGGGAAGCCGTCCATGGACCAGGCCCGCAGGACCGCCTCGCGGAAGTCTCGGTCGTCGCGGGCGTCGGCGGCCGGCCGGGTGCCGGGGCCGCAGGGCGGTACGACGGCCGTCAGCGTCGCCGTGTCGATGCACAGGCCGTCCCCGGCGGCGAGCCCGATCAGGTACTCGGTCCTGACCGCGCCGAAGAGGTGGTTGTGCAGGTCGCCGCCCTTGGGCAGCTTCAGGAAGAACCTGCGCAGGTCCCGGGAACGGTCCGGGCCCGCCGCCCGCAGCGATGCCAGGTACGCGTCCGTGCGGGCCTCGGCATCGGTCGGCGGACGCGGGACGGCTGCGGCGCGGGGGAGCGCGGCCGCGGGGGGTGCGGCCGGCAGGCAGGTCAGCAGGGAGCAGCAGGACAGGACCAGGGCCGCGGCGAGGGCGCGGGCGGGGCCCCGGCGCGGGGAGGCGGCTGCGACGGCGGGCGCCGTGCGGCGTGGGTGGCCGGCGGTGCGAGCGCCGTCGTAGGTCGTCACGGACCGATGATCATCAAGTCGGCCCGGCCGTGGCCGGACAGCCACGCGGCACGCACCGCAGAGCCACCCGGTCGGCGCCCCCTCAGTCGGCGCCGTGCAGGTGTCCGTGCGCGTGCGCCTCCCCCTGCTCGCCGTCGTCCGGCGCACCCCCCATCATCCGCAGCATCGCCCGGCCGCCGGTGCGCAGGAACCGTACGACCAGCGCGGCGGCCAGCAGCAGGAAGGCGATGTTGAGGTACGTGGTGTAGTTCCAGCTGATCCCCTCGTCGGGGATCTTCGCGTCGGCCTGGTCCGGGATCAGCCCCAGGCCGCCGAAGGCGAACTCCACCACGTAGCCGGCCACCACGATCGAGGCGTAGAACGTGCCCAGCAGGAAGGCGGCCGTCCGAGCGCCGTAGTACTTCCGGTAGATGTTGAGGATGGGCAGGATCAGCAGGTCGGCGTAGATGAACGCGATGACGCCGCCGAAACTGATGCCGCCCTTCCAGAGCACCACGGCCAGCGGCACGTTGCCGATGGAGCAGACGAACGACACGACGGCCACCACCGGACCGATCAGCGGCCCGGTCAGCTTCGCCGCGAGCGGATGGCCGGCCAGGAAGAAGCTCTGCCAGAAGTCGTCGGGTACCCAGGCGGCGATCGCCCCGGCGATCAGCAGTCCCGCCACCAGGTCGCGCAGGATCGCCGCCCACTCCATGACGAAGATGTGCGAGACGGACGTGAACCCGTCCCGGGAGAACAGCCGCCGGACGAAACCGCCCTCGCCGCCCACGGACATGTCCATCGCCGCGTGCCCCTCCATCGAGCCCGCCAGCCCGCGCTCGGCCTGCTCCCGCGCCTGACGCAGCAGCCGCTCGCGCAGCAGCACGCGGAAGAGCACGGCGAGGACGACGATCATGACCGGGCCGCCGACGAACTCCGCCGCGGTGAACTGCCACCCCATCAGCAGGGCCAGGATCACGCCCAGTTCGATCACGAGGTTGGTGGAGGCGATCTCGAAGGCCATGGCCGCGGTGAAGTCGGCGCCCTTGCGGAACAGTGAGCGGGCGAGTGCGACGGCGGCGTAGGAGCAGGACGAGGAGGCGGCGCCGAACCCCGCGGAGAGCGCGAGCGTACGGGGCCGGTCGTCCCCGAGCAGCCGTACCACCGTCTCCCGGCGCACCACCGCCTGGACGACCGCGGAGAGCGTGAAGCCGAGGATCAGCGCCCAGGTGATCTCCCAGGTCATCGACCCGGCGATGGAGAGCGCGTGCCCGACCGCATGCATGGTGTCCGCCCTTCGCAGCCGACCGTGACCCTCTGTTTATATACCCCCGGAGGGTATATGGGCCAGTGGTGTCACGGCATCGGGGTGATGGCGTCGGGGGCAGTAGACTCCGCGTCGGTCACGAGGGTCCTGGGGGGAGTCGCATGGTCTGGTCACGGTTGCGCCGCGGGCGGACGGCCGCCCCGAGGCTCCCGCTGCCCGGCCCGTGCCGGCACGGCCGGCACACCCTGCGCACCGAGCGGCTGCTGCTGTACACCCCGGAGAACGCTCTGGACCTCGTCGCCGCGGCGGCCGCCGCCTCGGACCCCGAGGCCCAGCGGTGGCTCGGCTGGGGCGACCGCGTCGTCGCCGACGCGGACGATCGCGACGCCGTACTCCGGC
Organism: Streptomyces sp. NPDC086777; assembly: GCF_040702065.1. NCBI lineage: Bacteria > Bacillati > Actinomycetota > Actinomycetes > Kitasatosporales > Streptomycetaceae > Streptomyces > Streptomyces sp. NPDC086777. The sequence goes on along the minus strand of NZ_JBFBJI010000004.1, from coordinate 167,374 downwards.
TGGTTCCCGGCGACACCGAGGCCCTGCGGAGATCCGGGTTCCTCAGGAACCTGCTGGACCGGGCCTGTGAACCGGTCGCCGGCGAGGAGGAGTTCCTGGTCGGCGTGCGTCTGGACGACGGCAGGTACGCCGGTTTCACCGGGGTGCACGCCGGCACGGGGGAGATCGGCGGCTGGCTGGCGCCCGCGGCGCGCGGCCAGGGGCTCGGCGCGGAACTCTTCCGGGCCGCCGCGGTCCTCGGCCACGGCCACCTGGGACTGCGGACGGTGCGGGCGGGACACGAACCGGCGAACACCGCGAGCCGCCGGGCCCTGGCGAGGGCCGGCTTCGTGGCGGCCGACGGACCGCCACGCCACACCCTCCCCGACGGCCGCGAGATCGACGCCCGCTGGCTGGAGCGCACCACGACGGCCCCGCCCACCCGCTGCCCCGGGGCCGCTCCGCTACCTGCGTGAGCCGCACCCCGGGCAGAAGGCCGCCCCGTCCGGCACCACCGCGGAACAGGAGGCACACTGCTCGGACTGGGCCAGCCGGTGGCCGCAGCCCGAGCAGAAGGCGGCGCCGTGCGTCTCGGTCCGGCACCGGGGGCAGACCAGCTGGCGGGGCGTGCTGGGGTCGTAGCCCTGCCCGGCCTGCTGCCCGGCCGCGTACGCCCGTTGCGAGGCCATGTCGTTGAGGCCGCGCTGCTGGGCCGCCATCGCCTCGGCGGCCGTGTCCGGCGCGCACCGCAGGCACAGGCCCTGGGCCGCGTTCCAGCATCGGCCGCACACGTAGTCGGTGCAGCGGGCGCAGCGGTTGAAGTGCCCCTGCGCGTTGTCGATCGCCCGCTGGAACGCCTCGTCGCGCGAGCGCCCGTAACCGGCCCCCGCCAGCCCGTCGGCCGCCGACGTCAGCCCGGTGCCGGTACGGCCGAGCATCCCCCAGGCCACGTCGACCCCCTTGCGCAGCCAGGTGGCGGCCCGCTCCCCGGTGTAGGGCTCGAACGGCGAGCGCCAGGTGTCGTAGCAGCGCGAGCAGGAGAACTCGAACTGGAATCCGGCACCGGTCCCGTTCCGCTCGCACAGGTCCCGGTAGTTGTTGCTGAAGTAGATCTCGGCGCTCATGTGGTCCCCCCACAGGTCAGGCCATCGGCACACATGCCGTACGACGCAGGCGGAAACGGTACTGGTTCTGGCCAAAGCAGCCGAGTTCGGGCCATGGCCAGAACTGTGGCCCGGGACGGCTGCCCCGGGCCACGGCTCCGCTCGGCGGGACCGGCTACCAGCCGACCGCCACCAGGAGCCACTGCGGGTCGGCGTGCGAGATGAAGGACGACTGGCCCGCCACGTCGTCGTAGGGGAAGCCGTAGGCGAGGTGGTTGATGGCGTTGTCGTGCCAGAACCTGGCGTAGTAGTTGGCCGGTGCCGCCGTGTAGAACCGGGTGGGGTCGGACTGCTGGGAGGCCGGCAGGGTGGCGACGTGCCGGTTGAGGGCGGCGCACGTGTTCGGGTCGGCCGCCAGGGACGCCGCGCAGCCGAAGATATCGGAGGTGGCCGCGTTCACGCCCACCGACTGGGCGTACGAGGTGAAGTAGTTGGCGTTGGCGCCGCCCGCGCGGAAGCTCGGGTCGCTGCCGGGCGCGATGATCCGGTACGGGGCCTGGGTCTGCGCCAGTACGTCGAACTGGGACGGCACCGAGTCGATGAACCGCTGGAACGTGGTGGCGCGGTCCTCGGCGAAGGTCTGCCGGTTCTCGCCGACCTCGGTGTCGTAACCGTCCTTGGCGTGCAGCCGCATGGCCAGCTTCAGGCCGAAGGCGTCGACCCGGGTGGTGTTGCCGTTGAAGACGTTGTCGCCGACCGTGAACTCGATGAAGTCGTAGTAGGAACTGGTCGGTGAGCCCAGGTAGAAGTACATGCGGCCTGCCGAGTTGGCCGGCATGTCGAGGTAGGGCTGCTCGGCGATGGAGTGCGTCTGGCCGTTGAAGCTCCAGTACACCTGGCTGTCGGGGTACTTGCCGTTGGTGCGGTTGAGGATCTTCACCTCGACGGCGTTGTGCGCCGCGGGGATGTCGCCGGTGCTGCCCCAGAAGTCGTCCGGCGGGGTGGTGGATCCGGGGCCGTAGACCTGGAACTCCCACAGGGAGTAGCCGTACGGGGTGCCCCGCACGGTGCCGTAGAGGCGGACGTAGCGGCCGCTGCCGCTGACGGTCAGGTTCTGGGTGCCGCCCGTGGCGGTGGTGGTCGAGTAGACGGTGGTCCAGTTGGTGGCGTCGGTGGAGGTCTGGATCTGGAAGGCCTTCGCGTAGGCGGCCTCCCAGGTCAGGGTGACGCTGCTGAGCTGCTGGACGGAGCCGAGGTCGACCTGGAGCCACTGCGGGTCGGCGAAGGCCGAGGACCAGCGGGTGCCGGTGTTGCCGTCGACGGCCGCGCTCGCGGGGAAGGACGCGTTCTCGGTCGAGGAGGCGGTGGCGGGCCTGCCCTGGGACAGCAACTGGTCGGCCGCGTGCGCGGGCGACGGGGCGAGGACCGCGAAGAAGGCGGCTATCAGCGCGACGGCCAGGCCGAGGGCCAGGCGTGGGCGTAGGGCGGCGGCCGGTGGTCTGCGGGTGGGTGCGAGGGCGGAACTCTGCATGCGAAGTCTCCTCAGGCCGGTTCGGCGTGCGTGGGGATGGAGCAACGGCAGATGTGAGAGCGCTCCCTCGGGTTGTAGACCCGTCCCCGGCCGCCGTCAACAACTGAAGCCGAAATCAATCGCGTTGCGGCCCCGTGGCGCACACATCGCTGATCCCGGCCCCGGTGCCGCGCACCGGCCGGCCGTCGCATTCGGTTCCCGACCACGCGAACGGCCCGGACCCGGACCGCTCCTACAACCCTTGACGCATCCGGTACGGACCTTTCCGTACCGGTCCTCACATGCCGGCCATGCCGCCGCCGACGAGCCCGGGAGCCAGCCCCGGGAACCAGAAGACGGCGACGGCCAGGGCGATCGAGGCGACCCCCACGAGACGGGCGATCAGGTGGCCGGCCGGAGCCAGCTTCTCCGCGGTGATCACGGCGGTCAGGACCACCATGGCCCACAGGTTCATCACCCCGAACGCCGCCAGCAGCACCATCAGCGACCAGCAGCAGCCCAGGCAGAAGCCTCCGTGGTGGGCTCCGGCCCGCAGATCACGCGAGCGCCCCGGGTACGAGGCGTAGCGCAACAGTTGCCCGACCGGCGAGCGGCACTTCGCCAGGCAGCGGTCCTTGAGGGGGGTGAGCTGGTAGATGCCGCCGACGAGGAAGACGGCCGCGGCGACCGCGGTACCCGCCGCGACGGGCAGGCCCCCCGCCCGGCCCAGGCCCGCGGCCAGCGCGTACGCCGGCAGCCCGGCCGCGGCCCAGACGAACAGGTAGGCGGCCGTGAAAACGATCATGCGCGGCGTCCGGTGCGCGGTGATGGTACGCGCGTACAGCGCCGCGACGGGCGCCGTGCCGGGCAGCATCATCGCGACCACCATCAGGGTCCACACGGCCAGGAAGCCGGGAAGGCCCAGGCCCATCGTGCCCGGCACCGCCGGCATGCCGCTGCCGCGCGTCACCACCCAGACCCAGGCGGCGCCCGCCGCGACCAGCAGCAGTCCGGCGGGGGCCGCCCCGCTGCCGACGGTGACCGGCCGACCGGTCACGCGGACCACGCGAAGGGCGCCGAGTGCCCGTTGCCACCCGAGAAGTCCCAGGACCGGCCGTAGACGCCACCGCCCCTCGCCCGGGCGGACCGGGCGATGGCCAGTGTGCTGTTCGCCGGGTGGAACATGCCGGTCAGGTGCATGACCGGGCCGTCCTCGCCGAACTGCGGGGCGACCTGGTCCTCGATCTCGACGTCGATGACGTCGCCCACCCGCGCCATGTGGTGGCGGCCGTCGTCGCGGTACTCGATGGGCACCCGCTCCACGCCGAGGACCTTGCCGACGAGCGGCGCGAGAACCGCCATCGGCCCGCCGGCCTCACCGCAGAACACCCTGCCCAGGGCCTCCGCCTGGCTGTCGTCGGCCGAGGCGTCGAGATACACGGCCATCTGCCAGCCGCCGTCGGCCATCACCCGGGGGGCGTCGACGAAGACGGCGACGTTGCGGCCGGAGACGTCCACCCCGTCCACGCTCCCGCTGTCCACGTGGAACGCGAAGGTCACCTGGCAGCGCTCCCGGTCGGCCGGCGCGGTCAGACCGGAGGTGGTGCAGGGGCAGACCACGTCGCAGTTGCAACTCTCCAGGTAGGTGCCGTTCAGGTTCCAGGGCATGACTCCACCTCCCCTTCCGCGAGAGGAACGCCACTGGAGGGCCCGTTGTGTCCCGGTACCGCTCTCCTCCTCAGGCTATTCCCGACGGCCCCTGTCGCGCAGATCAGCGGCGGGCGGTGCCGGGGGCGTCAGCGGGTGGCGGTGGCGTGGAGGTGGTTCAGGGCGGAGATCACCGTGGTGTTGCGGTGCCAGACCAGCCAGCGGCCGACCTGCCTGCCGAGCTGGTCGAGTGCCGCCGACTGGGCGGCGCCGAGGTGGCGCAGGGGCCGGTCGTGATGGGAGGAGATCATCCCGATGACGGTGCCTCTCGGGCTGAGCAGCGGGGCGCTGTGGCAGGCGCGGCTGCCGGTCTGCAGGATCGTCCGCCGGGAGACCTCGTCGAAGGCGTCGGAGGTGGCGACCTCCCCGACCGTGACCTGCCGGCTCTGCTCCGCGGCCTGCGCGCACGAGGTGGTGGAGGGGCCGACGAAGGTGAAGTAGTCGGTGAAGCGCAGGTTCAGCCCGGTGTGGTGTTCCATGCGCAGCATCCCGTTCTGCACCAGCTGCACGTTGCCCATCTCGGCCCCGGTGATGTGCAGGGTGCGCTGCAGGGCGGTCTTGAGGACGCCACTGTCGTCGGCCAGCCGCCGCTCGCCGGCGCGCAGGACGGGCAGCGGCGGGGCGGCCGGGCGCGGCCGGTCCGGCACCCAGCTGGAGGTACCCGGCCGCGGGGCGGGCAGGTGTACGGCCGTCTCGGCGAGGGTGTGCAGTCGGACGTTGAAGCGCTGGGAGGCGTCGCGCAGCAGGTCGAACGCCTCCTGCTCCGAGGAGAGCCGGTACGAGGAGACGAGGAGCCGTTCGGCCCGGGCGACACCGGCACGCGCCAGCCTCCTGTTCCGCGCGTCGATCGCCTGCTGCTCGGCGTCCTCGGGCCCGCGTTCTCCCGGACGGAGCCCGGGCGCAGCGGAATTCTCGGTCATCTACGCAACTCCTGGTCCGACACACCCCCGCGTACCGCACGTCTTCCCGCGTTCCTCGCGGGCATGTCCGCCTGTGGTGCACGCCACCTCACTCGCCGGGGGCCCGCGGACGCCGGGGCACGGACCGGCTACGGGGCCGGGACGATGTTCCCGTTCCTGTCGAGGGTGTGGGACTCCCAGTACGTGTCCCACTTGTCCCCGACGTGCTGCGGCACCTTCCCCGCGGGGTAGCGCAGGTACCCCTTCGGCGCGGCCTCGCCGGTCTTCACGCAGGCACCGGCGGTGCTGCCCACCGCTATGACCGGGTCCTCCCCGGTGTTGCAGATGGCGTCCGCCGTCGAGAACGAGCAGGCGGACAGCAGCCCGGCGGCACAGGCCAGGCCGACGGCGAGAACAGCGGCTCGCGTGCGCATACCCATGGTGGAAGCTCCTTCAGCGATGTGCTCGGTCGGTGTGCGGACAAGGCTGGCGGAGGGCGACCGGCGCTTCATGAGTACGCGTGCTCAGCACCGGCACACGGGATACTCGACCGTGGGCTCCGCCGCCCGCGACCTGGCAGGGGCGAGACCGGATCCGTGTGATCCGGCGGCGCGCGGGCAGACGCAGCCGTCATGAGCACCCTCTATCGGAGCACGACCACCGAGGCCACGGAGCCGGGCCCGGACACGCGGGCCGCCACCCCTCCGGCCCCCGCGGTGGCGGAACGGGGGAGAGGCGACGGGCGCGGCTTCTCGTCGGCGCTGCGTGGTGGCGGGCGGGTGGCGGGGCTGGACGGACTGCGCACCGTCGCGGTGGTGCTGGTGATCGTCTACCACGTGCTGCCCGACCCGCTGCCCGGCGGCTCGGTGGGCGTGGACGTGTTCTTCACGATCAGCGGTTTCGTCATCACCCGGCTGCTGGTCGCGGAGTACGCCCGTACCGGTCGTATCGGGCTGTGGTCGTTCTACCGGCGGCGGTGGCTGCGGCTGATGCCGGCCCTGCTGGTGATGTGCGCGGTCACCGCCGTGCTGGCCGTGGCGTTCGCACTGCCGCTGTTCCGCGGGGTGTGGACGGCGGTCGCGATCGCCGCGGGTTCGGCGGTCAATCTCGTACGGGCCGGGGAGCCCGGGGCGTACTCGGGTCTCACCGCGCCGTTCGGCCATACCTGGTCCCTGGGGGTGGAGGAGCAGTTCTACCTGGCCTGGCCGCTCCTGCTGCTGGTTCTGCTGCGGCGCGGACGCGTACGGGTGGTGCTCTGCTGGGTGGCGGTGCTCTGCGTCCTGCCGGTGATCTGGCGGACGGTGCTCTGGGATCCCACGGCGGCGCACCGCATCTACAACGGGCCCGACACCCGCGCCGACCAGCTGCTCGTCGGCGCCCTGCTGGCCCTCGTGCTGGCCCGGCTGCATGCCGACGACCCCCGCCTGGCGGTGCTGCGCCGGTGGGCGGGACGGCTGTGCTGGCCCGCGCTCGCCCTGCTGGCACTGATCGTCTGGCAGATCCCGATCACCGGGCCGAGCGGATGGAACCCCCTCTGGTACACCGCCGGCTTCCTGGCCGCCGCCGTGCTGTCCGCCTGCGTGGTGGCCGCCCTGGAACTGTGCCCGCGGGCATGGCTCTCCCGCCTGCTGGCGCTGGCGGTACCGGCCTGGATCGGGCGCAACCTCAGCTACGGGATGTACCTGTGGCACTACCCCCTCATCCGGCTGCTCTCCGACCTCGGAGTGCGCGGCGGCCGGCTGCTCTTCGCGGGCCTCGCGGTGACCCTCCTCGCGGCGCTCGCCTCGTACGCCCTCGTCGAACGGCCCCTGCTGCGACGCGGCCGGGTCCGCGCGCGCCGGCCCGAGCCGGCTGTCGTCGCGGCGGCCTGAGACGGCCCGGCGTCCGGACGCGGCGCGGGCTCAGTCCTTGCCGTCGCCGCGCTCGTCCTTCCCCTTCGGGGCGTCCTTCTCCTTCGGGGCGTCCTTCCCCTTGGGGGCCTCCGGTTTCCCGGCCGGGCCGTCGCTCCTGCCGGTGCGGGTCTGCGGGGCCGGGCTCGTGCTCTGCGTCCGGTCCGCCGGTGGGGTGTCGGCCGAGCTCTGGTCGGGGGAGAACCACGCGATGCCGAGCAGCAGCGCCCCGAGGAAGATCACCACGGCGGCGAGAGCGCTCAGCGCCCTCGCCCGGCGCGTCGAGAGGGCGCCGCCGCCTGTCCGCTGACGACGCCCGGCCCGGTGGGCCGGCGCGGCGCCCGCGGCGGACGGGAAGGCATAGGTGGTGACGGAGGCGGGCGGCATGGCTGCACCGGACCGGGTCCCCGGGAGTGCCGCCAGGGTGCTCGCAGGCGGCTCCGGTGCACGGTGCGGTGCGACCGCCGGGAGGGGTTCGGGGCGTCCTCGCCAGGAGCCCGTGGCGAACCACTCGGCCGTCCGGCGCGCCGTGGGGCGGTCCTCGGGCCGCTTGGCGAGGAGACCGAGCAGGTAGTTCTCGAAGGCCGGCGGCAGCGCGATGCCCAGTTCGCGCGGCGGCACGGGGGGCGTGTCGAGGTGGTGGTGCAGGACGGCGATGGCACTCTCGGCGTGGAACGGCACGCGCCCGGTGAGCAGTTGGTACAGCACGCAGCCCAGCGAGTAGACGTCGGACGGCGGCCCGGCGGGTTGGCCCAGGGCGCGCTCGGGGGCGATGTACAGGCTGGTCCCGACGATCTGACCGGTCGCGGTGAGCCCGCCTGCCGGGTCGTCCATGAAGCGGGCTATGCCGAAGTCGCCGATCTTCACGGATCCGACGGCGTCGAGCAGGAGGTTGCCGGGTTTGATGTCCCGGTGCACGATGCCCTGTTCGTGTGCGACGGCGAGCCCGGCGGCCGCCTCGGCGGCGACACGGGCGACGTCCTCGGCCGGCAGGGGTCCCGCCTGGGCGAGCACGCGCTGGAGACTGTCGCCCTCGACCAGCTCCATCACCAGGAACAGCCGGCCGTCCTGCTCGCCGAAGTCGACGACGCCGACCACGTGCGGGTGCTGGAGGCGGCCCGCGGTCTGGGCCTCCAGGCGGAAGCGGGCGGCGGCGGTGGGATCGGTGTTCTGGGCGAGCAGGAGCTTGACCGCCACCGGTCTGCCGAGCATCTCGTCGTACGCCCGCCAGACCTCTCCCATCGCGCCTCGCCCGATGGCGGTCTCCAGCCGGTACCGGCCCGCTATCAGCACCTGTTGCTTCACCCTCACACAGCGAGACGACTCGACCGCTGTCGGCCATGTCCCTGTAGGGCAACGGGTGTTGGTTGGGATGCCGCAGCTTCCTCACTCTACCGGCGGGCCGGCGGCTCCCTTGCGGGTTCCGTCGTCCGGCCGCACCACGCCGGCGGCGAAACGGGTGCGACTGTGTGCAAAGCATGCCCGTGGCCCCGTCCTGCGGAACCGCGAGGACGCCAGGCAGACTCTGCGTGTTGAAGTCCCTTTGCCACGAGGATGAGCCACACATGATCACACTCACCAAGGAAGACGGCCCGGCGGACCTGGACGGGGTGACCCACCTGTCCATCGGGGTCTCGTGGGATCCCACCGCCGGCAGCAGCGGCGGCGTGCTGGGCAGGCTGCGCCGCCAGAGCGGCACCGACCTCGATCTGATCGCCATCGCCATGCAGGGCGCTGACCCGGTGCGCCTGGCGGGTCTCGACTCGCTCGACCCCATGGGCAACGGCTCGCTGGTCCACAGCGGCGACAACCAGACCGGCCGCGGAGACGGCGACGACGAGACGGTGACCGTCGAGTTCGCCCGGATCCCGCCCAACATCACGTCGATAGTCTTCGTGGCCGCCGCGTACAAGAAGGGCAGCTCCTTCCAGAAGGCGCGCAACGTCAGCTTCAAGGTCTACGACGCGACCGGTGGCAGTTCCCAGCAGGTCGCCGACATCTGGCCGAGCCTGCTCACCCAGGACAACGGGTGCGCCGTGGCCAAGGCGCAGCGGGTCGGCTCCGGTTGGAAGCTCGAGGTGATCAACGTGACGGGAAAGATCAAGCAGGGGGACGAACACGCCCTGATGCGTTTCGCCGTCAGCAAGTAGTCCGGCCGGCCCCGCCGTCCGGCGCGGTCCGGCCGCCCTCGCCGTCCGGCGCCCAGTTCGTCGTGAACTCCCGGGCGCCCGCGGCCAGAACCTCCACCAGGGCATCGGCAGCGGCCACGGTACGTCCTCTCCCGTGTGCCGAGTCTCCACCCGCTCTCGGGGACAGGACGGGCGGGGGAGGGGATGCGACGCTGGAGTGGGGGCCCGTGGGCGGAGGCCCGAGGGTGGGCCGTCCCCCGGGGCCCTCCCGGCCCGCCGACCGGAGGGCGCCTCCCCCCGGCCGTCGTCCGGCGGCCTCACCGCGTGGGTCCGGCCCGCTCGGGACCGGGACCGCGCGCCCGACCCGGAAGGCAGGTGCGTCCCATGCACACGTCGACCCGTATCGCCGGTGCCCTCACCGGCCTGACCCTCGCCCTCGGTGGCGTGGTCCTCGCCGCTCCCGCGGCCCGCGCGGACATCCCCGCGTGCACGAAGATGGCCGAACTGGCCGGTGCCACCGCCTCCGACTCCGTCACAGCGGCCTGTGGCCGTGGCGTGTCCGGAGACCTGCAGAGCTGTGTGACCGGGCTGACCGGTGCCGGAGCGGCGGGCGGCGCCGCGACCGCAGCCTGCAGGGCGGCGGCCCACGAACCGCGTTAGTCGCCGAGAGGCGCCGCCCGCGGGAGCGCCCCGCGGCGCGGGCCTGCGGAGCGCATGGCTGTGGGCCCGCGGCTGCGGGGCGCGTGGCTGTGGAGCGCCTCCCGGGGCCGGGGTCAGTCCACCTGCTCCCCGTTGTGCGTGCCGCCCTTGCAGTAGTTGCCCGCCTCGTTGATCGCGGGCGTTCCGCCGCCCTGCCTGCACGGGGAGGGGGTGACGTACGACCGCGCGCCCTGGGTGGCGGCGGTGGCGGAGGCGGCGCCTGTGAGGCCCAGTCCGGCGAGGGCTGCCGTGGCGATGACGGCGGCGAGGATTCGCCGAATGCGCATGCGGTTCCCCTTGCACGGATTGCCTCGGCCGGGGCATCAGCCAGCTTGATCTTCACCCAAATGGGTGGCACGTCATGTTCCGCCATTCGGGTGACACCGCCGTCGGGTGCGGGTCCCCGGCCGGATGGGGCACCGGCCCTGCCTGCCTGCCTCCCTGTCCGACCGGGCGACCTGTCCGGACAAGTGCGGGGCCTGCGCCTTCACCTGCCGGTGGCGATCTCGCCATGTGCTGGTCATCTGTTCTTGGTCAACATCTCCCAAAGGGAACTTATGTTCGCGGTCAAGCAATGGGCAAGAACAGTAACGGAGGACGTTGTGTCCCTGGATGTTCGTAGGGCTCGGCGGTTCGCCGCTCCCGCAGCCGCCGCGGTCGCCGCGGTGGTCGTGACGATGGTGGTCAACCCGACGCCGGGCGCGTCGGCCTCGGTCCCGCAGGCGTCGGCCAAGACCCCGACCGCCAAGAACGTCATCTTCATCAACGGCGACGGCATGGGCGCGGCCGCCCGTCAGGCCGCCCGCCTGCACCTGGCCGGCATGGGCGGCCAGCTCGCGATGGACAAGCTCCCCACCTCGGGCCAGCTGACCACCGACCCGGACGACCCGAAGGCCGTCGTCACCGACTCGGCCGCCGCGGCGACCGCGTGGGCCACCGGCGAGAAGACCTACAACGGCGCGATCAGCGTCGACGTGGACGGCAACCCGCTGGCCACCCTCGGCCAGCAGGCCAAGGCGGCCGGCAAGGCCACCGGCCTGGTCACCACCGCACAGGTCACCGACGCGTCGCCGGCGGCGTTCTTCGCCAACACCGCCAACCGCTCGGCGCAGGACGAGATCGCCCGCCAGTACATCGAGGTCAGCAAGCCCGACGTCATCCTGGGCGGTGGCGAGGACTGGTGGCTGCCCGCGGGCAGCGCCGGCGCCTTCAAGGACCAGCCCGCCGAGGACCCGTCCGAGGCGAGCAAGGGCACCAAGGGCAACCTCATCAACAAGGCCAAGAAGGCCGGTTACTCCTACGTCTCCAGCGCGGACCAGCTCAGCCGCGCCAAGGGCGGCAAGCTCCTCGGCCTGTTCGCCAACGAGGAGATGTTCCAGCAGCGCGCCGAGGGCCAGGGCGACGTGTACAGCCCGGTCGTCGGACTCTCCACCATGACGAGCAAGGCGCTGAGCACGCTGGACAAGAACAAGAAGGGCTTCTTCCTCATGGTCGAGGAAGAGGGGGTGGACGAGTTCGCCCACTCGAACAACGGCACCCGCGTCCTGCAGTCCATGCAGGAACTGGAGAAGGCGGTGGCCGTGGCCCGTGCCTACGTCGCCACCCACCCCGACACCCTGCTGGTCGTCACCGGCGACCACGAGACCGGCGGCCTGGCCGTCGAGGACACGGACGCCACCGACGAGTCCGGCACCGGCATCTCCGCCGAGGACGGCCCGTTCAGCATCCGCGGCAGCGACAAGAGCTTCTACATCGACTGGACCACGTCCGGCCACACCGGTGTGGACGTGCCCGTCACCGCGGCCGGCCCGCTGTCCGACCGCTTCACCGGCAAGCACGCCAACACCTACGTGTACGACGTGCTGCGCCAGGCCCTGACGCGCCACTGAACGACGCGCCGAACGGCGGAGCCCCGGGGCGGTCGTGCCCCGGGGCTCCGCCGTCGTACCGGCCCGCCCTGCTGCTAGCGTCCTGCGGTGATCTCTCTGGGGGAACCCGCCTTCTTCACCCGGCTGCGCGACGCGCGGCGGGTGCTCATCGCCGGCGCCGGCGGCGGCTTCGACGTGTACGCCGGGCTGCCGCTCGCACTCGCCCTGCGGTCGGCGGGCAAGGAGGTGCACCTCGCCAACCTGTCCTTCGCCGACCTGTACGGCCTGGACCTCGACGTGTGGGTGGACCAGGACGTCGCGGCCGTCGGCCCCGACACCTCCCTGCGCGGCGACTACTTTCCCGAACGGACGCTGGCCCAGTGGCTCGCGACGCGGGATCTGCCGTCGACCGTGTACGCGTTCCCGCGCATCGGGGTCGCTCCGCTGCGGGCGGCGTACCGGACGCTGATCACACATCTCGGCGGTGTCGACGCGGTCGTGCTGGTGGACGGCGGGACCGACATCCTGATGCGGGGCGACGAACACGGGCTCGGCACCCCGGAGGAGGACATGGCGAGCCTGGCCGCCGTGAGCGGGCTCGACGAGGTCCCGCACCGGCTGGTGGCCTGCCTCGGCTTCGGGGTGGACGCGTACCACGGTGTGAACCACTCGCTCGTCCTGGAGAACCTCGCCGCCCTGGACCGGGACCGCGCCTATCTCGGGGCGTTCTCGCTGCTCGGGGCGGCGCGGGAGGGTGCGCTCTACCTCGACGCGGTGGCCCACGCCCAGCGCCACACCCCGAGCCACCCGAGCATCGTGAACGGCTCCGTGGCCGCCGCGGTGCGCGGTGACTTCGGCGACGTCCGGTTCACGGAGAGGACCAAGGGCGGCGAGTTGTTCGTCAACCCGCTGATGGCCCTGTACTTCTGCGTCGACCTTCCGGGACTGGCCCGCCGCAACCTCTACCTCGCCCTGCTGGAAGGGACTTCGCTGATGCGTCAGGTGAGTTCGGCGATCGACCGGTTCCGCACCACCCTGCCCCGCCAGCGCCCGCCACGAGCATTCCCGCACTGATCCCCCACCCCCTCCGCCGGCCCGCCCGAGCGCAGGGAAACGGCGCCGAAGACCGCCAACGCCGAGACCTGACAGGTGCCAGGAACCGCTCGGCGGCATGGCCCGGATCGCCGGATCGCCGGATCGCCGGATCGCCGGCTCGGTGGTGCGGGTCAGCGGTGGTTGACGTAGGCGACGAGCCCGCCGATGGTCAGACCCAGTGCGCATCCGCTGCGGAAGTATGCGCGGCGCATGCCCGGGGTGAACTGCGCGGCGGTCATCGCGTACGGTGCGCGGATCCCCAGTTCCACGCCGCACAGGCACACGACGTAGCCGTGACGCAGGGCGGCGGCCACCCACTCGGGGTCGTGCGCGACCCAGGTCCGGGAGTAGATCTCGCCGTCGGGTGTCCGCAGTTCCAGCCGGGAGTAGGTGTATCCGAAGCGCTGCGCCAGCTTCGGCTGTTCATCGGGTGTCTCGTGCAGCTCCCAGCCGGGGATCGCGCGCAGGTCGGAGAGCTCGGGCTCGGGCGGCAGGCGCCTCATGCCGAACAGGACGGCGCCTTCGATCTGCGGTTCCTCGGGTATCCCGTCACGCGAGGCTCCCTTCGGCTCGATGTACCCGAAGTGGCCCACGCCCAGGGCATGCCTGAACTCGAAGAGAGCCGTGGGCATGTGACGCGTCGACGCGGGATCGAGGGTGACCGCGGCCTCCGCGGTCTCCAGGCCCGTCAGCACGCTTTCGGGCCACAGCGCGGGGTCGTCGCTGAACAGGATCCGCCCGTTGTCGTCGATCTGTTCGAACTGATACGAGCTCATCTTCCGCAGCCCTTCGGTTGGTTACCGTTCCGCATGCGCGAGCAGACAGCTGGATGTAGAACCATCCTATTGAAGGATCGTTGAACAATCCATACATTGAAGCGTGTGCACCACCAGGTCGGCGTTTTCGGCGCGCATAGGGGTGAGGGTGAGCACGGACGAAGCAGGCGAAGGGGAGACAGGCGTGGGCCGGCGGGTGCCGGCAGGCGCCGCAAGCACCGGCGCCGCGTTGGCGCTGTGGGCGGTCGTGCGTCTGCTCACGCGCACGGCTTTCGGGGCGCACGCCTCATGGATCGACGCATTGTGCGCCTCGGCGGTCCTTTTCGGCTCCGTGCTCCTGTGCACCTGCTGGTCCTTGGACATCAGGTGGCTGCTGTGCGCGGTGTGCCTTCTCGGGATGCTGTTCCTGCAGAACCTGGAGCTGGATCAACAGGTACTGCACGAGCACGGGCGTACCGAACACGTCAGGGTCCGACAGATCCGGTGGTCCGCCGGCGACGGCATGGGCGACAGCGCCCACCTCTACACCGTCACCGTCATCGACGGCCCACCGCTGGCTCCGATCGAGGAGACCGGCCTCATGGGCTGGAGGTGGGTGGTGGGCGGCACCTACGCGGTGACCGTCGATCCGCGGGGCCGTGCCCCGCTCAGGCGGGGGGACAAGCCCGGGCCTCCGGTGATCCAGCAGATCCTGCAGATCCCGCTCGGCCTGGGCCTGGCCTTCGCCCTGTGGCGGCCCGCAGGGCATCTCCTGCGCCGACGACGCGCCCCGGCGGCCGGACCCACCAGGCCATAGAGGCCGCGATCGAGCGGCACCGGGCGCCGACAACCTCACCCACTGGTCCCGGGGGTGCGGACGGTCGGCGTCGTCCCGGCCGTCTGGTCCCACGCACCGTCGCGACGACCGCCCTCGAACACGGCGACTCAAGGCACCAACTGCCGTGCCACGGCGCACTGCGCACACTATGGGCGCCGCCGCAGCCACCGTCGTTCGCGGAGCTAGGCCGCGTCGGGCCGCTCCGTACGTGTGCCCGAGGCGGGCTCCTGCGCGTCTGTGAGCGGCGAGGTCTTGTCTTCCCCGAAGTCAGGGGCCTGGAAGGGGTTGGCCGACGGAGGCGGCGATGCCGCGGTGGAGCAGCGGGGTTGCCCTTCCGGGGCGGAGAACAGCGACGTCAGATCGATGAGAGGACTCTCTTTCGGTACAAGCCCCCTGAGGGGGCCTGGGGGTGCCGTGACCGGGCACAACGGTCCTACAGTTTGGTCATCTTGGCGTACGGGCTCAGGATCCGCATCTGCGCCGAGCCGAAATCCACGAGCGCCGCGACCCCGCCCTCGATGCCGACGACTCGGCCGAGGCCGTACATGTCGTGGGTGACCTGGTCCCCCACGGCGAAGTGCTTGGGAGCCGGTGTGACCGCGGCCTTGAAGGGGCTGGTGGGCAGATGACGCTTCGGCGCAGCAGGCTTTGTCATGGCTCAGTATGCGCCCATACGCGCCCTGGTCGCTGTGGCCGTCGGCACACATGTGGCCGGGGACATCCCGTCCACCCTGCTGACCTGCGGTTTCGAGACCTGGTGCGGCGAAATTGGCCCGTAGGCATCCGTCGCCGACCACACCGGTTCACCCTGCGTCCGACGACGTGGCGGGCGCCCCGACCGACCAGGCGCGCACATGTCTCGCTGCACCCCGGCCCTCGCCACGCAGCCCCGAGACAAACCAGGCGCCTACTCGCATGAGTAGGCGCCTGACCTGCTGTTTCGGCTGTCGGGGTGGCGGGATTTGAACCCACGACCTCTTCGTCCCGAATGCGGTCCGGTCATGATCGCCACCGGGCGGTTTGCTGTTCTGCCTGGTCAGGGCATTGGGGTGCGATGGTCTCGGATGGTCTCGGATGGTCTCGAAGGGGCTTGGGGAGCGGGTTGGCTCCCAGATGGCTCCCAGTTCTGCTGCCCTGTGCGGGCCGGCGCTGTTCGGGGTCTGTCCGCTTCAGGCGTCGAGGCGGCGCTTGGCGAGCCAGGTGACGATCTCGGGGTCGTGGTGGTCGAAGAACAGCGAGCTGCCGGTGTCCAAGGTGGCGATCTGCGCCATCTGGTCGTCGGTGAGCTCGAAGTCGAAGGCGTCGATGTTCTCGGCCATGCGCTCGGCGCGCACGGACTTGGGGATGGCGATGACGCCGCGCAGGGTGAGCCAGCGCAGCACGACCTGGGCGACCGACTTGCCGTACTCCTTGCCGATCTCGGCCAGCAGCGGGTTGGTGAACAGGTCGTTCTTGCCCTCGGCGAAGCCGCCCCAGGACTGGATCTGCACCCCGTGCTCGCGCATCAGGGCCTGGTAGTCGGTGCGCTGGAAGAAGGGGTGGGTCTCGATCTGGTTGACCTGCGGGGTGATCTCGTTGTTGACGATCAGGTCGATCAGCCGGTCGGGGTAGAAGTTGGCGACCCCTATCGCCCTGGTGCGGCCCTCGCGGTTGAGGGCTTCCATGGCGCGCCACTGGCCGTATATGTCGCCGAAGGGCTGGTGCATCAGGTACAGGTCGAGGTAATCCAGGCGCAGCTTGTGCAGCGACGTCTCGAAGGCCCGCTTGGTGCTCTCCTCGGCGGGGGCGTCCTGCACCCACAGCTTGGTGGTGACGAACAGGTCCTCGCGGGCGATGCCGCTGGACTGGATGGCGCGACCGACGGCCTCTTCGTTGCCGTACGCGGCGGCGGTGTCCAGCAGGCGGTACCCGGCGGCCAGCGCGTCGGAGACGGCGCGCTCGGTGTCCTCGGCGGGGATCTGGTAGACGCCGAAGCCGAGAAGCGGCATCTCGATGCCGTTGTTCAAGGTCACGTACTGCATGAGCGGAAGTCCTTTGCTGTGCGGGTGGGAGGGGGGAGTCAGGGGCGGATGAGTGCCTTGAGGACCTGGCGGTCGGCCATGGCCCGGTAGGCGTCCGGGGTCCGGTCGAGGGCGAAGGTCCGGTCGAAGACGCGACCGGGGGCGATCGCGCCGTCGAGGACGTCGGGCAGCAACTGCTCGATGTAGGCGCGGGCCGGGCTGGCCCCGCCGGTCAGGGTGATGTTCCGCATGAACTCGGCCGGGCCGATCGGCCCCTGCTCGTACTGCGGGACGCCCAGGCGGCTGATGGTGCCGCCGTCCAGGACCGCGCCCAAGGCGGTGACCAGGGCCTGGCGGGTGCCGACGGCCTCGATCACCTTGTCCACGCCGCCGGTCAGCTCACGGATGCGGGCGATGCCCTCCTGGCCTCGCTCGGCGACGACGTCGGTGGCGCCGAACTCCCGGCCCAGGCCGGTGCGCGCCTCGTGCCGGCCCGCGAGCACGATCCGCTCGGCGCCCAGCCGCTTGGCGGCGATCACCGCGCACAGGCCGACCGCGCCGTCCCCCACGACCAGCACCGCATCCCCGCGGCCGACGCCGGCGGTGACCGCGCCGTGGTGGCCGGTGGTCATCACGTCCGACAGCGCCAGCAGGGACGGCAGCAGCGCGGAGTCGGCGGAGATCGGCAGCTTCACCAGGGTGCCGTCGGCGTGGGGGACGCGGACGGCTTCGCCCTGCCCGCCGTCGACGCCGTCGAAGCCGTACCGGCCACCGTTGCGGCACGAGATGTGCAGGCCCTTGGCGCAGTAGTCGCAGGTGTTGTCGCTGTACGTGAACGGGGCGACGACCAGATCGCCCGCCTTCAGGCTGGTCACGTCCGCGCCGGTCTCCTCGACGACGCCGAGGAACTCATGTCCCATGGGGCGGCCGGTGTCGGTGGCGGGCATCGACTGGTAGGGCCACAGGTCGCTGCCGCACACGCATGCGGCCACCGTGCGCACCACGGCGTCGGTCGGCTTGACGATCTCCGGGTCGGGCCGGTCCTCGACGCGGACGTCTCCGGCTCCGTACATCACTGCCGCACGCATAAGAGGGGGTTACTCCAAACCGGGGGTTGGGCTGTCGCGCAGGCGTGCGGTCAGCGTTCGAGCATCTGTGCCTGGGCTTCGGTGTGGGTGTCGCCGGCGGCGGACGGCAGGCTGCTGAGCTTGTCGAGCTGCTCGTCGGTCAGCGTGACGGCGCCGGCCGCGGCCCCCCACCCGGGCTCGACCCAGCAGGTCGTGCCCGCTGTGGTTCGAGCGGCGGGGGTGCCGGCGTCTTCATCATTCACCTTGGCCCGGATCGCGTGTGGATGGCAGGGCGGGCTCTTCGGGGGTAATGACAGGGCCCCCCACAGACCCGCGGAGCGGCCGGCCGACGGGCGAGACTGGAGTCATGGCATCCGAGAGCGCGAACAGCGAGGGAGCCGAGCTGGGCCGCTACCTGCGCGCCCGCCGGACCCAGACCAGCCCCGAACACGTCGGCCTCACCGTCGGCGCCGGCATCCGACGCACCCCCGGCCTGCGCCGCGAGGAACTGGCCACCCTTGCCGGCATCAGCATGGACTACTACGTGCGCCTGGAACGCGGCAAGGAGACCCGCCCCAGCCCCTCCGTCCTCGACGCGCTCGCCCGCGCCCTGCATATGGACGACCAGAAACACCAGCACCTGCGCGACCTTGCCGCCCGCGCCGCCCGCTACGCCCCTGAACCGCCGCCCGCTCCCGGCCGCACCGTGCGCCCGCACCTCAAGCTGCTGCTCGAATCGCTGCGCCCGAACTCGGCGTACGTCATCAGCCGCAGCATGGACATGCTCGCCTGGAACCCCGGCGGCCTCGCGCTCTACGCGGGTCTGGACGACTGGCCCGCCAAGCACCGCAACCTCGCCCGCTACCTCTTCCTGCACCCCGCGGCCCGCGACCTCTTCACCGACTGGGACCTGCAGATCACCGCCTGCGTCGCCCGCCTGCGCGCCATCGCCGGAACCGCCCCCGACGCACCCGACCTCACCAACCTCGTCGGTGAACTCCTCCTCAAAAGCCCTGACTTCGCAGGGCTCTGGGAACGCTACGAAGTCACCGGACGCAAGCCCGCCCACAAGACGTTCCAGCACCCCCAGGTCGGCATGCTCACCCTCACAGCCCAGTCCCTGCACGTCGAGGGCACCCCAGGCCAGCGCATCGGCGTCTACACCGCCGAACCCGGAACTCCCGACCACGACGCCCTGCTTCTGCTCGACATGACCGCCCCCGCCATGCCCAGCTCAGGCTCCTCGGACAGAAACACCTCACCCCGACCGAGCTGACCCCGTGGGTCACGGCCACGCCGATCCGGCGGCCGGGTGGAACAGAGGAACCGAGAGGCGACAGTGGGTGGGCCCTCAGACGGACCCGGAACCGTACCCGTGCATCGGCCCCCACCTGGCTGTGAAGTGAGGCTGGATCCCATCCGCCACGACGACTGGATGGGACGCACCGGCTTGAACGGCACTGGAATCGACACGAGTTCAGTGCGACTCCTGCGTGGATTCTGCTCACACGCCCATTGCAGCGAGCGACAGTTCCCACAGACGCTCGGCGGAGTCCGGGTCGACCGCGTACGGGGCTACGCCGCCGGGGGACTTTCCTACGGCCTCGGCCGACAGCTTCTCCCCCTCGTTGTTGTCCTCAAAGTAGCGACCGCCGATTCCTTCCAGCTGGGGTGAGGCCGCGACGAGGACGCTCGTCGCGGCGCCCTGAGCAACCGTCTTGAACCGGAACGGCGCGCCCTGGAACGTGCCGAATTCCCCGGCCGCCGCGGCTTCGCGCAGCTGTGAGAGTTGTTCCGGCTCCATGTAGCGAGTCAGGTTCGTCCCCAGGATCACGCCGGGGTGGACGGCGTTCGCGGTGATCCCCTCGGCTGCCCAGCGGTTGGTCGCCCCGACCGCGAAGAGGACGTTGGCGGTCTTGGACTGCCCGTAACCGAGGCGCGGGTCGTAGGGGCGGGAGGTGAAGTTGATGTCGTCGAACTCAACAGGTGAGGCATGGTGGCCGCGGGAGCTCAGCGACACGATGCGCGCGCTGCCGGCCGCCGCGAGCGCGTCGTGCAGGCCGAACGCGAGCGCGAAGTGGCCGAGGTGGTTGGACGCGAACTGCAGCTCCCAGCCATCCGGTGTCCGATCGAGTGTGGGCAGCTGCATCACGCCGGCGTTGTTGACGAGGATGTGCAGGGGCCCCGTCCATGCGCTCGTGAAGGCGGCTATCGACGCCTTGTCGGCCAGGTCGACCCGGCCGACATGGACGGCGTCGTTGCCGGTGGCCTCGCGTATGTCGGCCGCGGCCCGCTCGCCGGCGTCCGTGTCGCGGACCGCGAGAGTGACCGACGCGCCGGCACTGGCGAGGGCGCGCGCGGTCTCGGTGCCGAGACCCGAAGCTGCCCCGGTGACGACTGCTTGCTTGC
Organism: Streptomyces sp. NPDC086777; assembly: GCF_040702065.1. Taxonomy (NCBI): domain Bacteria; kingdom Bacillati; phylum Actinomycetota; class Actinomycetes; order Kitasatosporales; family Streptomycetaceae; genus Streptomyces; species Streptomyces sp. NPDC086777. The sequence goes on along the minus strand of NZ_JBFBJI010000004.1, from coordinate 147,427 downwards.
CGGAAAGGTCAACACCCTCGATGACCTCGGCGGCCGTCGACTCTTCCCCGAAGGGGGTGCGGATGCGCTGGGTGGATGTCATGACCTCAAGTCCTAGTCAATGGGGTAATCAGGGATGTGGAGCTGGGTAAGGCCGGGTATTTGTAGACCGGTCGACTACTTCGAACGTAAGGGACTGAGCGGGGGAATCAAAAGCAGACGGGCCTTTGATTGGAGCCTGCTTCCTCTCGGCTGATAGGCCGGGACTCCCACTGCACGTCGGGGCTGAGCTCGGCGGCGATCGGGTCGTCCCGGACCGCTCAAGCGGGCGAACGAGGTCCTGCGGACGGCCTCGGCTTTTTTCGCGCCCCGGCCCATCTCCGCCCGTACGGCCGGCCATCTGCAGTCGATGATGCGCACCGTGGCCACCAGCGGCACCGCCGCACCGCCGCACCGCCGCACCGCGGCTCGGCGGTCTGGCCGGCGTCGGAGCCAGGACCGGAACCGCGGAGGAGGGCGACCGCGTCATCGCGATCCTGCCCTTCTTCCACGTCTTCGGGCTGACCGCGCTGGTCAACAACGCGCTGCGGTGTGGTGCGACCGTCTACGTGCACGTACGTTTCGACCTCGACGCGTTCCTGATTCGAAGCGGCGCGCGGAACCGCGCGACCAGCCACGACGGATTGGCGGAGGACGCACCGGACTTCCGGTGGAGGAACTCAGCCGATGACGATGTCGCAGTCGGCCCGGCCGTGGTCGGCGATGGCGGCGAAGTCACCCTGGACGTCGGGGTCGTAGGCCACCGAGCCGATGGTCCGGGTCGTCTTGCCCGGCACGGCCTTCTTCGCGGTCACGTGCGTGACCTCGGCGGCGTCCCACGTCAGGTCGCACGTCCAGTGGAACGTGCGGACGAGGAGGTTCGAGTTGTGGGCGGTTCCGGTGATGGACCAGTTGCCGTCCGCGTTCACCACGAACGTCACGCCTCCGCTGACGTTCCGGCTGCTGTCGCTGGTCGTGAACGTGATCGACCGGTCGTCGGCCGAGACCTCCTGCTGCTTGTCTCCCCGCCCGGCTACGGCAAGACGACCCTCGTCGACGGGTGACCCACGTCCTGTCCTTCCGGACCGGCTGGTGAGAAGCGCGTCAAGGGAGCATCAATTCGCTGGTCACAGGCCATACTTCACGGGTGGGGGCCGACTGGGCCCTCAGCGGTCCGGTGCGGGGAGGCGACATCCGGTGAGCAGCGTCGGCGAGGGGCTCGGCAAGGTCGAGGTACGGCTGAAATGGGACCCGAGCCCTTTCGGGGAACCGCCCCGGCATCTCGACATCGTCGCCGCGACCTACTCCGCGGACGACCCCCACGGCCGACCGGAGTACATCGTCCACTACGACAGCCGGTCACCCGACGGCACGATCAACATGACCCGGCACAGCCAGACCGGCCAGGGCTTCGGCTACGTCGAGGTGATGGTGCTGGAGCTCGACCGCCTCGCGGCCGCCTACGGGCGGGTCGTGGTGGGAGTGGTCATCCACCAGGACGGCGGACGCCGGACCTTCGGCGACATCCACAACGCCGGGGTGCTGGTCGTCCAGCGCTACACCGAACTGCTGGCGGACGACTTCACGCAGGTCGCCGACTCCACCGCCACCACCGTGGCCGAGTTCGTCAGGGACGGCACCGGCGTGTGGGAGATGCACGAGATGGTCCGGGGATCCGACAGCGACCCGGCGTCCTTCACTCTGCAGATGGGCAGCTTGCCGCGGCCCCGCAGCGGTCACACCCCGGAGGAGCGTCCGGCCGGGACGGTCTGAGCGCACCGATCAGGAGTCGCTGCCCGGCTGGGCCGCCAGCACGCGGGCAAGACCGATCTGGTCCAGGACCGACCGGGCCCGTTCGTCGGCGTGCGTGACGATCACCCGGGGCTCGCGGGCGCGAGCGGCACGCAGTGCGACGAGGAGGAGGCACTCGCGGGATACGAACGCCTGTGGCGCCCGGCCGTCAACCGCAGGCAGCGCTCCGCCCGCAGGACCGCCCGCTGGTTCGTCCCCGCCACCCCCCGGCAACTGCGGCTGCGCCGACTCGCCCTGCGGCTCGCCGACCTCCCGGTGACGGGCGACGTCGCCGGCACGGCACTCGCCGGCAGGCAACGGCCGTATCTGCGTCAACTCGCCGCGGTGCCGGCCTGGTCGAGAACGGCGAGGTCGACAGGACCACGCTCACGTCCGGCCGAGGCGACGCGGATGGCGCGGAGCTCCGGCGAGCAGACCCAGCGGGCGGAGAGTCGGATGCCATCGAGCACCGGGCCCGGCCCGAGCCTCGTCACCGCTCGCCTGCGCCAAGCCCTGGAAACCGCCGACCGCCCGCTGCTGGCCGAACTTCTGCATCCGAACGTGCACGGGAGTCCTCCCGAAGGAGGCGCAACCGGCTGCCACACCCGATCCCACGTGCTGAGCCGATGTGCCCGCCTGCATGCGCTCGGACTGCGGGCGAACGCCGAGGAGACCTTCGCCTGTCCGATGGCCGCCGTCCTCGGGCTGCGGATTCTCGGCCCGGTGCCGCGGGCCGACCCGCAGAGCGTGGGCTACCACGTCTTCGGCGTCGCCGGCGGCCTGATCACACGGATCACCGGCTACACGGACCGCGCCCAGGTGCTGGAGGCGGCCTTCGCCGGGACCCCTGTGGAGTCCGCGGCGGACTGGGGCCGCCTGCAGGGTCATCGGTCAGGGGCGTCGGGGTGAGACGACGACCCGTGCCTGGAACCGGACCAGTCCGGCCACACCGAACCGCAGCATCACCGGCAGGGTGCGCGCGGTGGTGACGCCGGTCGGCGATCGAAGGGGGCGGCCGCCACTCCCGTGGAGCCCTACCGCTTCAACGAATTGGCTGCCCTGTTCATCGGCTGCGATTCCCTCTGCCGACGGGCACCGAGGGCATCCGTCCGCACGTCCGGGAGGGCAGGATCCATTCCTGATGGGGGTGACGCGACGACGAGGCACCGGAGTCCGGAGATCACCGGGGCTGTGGTTCCGCCATTCGGCTGGCGACGGACACCCGCTTGTACCTCGGGCCCGGCCGGCCCACCTGAGCTGTGCCAGCTTGTAGGTGTGCTGCCTGTCCGGCATGGCTGGTGGCATCGAGGGCCGTCCTCCTGTGAGAGCGGTTCGAAGACTGGAGGGAACGGCCCATGGCAGGTGGCGGACGGCCGTCGGGTCCGGCCCCGACCGGCGGGTCACGACGCACGGGGCCGGACGGGACGCCGGCACCGAAGCGGTCGTGGCCGAAGCGGGTGGAGCGGCTGACGCGCGTACGCGGCACTGTGGCCCGCGCCACGGCGGCGGGCCGTGCCCGGACTCGTGCAACGGGACAGCGGGTGGGGCAACTGCCCCCGCCTCCGGGGCCTTTCCGCCCCGGATTCTGGCGCAGTCCGATCCGCGGGCCCTGGCTGACCTCGGCATTCGGCCTGGTCCTGCTGATCGGCATTCCGCTGCTCTTCATCACGGGGCTGCTCTCCTACGCCGCCTACAACCCCGACCTGAGCCCCCTCAACGACGAGACCCCTGACAAGGGTGTCCTGGGCTTCTACCTTTTCAGCTGGCCCACGCATCCCTACTGGCTCTACCGGCTGCTCCAGGGTGTGCACGTGACACTGGGCGTGGTCCTTGTACCGGTGCTGCTGGCCAAGTTGTGGTCGGTGATCCCGAAGCTCTTCGAATGGCTGCCGGTACGCTCCGTCGCCCACGGCCTGGAGCGCTTGTCCCTGCTGATGCTGGTCGGCGGCGTCATCTTCGAGTTCGTCACCGGAATCCTCAACATCCAGCTCTACTACGTCTTCCCGGGCTCGTTCTACCGCCTGCACTTCTACGGCGCATGGGTGTTCATCGCCGCCTTCGTCGTCCACGTGTGCCTCCGACTCGGCCGGATGAACCGGGCCCTGCGCTCGCGCAGCCTGCGGACCGAACTGCGCACCGGCCTCGCCCACACCGTGCCCGAGCCCCCCGACCCCGACGGCCTGGTGGCGGCCGCCCCCGCCGCGCCGACGATGACCCGCCGCGGCGCGCTCGGCATGGTGGGATCGGGATCGCTGCTTCTCCTCGTCGTGACCGCCGGACAGAGCATCGGCGGCCGGCTGCGCGGCACAGCACTGCTCGCTCCGCACAACCGCGATCCGGGTAGCGGTCCGAACAGCTTTCAGATCAACAAGACGGCGGCGAAGGTCGGCGTCACCCCCGCGCTCGTCGGCCCCACCTGGCGGCTGGAGGTGCACGGAAGCGGAGCGCCACGGATCCTCACCCGCGACCAGCTTCTGGCGATGCCCCAGCACACGGCCGCACTGCCGATCGCCTGCGTGGAGGGATGGTCCACCGAGGACCAGCACTGGAGCGGCCTTCGGCTGGCCGACCTCGCCGCTCTGGCCGGCCGCCCCGGTGCGGGAAGCGTCCTGGTCCAGTCGATCCAGCCGCCCGGCCCCTTCACCAGGGTCGTGCTGCGCGGCAACCAGATCCACGACCCCCGAGCGCTGCTCGCCCTCCGCGTCAACGGCGCGGACCTCTCGCTCGACCACGGCTACCCGGCCCGCGTCATCGTCCCGGCCAACCCCGGCGTGAACAACACCAAGTGGGTCCACCGGCTCACCTTCAGGGCGTGACCATGGCACGATTCGGCCGCTGGTACGGCTCCGGACCCCTGCACCTGCTCGTCCTGATCGCCTCGTTCGCCCTCACCGGCTACGCCATGGTGCGCCTGTTCGCCGTCCGGCCCTGGGAGGTGGCGATCTGGTTCGTCGGCGCGGCCGTCCTCCACGACCTCATCCTGCTGCCCCTGTACTCGCTGGCCGACCTGTCGGCGCTCTCCGTCCTGCGGCACCGAGCCGCCGATGCCTCCGGCAGGCCGACGGTGCGGTGGATCAACCACCTGCGGGTTCCCGCCTTTCTGGCCGGTCTCCTCCTGCTGGTCTGGTTCCCTCTCATCCTCCGTCTGGCGGAGCCCTACCCCGGTGACACCGGCCTGTCCTACGACGTCTACCTCGGCCGATGGCTGGCGATCACCGGCGTGCTCTTCGCGGCCTCCGCGGTCGCCTTCGCGTGGAGACTGCGCCGCGTGCGTCGCCGCGGCGACCACGAGGGCCGACCCCCTGTCGGACATGGCACAGCACTGTGACAACAGACGAGAACGACCTGTGCCACGCGGAGGAGGATCCCTACGGCCTGGCTCTGCGGCCCGGCCGGGAACCGGTGTACCTACGGCTGGACGACGGGCGCCGCATTCGGATGCCGGTTCACCGTTGGCACGAGCAGCCCACGGTGGCCGACAGGACCGTGCTGGAACGCTGTTCCGGCCCCGTCCTCGACATCGGCTGTGGTCCGGGCCGCATGTGCAGAGCGCTTCTGAGCCGGGGAGTCTTCGCCCTCGGGGTCGACATCACACCTCGCGCGGTCGCACTGACCACCGCGCTGGGCGGGCTCGCACTGCGCCGATCGGTCTTCGACCGGCTGCCTGCCGAGAGAGGCTGGCAGACGGTGCTGCTCATCGACGGCAACATCGGCATCGGAGGCGACCCTCATGGCCTGCTGCGCCGCTGCGGCGACCTCATCGCCCCCACCGGGCGCCTCGTCGTCGAGGTCGACCCCCATGACCTCGAGGAGCGTTGCACCGCCCGGTTCGAGAACCACCGGCGCCAGGGCGGACCGTTCTTTCCCTGGGCGCGGCTCGGACAACCGGCGCTCCACCGGATCGCCGCCGACCTCACCCTCGCCGTCACCGACCAGTGGACGAGCGGACACCGCTGCTTCGCCGCCCTCGCCCACGAGGGGCCATCCTGTGACCGCCCTGACGGAACCCTCGCAGCGACGGAAGACACCGGCACAGCAGTCTGAGCCGGACGCTGCGTCGGTCCCCCGCACGACGAGTCGAATTCTTCGCGGCACGCTGTGACCACCAGTTACGATCGTTGTTGCCGGGGGTCCTCCTCGGCAGTTGATGCATTGCCGGCTCGCCAGCCTCGATGTACGCGCACATGGTCGTCGCGCTGCTGACTGGGGCCCGTACCGAGGAACTGCGCGCCCTCACCTGGGACCACGTCTTCCTGAAGGGGCGTCCCGAGTTCGATCCGCCACAACCCCCGCACCTCGCCGGATGCCGCTCGGTCCGGCGGAGCGGGGACACCAAGACCCGGAAGTCCCGGCGTATGCCCGCCCTGCCGGCGCGTTGCGTCGAAGCTCTCCGGCAGCAGTTCGAAGATCAGGGCTGGGATCGGCTCGCTGCTGATGACGCCTGGGAGGAGAACGGGCTGGTCCTCTCCTCGGCCGTCGGGCAAGGCGCTCGACGCCGCGCATGTCCGACGCGCCTTCCGCCAAGCGCTCAAGAGGGGCATCGAGGGGATCAACCCCGACCGGTGGACGCCTCGGGAGCTCCGGCACAGCTTTGTGCCGCTGCTGTCGGACCGGGGTGTACCGCTGGAGGAGATCTCCCGGCTCGTCGGGCACTCCGGTACGGCCGTGACTGAGGAGGTCCACCGCAAGCAGATCCGGTCCGTGATCCGGACCGGCGCTGTGGTCATGGACGGGATCTTCGGCGCTGATCCGCAGCGGTCGTGGACACTCGGGAATCGACAGTCACGCAGATAGACACGCAGCCCCAAACAAGTCAGCCACCTACTCACGTGAGTAGGTGGCTGATCTGCTGTTTCGGCTGTCGGGGTGGCGGGATTTGAACCCACGACCTCTTCGTCCCGAACGAAGCGCGCTGCCAAGCTGCGCTACACCCCGGTGTCGCTGCTGTACTGCTTGTCGCGGCGACGTCGTTTACTTTAGCCCACTGGTGGCTGGAGACGAAATCCGGTTTAGGGGCGGCGTCCGACCGGGTTCGGGCGGGTGTGGTCCAGGGCTACCAGGAGGACTGCCAGGGCGTAGCAGGCGAGGCCGATCAGGAGGCTGTTGGCGAGGATGGCGCGGTAGCTGTGCTGGTCGGCGTCCAGGAAGGGGTAGAGGTAGCGGCCCGGCGTGCCGGGAAGGAGCAGCTCCGCCCGGACCAGGGTGAAGGCCAGGTAGGCCAGGGGGTACAGCATCCACGCCGGCGTCTGGCGGAGGTGGAGGCGGCCCGGGGGCGTGAGGATCAGCCAGTCCAGGAGCGCTGCCGCGGGAGCCGCCGTGTAGAGGAGCTGCAGGGCCAGCCACTGCCCGTGCCAGGCCACCGGAAGGTGCGTCGAGCCCGTCATCGAGAACGGGGGAGTCGTGTGGCCCAGGAGCAGGTGGTAGACCAGGGACGAGACCACGGCGTAGAGGAGGGCCGCGCCGGTCAGGGCCGAGGGCAGGGGGCGCCCCGCCAGCCAGGCCCGGCGGGCCGAGGCGAGGCTGACCAGGGCCAGGAGTATCGCCGCCTGTACTCCGAAGTAGCTCAGGATCCGGTCCGAGCTGCCCAGCAGCAGCTCCAGCGCCACGCCCGCCGACGCCAGCACGGCCGTCAGGAGGCGGAACACCGCGGTCACGGGACGGCGGACGGGGGCGACCACGGCCGTCGCCGGAACGTGCCCGGGTATGAGTACGGGCGTCCCCGGGACCGCGGGGAGGTCGGGAATGTCCCTGGGTATCGGAGGAGTCGTCATGCCCCCAAATTATGGATAAAGGGGCATGTCCGGCATTTTGTCTACGCCGAGTGGGCTACGGGGGCGGGTCTACTCCCGGCCCACCAGCGTCAGCAGCGTCGCCTCCGGCGGGCAGGCGAAGCGGACCGGGGTGTAGCGGTTGGTGCCGCAGCCCGCGGAGACGTGCAGGTAGGACGTACGGCCCTCGGCCGTGTGCGTGGACAGGCCCTTCACCCGGTCCGCGTCCAGGTCGCAGTTGGTGACCAGGGCGCCGTAGAAGGGGACGCAGAGCTGGCCGCCGTGGGTGTGGCCGGCCAGGACCAGGGGGTAGTTGTCCGCCGTGAAGGAGTCAAGGACACGCAGGTACGGGGCGTGCACGACGCCCATCGAGAAGTCCGCCGTGGCGGACGGACCGCCCGCCACCTGCGGATAGCGGTCGCGCTTGATGTGCGGGTCGTCCAGTCCCGTCAGCTCGACCGAGGCGCCCTCGATCTTCAGCGTGGCCCTCGTGTTCGTGAGGTTCAGCCAGCCGGCCCCGTCGAAGCCGTCCCGCAGTTGCTCCCAGTCGATGTGGATCGCGCCGACGACCGGCGGGTTGCCGTTCAGGCCGTGCTTGCCGCTCACCTTCTCCAGCAAGTAGCGGGCGGGGTTGCGGGGCTTGGGGCCGTAGTAGTCGTTGGAGCCGAAGACGTACGCGCCCGGGAACTCCATCAGGGGGCCCAGCGCGTCCAGTACCTCCGGGATGGCCTCCGGGTCCGACAGGTTGTCGCCCGTGTTGATCACGAAGTCCGGGCGCAGGCCCGCCAGCGACTGCAGCCAGCGCTGCTTCTTGCGCTGGCCGCTCACCATGTGGATGTCGGACACCTGGAGCACACGCAGCGGGCGCATCCCGGGCGGGAGGACCGGGACCGTCACCCGGCGCAGGCGGAAGGAACGGACCTCGTAACCGGCCGCGTACAACACACCCGCGGCGCCGAACGCCGCGATTCCCAGGGGTACTCCGTATCGAGCGCGCATATGACCATCGTGTCAGACCGAGCGGGCGCTCAGAGACGGGGCGGTACGTGAGGTGGGTAAATCGGCGGGCGTCGGGCGTGCGGCACCTGCGACAATCGGTGTCATGACCACCACGCTCAAGTCGAAGCTGCAGGACGACCTCAACGCCGCGATCAAGGGACGTGACGAGCTCCGCTCGGCCACGCTCCGGATGACGCTCGCCGCGATCACCAACGAAGAGGTCGCGGGCAAGGAGAAGCGTGTGCTCTCCGACGACGAGGTGCTCAAGGTGATCGCCAGGGAGGCGAAGAAGCGCCGGGAGGCGGCCGAGGCCTTCACCCAGGGCGGCCGTGCCGAGAGCGCCGAGCGTGAGAAGGCGGAGGGCGAGGTCCTCGCCGGATACCTGCCCAAGCAGCTCAGCGACGAGGAGCTGGCGGGCATCGTCGCCCAGGCCGTGGAGGAGGCGAAGGCGGCGGGCGCCGAGGGGCCGCGGGCCATGGGCGCCGTGATGAAGATCGTGAACCCGAAGGTGGCCGGCCTGGCCGAGGGTGGCCGCGTCGCCGCCGCGGTGAAGAAGCGGCTCCAGGGCTGAGAGAGCAGCGACAGGCGGTACGACGGTGGGGCCGCACCTCTTCCGAGAGGTGCGGCCCCACCGTCGTACCGGGTCGGAGCCGAGGGCCGGCCCTGGTCCACGGGCCGAGGACCGGTCCCGGGTCCGGATACCGGCCCGGGGGCCGGGGCTGAAGATCAGCCCCGGACTCCGCCGTTCCCGTTGCGGCCCCCGTTCGTGTTCCCCTGGATGAAGCCGTCGGGGAAGGAGAAGGTCGGGTTCGGGTTGGCGCCGCCGTTCGTCGTGCCGTTCGTCGTGCCGCCGTCGCTGGTGCCGCCGTTCGTGGTCAGGCCGCCGATGAGACCGCCGATCACGCCGCCGTTGTCGTTGCCGCCGTTTCCGTTGTCGTTCCCGTGGCCCTTGTCGTGGTCGTTCTCGTCCGGGATGTCCACGAGGTTGAAGGACTCGTCGGCCTTGCCCTCCAGGGCGCCCGCCATGGCGTCCTTCCAGATCGGGCCCGGGGTGTCGGCGCCGAAGACCTCGGAGTGGTAGACGCCGCCGATGGTGATGTTGGTCATCTCGACGTTCTGCTTGGCGCTGCCGACCCAGACCGCGCCCGCGAGGTTGGGCGTGTAGCCGACGAACCAGGCGTTCTTGCGGGAGTCCGTCGTACCCGTCTTGCCGGCGCTCTCCCGGTCGTCCAGGCCCGCCTGCTGACCGGTACCGGAGTCGATCACACCGCGCAGCAGGGTGTTGATCGTGTCGGCGGTCTTCTCACTCATCGCCCGCGAGCAGGTCGACTTGGGGACCGGGATGGACTTCTGCTCGTTGCCGACCTTCTGGGTGATCGACTCGATGGCGACCGGCGTGCAGTACATGCCCCGGTCGGCGAAGGCTGCGTACGCGCTCGCCATGGTCAGCGGGGAGAGGCCGATCGCGCCGAGGGCGATGGAGGGGGTCTGCGGCAGCTTCGAGCCGTCGCCCTGGTGGACGTGGAGCGAGTCGGTCATCTTGACCACCGGGCACAGGCCGATGTCGGAGATCAGCTGGACGAAGTAGGTGTTGATGGACTTCGCCATCGCCTTCTTCATCTGGTACGGCCCGACCTCGGACTCGTTCTCGTTCTCGACCTGCTCGTTCTCCGTGTTGACCCACTGCTTGCCGTCGCACTGCTGCACGGGGCTCGGGTAGTTCATCTTGTACGGCGCCGAGTACTCCTGCGTCGCCGGCTTGCCGCCCTCGATGGCGGCCGCGGCCACGAACGGCTTGAACGTCGAGCCGGTCGGGAAGCCGTAGTTGGAGCCGCCGTAGTCCCGGTCGACCGAGAAGTTGTACTCGGTCTCGTTCTTGTTGTAGCCGTACGGCTTCGACTGGCCCATCGCCAGGATCTTGCCGCTGCCGGGCTCCACGAGGGTGGCTGCGGCCGCGACCGAGTCGGACTTGTAGACGTGGTCCTTGATCGAGGCCTGCACCGAGTCCTGGGCCTGCGGGTCCAGGGTGGTGCGGATGGTCAGGCCACCCTGGTTCCAGAGCTTGGCGCGCGCCTCGCGCGTCTTGCCGAAGGTCGGGTCGGTCAGGAAGACGTTCTCGACGTACTTGCAGAAGAACCCGGCGCCCTTGACCGCGGTGATGCAGCCGTTCTTCGGCTGGGTGACCTGCAGGCCGAGCGGGGCCTCCTTGGCCTTGTCGGCGTCCGCCTGGGAGATGTCGCCGAGCTGGGCCATGCGTTCGAGCACGACGTTGCGCCGCTTGGTGGCCTCGGCCTCGTCGTTGACCGGGTCGTAGCGGCTCGGCGACTGCACGATGCCGGCCAGCAGGGCCGACTGCTGGAGGTTGAGGTCCTTGGCGTGCTTGGAGAAGTAGCGCTGGGAGGCGGCCTCGACGCCGTAGGCCTGCTCGCCGAAGAAGGTGATGTTCAGGTAGTTCTCGAGGATCTTCTTCTTGCCGAGCTTCTCCTCCAGCTGGATCGCGTACTTCAGCTCCTTGACCTTGCGGCCGAGGGTCTGCTGGGTGGCCTCGGCGACCTTGGTCGGGTCGTCGCCGGCCTCCTCGATGAAGTAGTTCTTCACCAGCTGCTGGGTGAGCGTGGACGCGCCCTGGGCGACCCCGCCGCTCTGCGCGTTCTTGTTCAGCGCGCGCAGCACGCCCTTCAGGTCGATGGCGCCGTGCTGGTAGTAGCGCGAGTCCTCGATCGCGACGATCGCCTTCTGCATGTACGGCGAGATGTCCTTGAGCTCCACCACCGTGCGGTCACGGGAGTAGACCTGGGCGATCTTGTTGCCCTTGCTGTCGAGGATGGTGGTGCGCTGGCTCAGCTGCGGGCTCTTGAGGTTGGCCGGGATGTCGTCGAAACCCTGGACCGAACCCTTGGCCGCGAGGCCCAGAGCCCCCGCCGCGGGCAGCGCGATGCCCGCCATCACGGCTCCCGCGAGCACACTGACACCGAGGAACTTGGCGGCCTGCTGCGTGGTCGACAGACCACCGCCCGAGCGCTTCTTTGGCATGGGGGCAGCCTAATCCGTAGTCCTGGGGGTTCCGGGGGAGCGGGTGGCTCTCGGGATGTTCGAGTGCAGGATCGTGACATAGGGGGCGACCCGGATCGCCCCGTCCTACCGCACGGCATGCACGGCCCGACGGCACGACGACATGGACGGTCTACCTTGCCATTCGCCGGACACGCGGACAGGCCTTGGCCTAAGCTGCTCTCAACTGTCACAGCAGTGCGGCCACGTATCAATACGTCCGGCGACCCCGAATCGTTTCGGAACCTGCCCATTTTTTTTCGGGTGTGGTGTTGATGGCGTGTCCGAATCCGCCTCGTGTGTCACTCGGCGTCCGTTGTGGCGCATCAAGGCTGTCCGGTTTTGCCGCGATCATCACGCATGTCGCCAGCTCACTCCCGCGGGTGATCTGCCGCTTACCCATAGTCCGTTCGGGCCATTCAAGATTGGGCCCGAAGGGGGTGTTGCGCTGTGCCCACCTTCCGTAACGTCCTCAACTGGCGGCGGTGAATATGCCGCTGCCGCCGTGGGGGAGCCTCGATTCGGGAGAGGACGGCGCCGGTATGGGCTGGGTAACCGACTGGAGTGCGCAGGCTGCCTGCCGCACTACCGATCCGGATGAACTGTTCGTTCAGGGAGCAGCGCAGAACAGGGCCAAGGCGGTGTGCACCGGATGTCCGGTACGCACGGAATGCCTGGCCGATGCGCTGGACAATCGCGTCGAGTTCGGCGTGTGGGGAGGCATGACGGAGCGGGAGCGTCGCGCACTGCTGCGCAGGCGGCCCACCGTGACCTCCTGGCGCAGGCTCCTGGAGACAGCGCGCTCGGAGTACGAGCGGGGGACCGGAATCGTCCCCCTCGACAGCGACGAGGTGTACGAGAACTACGCGGCCGTGAGCTAGACCGGACAGGTCTAGGGCAGCTCCGGCCGGCCGGCCGCGAGCCGGTCACCGATGTCCCGCAGCCCCGTGAGGTCGTGCACGTCGCCGGGCAGCGCCGCCACCTCCACCACGGCCACCTCGGGGTGGCGTGCGGTGAAGCGGTCACGTGTGCGCTGCTCGCGGGAGAGCAGCTGCATGCGCTCGGCGTGCAGCCTCAACAGGCCCGCGGTGAGCTGGTCGACGGTGCGGTCCGCGTTTTCCGACGACGGCGCTTGTGACGACGGGCTTTCCGACGGCGGTCCTTCCGACGAGGGGGATTCGCCGGTCGTGTCCGCAGGCGGGGCCGTAGTCATGTCCGCAGTCGTGTCCGTGGGCCCTGACGAGGGGGGTCCGTCGGGCCGGGACTCGGACGGCGCAGGCGCGGGTGATTCAGAACTGCCGTACGTGTCGGGAGAGTTACGAAGTCCAGCTTTCCCGCCACCCTGATCGACAATGCGGGGCTCCTCAAGATTTTCCGCGGCGGCGAGCGCACGCTCGGCCGACAGCCGGGCGGCGCCGCTGCCGTGGACCCGGTTGAGGACCAGACCGACCAGCGGCATGTCCTCCGCGGCCAGCCGCTCCACGAAGTACGCAGCCTCCCGCAGCGCGTCCCGCTCCGGAGCAGCCACCACCAAAAACGCCGTCCCCGGCGCCTGCAGCAGCTTGTACGTCGCGTCCGCGCGGGTGCGGAACCCGCCGAACGTCGTGTCCATCGCCGCCACGAACGTCTGTACGTCCTTCAGCAGCTGCCCGCCGAGGAGCTTGCCGAGCGTGCCGGTCATCATCGACATGCCGACGTTCAGGAAGGCCATGCCGGCACGGCCGCCGAGCTTCGCGGGGGCCGTCAGCAGGCGGATCAGCCGGCCGTCCAGGAAGGAGCCGAGCCGCTTCGGCGCGTCCAGGAAGTCCAGCGCGGAGCGGGAGGGCGGGGTGTCGACCACGATCAGGTCCCACTCGTCCCGGGCCCGCAGCTGGCCCAGCTTCTCCATCGCCATGTACTCCTGCGTGCCCGCGAAGCCCGCCGAGAGCGACTGGTAGAAGGGGTTGGCCAGGATGGCGGCCGCCCGCTCGGCGTCCGCGTGCGCCTCCACGACCTCGTCGAAGGTGCGCTTCATGTCGAGCATCATGGCGTGCAGTTCGCCGGGGCCCTCGGTGCCCTTCACCCGCCGCGGCACGTTGTCCAGCGAGTCGATGCCCATGGACTGCGCGAGCCGCCTGGCCGGGTCGATGGTCAGCACGACGACCTTGCGGCCCCGCTCGGCCGCCCGCAGGCCCAGGGCCGCCGCGGTGGTGGTCTTCCCGACGCCACCCGAGCCGCAGCACACCACGATCCGGGTCGCCGGGTCGTCGAGCAGCGGATCGACGTCGAGCGTGGGCGCGTGCGACAGGCGACGGGCGTCGTCCTGCGCCTCGGCCGGGTCCGGAGTCATGACATCCCCTGTTTCCGCAGTTCGCGGGCGAGTTCGTACAGGCCCGCCAGGTCCATCCCCTCGGCGAGCAGCGGCAGTTCGTGCCGCTCCAGGTCCAGCTCGGCGAGGACCGCCCGCTGCTCGTGCTCCAGCGCGTACCGCTCGGCGTACTCGGCGGCCTGCGCGAGCAGCGGGTCCACCAGCTGCTCGGCCTTCCCGCCGCGCCGCGCCCCGCCGAGCCCGGCCGCCGACAGCGTCTGCGCCACGGCGGTGCGCGGCACGGTCCGTACGAGTTCCAGATCGGCGGCGTCCAACACCTCCGGCCGGACCATGTTCACGATGACCCGGCCCACCGGCAGCCGCGCGGCCCGCAGCTCGGCGATGCCGTCCGCGGTCTCCTGGACCGGCATCTCCTCCAGCAGGGTGACCATGTGCACGGCCGTCTCCTTGGACTTCAGCACCCGCATCACGGCCTGGGCCTGATTGTGTATCGGGCCGATCTTGGCCAGCCCGGCCACCTCGTCGTTGACGTTCAGGAAGCGGGTGATGCGGCCGGTCGGCGGGGCGTCCATGACGACGTAGTCGTAGACGAAGCGCCCGGCCTTGTCCTTCCTGCGCACCGCCTCGCACGCCTTGCCGGTCAGGAGCACGTCCCTGAGACCCGGCGCGACGGTGGTGGCGAAGTCGATCGCGCCGAGCTTCTTCAGCGCCCGGCCCGCCCCACCGAGCTTGTAGAACATCTGGAGATAGTCCAGAAGGGCCAGTTCGGGATCGATGGCGAGCGCGTAGACCTCACCGCCTCCCGGCGCCACCGCGATCTTCCGCTCTTCATAGGGCAACGCCTCCGTCTCGAAGAGCTGGGCGATGCCCTGCCGGCCCTCGACCTCCACGAGAAGCGTCCGCTTCCCCTCGGTCGCGAGGGCCAGCGCGAGTGCGGCGGCGACCGTCGTCTTTCCGGTCCCGCCCTTGCCGCTGACGACCTGGAGCCTGCTCACATCTTCGAGACTAACCAGTCGGCCGGACACTCACGCGGGAGGCTGTGGATAACCGTGCGTGCGGTGGGCCACGTGTCCCGTCCGTCACAGCCGATAAAGTCGGCCCCATGACCAAGTGGGAATACGCAACCGTGCCGCTGCTCGTCCATGCCACGAAGCAGATTCTGGACACCTGGGGCGAGGACGGCTGGGAACTCGTCCAGGTGGTGCCCGGGCCCAACCCCGAGCAGCTCGTGGCCTACCTGAAGCGGGAGAAGCCGTAATGGGCGCCGTGGAGGCCAAGCTGGCCGAACTCGGTCTCACGCTGCCGGCGGTCGTCCCGCCGCTGGCCGCCTACCAGCCGGCCGTGCGGACCGGTGCGTACGTCTACACCTCCGGCCAGCTGCCGATGGTGGACGGCAAGCTCCCGGTCACCGGCAAGGTCGGTGCCGAGGTCACCGCCGAGGAGGCCAAGGAGCTGGCCCGCGTCTGTGCGCTGAACGCTCTGGCCGCCGTGAAGTCCGTCGCCGGTGACCTGGACCGGGTCGCGCGCGTCGTGAAGGTCGTCGGCTTCGTCGCCTCCGCGGCCGACTTCACCGGGCAGCCGGGCGTGATCAACGGTGCCAGCGAACTGCTCGGCGAGGTTCTCGGCGACAAGGGCGTGCACGCGCGCAGCGCGGTGGGCGTCGCGGTGCTGCCGCTGGACGCGCCGGTCGAGGTCGAGGTGCAGGTCGAGCTGGAGCCGTAGCCGACCGGAGCCGGAGGGGTGCTCCGTCGAGGCACCTCTCGAACATTCGCTCCCCACGGGATAGCCTCCGGTAATGGCCGATGGACAGTGGTATCCCCCCGAGTGGCCGGACCGCATCCGCGCGCACGCGGAAGGCACCCTCGTGCCGGTGGCCCCGAAACGCGCGGCCACCGTGCTGCTCCTGAAGGACACCCCGGACGGTCCCGTCGTCCACATGCTGCGCAGACGCGCCTCCATGGCCTTCGCCGGAGGCGCGTACGCGTATCCGGGCGGCGGTGTCGACCCGCGCGACGACGACCACCAGGTGCGGTGGGCGGGCCCCACGCGCGCGTGGTGGGCCGACCGGCTCGGCGTCGACGAGGCGGGCGCCCAGGCGATCGTCTGCGCGGCCGTCCGGGAGACGTACGAGGAGGCCGGGGTGCTGCTCGCCGGTCCCGCCCCGGACGCCGTCGTCGGGGACACCACCGGGGACGACTGGGAGGCCGACCGCGCGGCCCTGGTCGCCCGTGAGCTGTCCTTCGCGGAGTTTCTGGACCGGCGGGGCCTGGTCCTGCGCTCGGACCTGCTGGGTGCCTGGACGCGCTGGATCACCCCGGAGTTCGAGAGCCGCCGCTACGACACCTGGTTCTTCGTCGCCGCCCTGCCCGCGGGCCAGCGCACCCGCAATGCCTCCACCGAGGCCGACCGCACGGTGTGGATCCGCCCGGCGGAGGCCGCCGCCGGCTACGACGAGGGCGAGCTCCTGATGATGCCGCCCACCATCGCCACCCTGCGCCAGCTCCTGCCGTACGCCACGGCCGCCGGGACACTCGCGGCGGCGCCCGGGCGGGACATGACCCCGGTGCTGGCCGACGCCCGGCTGGTGGACGGCGAGATCGTCCTGACCTGGCCGGGCCACGACGAGTTCACCAAGCGCATACCGACCGACCTGACGACCGGTGGAGCCTGACCATGACGGACGCAGCAGCCCTGCCCGGCCAGCCGCGCGGCGGAGTCCTCCCGGGGCCCGCCACCGTGCGGGCCGTCAACGTGCTGGCGCCCAACGCGTCCGTGATGACCCTGGACGGCACCAACACCTGGATCGTCGCCGAGCCCGACTCCGACCTGGCCGTCGTGATCGACCCGGGTCCGCTGGACGAGGGCCACCTCGAGAACGTCGTCGACACGGCCGAGAAGGCCGGCAGGCGCGTCGCGCTCACCCTGCTCACCCACGGCCACCCGGACCACGCGGAAGGGGCCGCACGGTTCGCGGAACTGACCGGCACGCGCGTGCGTGCCCTCGATCCGGCGCTGCGGCTCGGCGACGAGGGCCTGGCCGCCGGCGACGTGATCACGACCGGCGGCCTCGAACTGCGGGTCGTGTCGACCCCGGGGCACACCGCGGACTCCCTCAGCTTCCACCTCCCGGCCGACCGCGCGATCCTGACCGGCGACACCGTGCTGGGGCGCGGTACGACGGTCGTGGCGCACCCGGACGGCCGGCTGGGCGACTACCTGGACTCGCTGCGACGGCTGCGCTCGCTGACGGTCGACGACGGCGTCCACACCGTCCTGCCGGGCCACGGGCCGGTCCTGGAGGACGCCCAGGGCGCCGTCGAGTTCTACCTGGCCCACCGCGCCCACCGGCTGGCCCAGGTCGAGACGGCCGTGGAGAACGGCCACCGCAGTCCCGCCGACGTCGTCGCCCACGTCTACGCCGACGTGGACCGCTCCCTGTGGCCGGCGGCGGAACTGTCGGTACGGGCCCAGCTGGACTACCTGACCGAACACGGGCTCATCCAGGCCGAGTACTAGCGCCGGCTCCGGTTCGCGCTCTACTCCCAGCCCGCCGGCCTGGGCGTCTTCACGCCGTGCACGCGCGCGTACTCGTCCGCCAGCCAGGGGCCGAGGTCGTCCACGTACGACCGCAGTGCCGCACGGTCGCCGACCGGCTCGGACCCCAGCGCGGCCGCCCGGCGCAGCTGCTCGGCCCGCTCCGGGTAGTAGCCGGCGAACGCCTCGGCCATCTCCCGCAGATCGCTGGTCCAGCCGTTCCAGCGGGGCATGACGAGGGTGAAGCCGGTGCGGACGAGGCTGCGTGACATGAAGCGCACCAGGGGCCGCAGGGACTCCTCGGTGTCGTCCGTGGCCGCGATCCGATCCCGCCAGCGAGGCAGGTGGCGGGCCAGGTCGCCGTTGGTCTCGCGGGCGAGCAGCGAGTCGGGACGGTAGCGGGGCAGGAACTCGGCGAGGTCCTCGCCGAGCAGCGGGGTGCAGAGGCAGGCCACGAACCAGCCGATGTCGTACCGCTCCGGCTCGCTGAGCACCCGCGCGCGGGAGTAGAGCAGGGTCCCGACCCCGTCGATCTCCGGGAACTCCTTGTCGACGGCCTCGCCGAGCACGCGGGCCGCGTCCCGGTCGGCGTCGACCGGCTCCTCGCCGAGCACGACCACCAGATCCAGGTCGCTGCGCCCCACGCGCGCGGTGCCGCGCGGAACCGACCCGTAGAGGTAGGCACTGTCCATGCGCGTCCCGAAGACGTCCAGGAGCCGGTCGCGGGCGGCGGCGACCACGGGGCGGAAGACGTGCGGCACGCGCGCGTGCGAGCCCTCGCGCTCGATGAAGCCCAAGGGGTCGAGGCCTCTGGACGGGACCGTTTCAGGCATGGGGCACCCAACTCCGAGCCCGTCCGGCGATCGAGGACGAGGCCGAAGGCCGATGATGCGGGGGCCGGGGGCGGCAGCCCCCGGAGATCCGGCGCCTACCGGGACCGCTTCGCCAGCCGCTCGACGTCCAGCAGGATCACGGCCCGCGCCTCCAGGCGCAGCCAGCCGCGCTGGGCGAAGTCCGCCAGCGCCTTGTTCACGGTCTCGCGGGACGCGCCGACCAGCTGGGCCAGCTCTTCCTGGGTGAGGTCATGGACGACGTGGATGCCTTCCTCGGACTGCACGCCGAAGCGGCGCGAGAGGTCCAGCAGGGCACGCGCGACCCGGCCCGGCACATCGGAGAAGACCAGGTCGGACATGGCGTCGTTGGTCTTGCGCAGGCGGCGGGCGACGGCGCGCAGCAGGGCGGTGGCCACTTCGGGGCGCGCGTTCAGCCAGGGCTGGAGGTCACCGTGGCCGAGGCCCAGCAGCTTGACCTCGGTCAGCGCGGTGGCGGTCGCCGTGCGCGGGCCCGGGTCGAACAGCGACAGCTCGCCGATCAGCTCGCCGGGGCCGACGACGGCGAGCATGTTCTCCCGGCCGTCGGGAGAGGTGCGGTGGAGCTTGACCTTGCCCTCGGTGACGACGTAGAGCCGGTCGCCCGGGTCGCCCTCGTGGAACAGGGAGTCGCCACGCGCGAGGGTCACCTCACTCATGGAGGCACGCAGCTCCGCGGACTGCTCGTCATCGAGCGCCGCGAAGAGCGGGTTGCGCCGCAGAACGTCGTCCACGAGTTCTCTCCTTGTCGACCTGCTCAGGGGATCTTGCTCCCCCTTGGTACCAGGGGACCGTGTTCCCCATTTTGCCGGACCGTCCAAACAGTGTGATCTGTCACAAGGATGCCGCACAGGTGTGCCGAGGTAAGCGGCAGGGGTCCAATCGGGGGCTGATCTTCCGGGTCCGGGGCGGATGTCGGTGCCGGGCTTTAGGCTGGCCGGGTGTCCAAATCGCCGGTGAGAGCACAGGCCAAGGGGGCTGGGCGGGTGGTTGTACGAGGTGATTCCGCTGTGGGCGAACAAGGGTCCGATGCCGCCTCCGGTGAAGCGGAAAAGGCGGCAAAGGCGGTGAAGGCCGCGAAGAAGACGGCGGTGAAGAAGGCGGCGGTGGAGAAGACCGCCGCGAAGAAGACCGCCGCGAGGAAGACGGCGCCGGCGGCGAAGACGGCGACTGCCAAGAAGACCGCGGCCAAGAAGACGGCGGCGAAGACGGCGACCGCCAAGAAGGCCGCGGCGGTCGCGAAGGCCGCCGTCGAGCAGCCGCAGCCCCAGCCGGCCGGGAAGCCCGAGTCGCCGGCCGCGCTGGTCCGCCGGGCCCGCCGGATCAACCGCGAGCTCGCCGAGGTGTACCCGTACGCCCACCCCGAGCTGGACTTCGAGAACCCCTTCCAGCTCCTGGTCGCCACGGTGCTGTCCGCCCAGACCACCGACCTCAGGGTCAACCAGACCACCCCGACGCTGTTCGCGAAGTACCCCACCCCCGAGGACCTGGCCGTCGCCAACCCGGAGGAGGTCGAGGAGATCCTGCGGCCGTGCGGGTTCTTCCGGGCGAAGACCAAGTCGGTGATAGGGCTGTCCAAGGGCCTGGTCGAGCAGTTCGGCGGCGAGGTGCCGGGACGGCTCGAAGACCTCGTCAAGCTGCCCGGCGTCGGCCGCAAGACCGCGTTCGTCGTGCTCGGCAACGCCTTCGGGCGCCCCGGCATCACCGTGGACACGCACTTCCAGCGCCTGGTCCGGCGGTGGCGGTGGACCGCGGAGACCGACCCCGACAAGATCGAGGCGGCCGTCGGCGCGCTGTTCCCCAAGAGCGACTGGACCGACCTGTCGCACCACGTCATCTGGCACGGCCGCCGCATGTGCCACGCCCGCAAGCCCGCCTGTGGTGTCTGCCCGATCGCTCCGCTCTGCCCGGCCTACGGCGAGGGCGAGACCGACCCGGAGAAGGCGAAGAAGCTGCTCAAGTACGAGAAGGGCGGCTTCCCCGGCCAGCGGCTCAAGCCGCCGCAGGCGTATCTGGACGCGGGCGGCAGGCCGGCGCCGCCCCTGGGTGGTGCCGCATCAGGGACATGAGCCAGGGGTCTTCTCAGGGACGGAGCACGGAACGATCAAGGAGACTTCGGGCGTTGGAACGGGCAGCAGGGCGGGGGACCGGGGCAGGACGGGGGATGCCGTGACACACAGCAAGGCGCAGACGGGCGGTGCCCGCGGGGACGTGGCGCTCAGCAAGGAGGGGCTGCCGGAGTGGCTCGGCCCGGTGGTGCGGGCCGCCGAGACGGTCAAGCCGCTCCAGCTGAGCCGCTTCCTCCCCCCGGAGAACGGGGCGGGCCGGCAGTCGGCCGTGCTCATCCTGTTCGGCGAGGGGGAGCAGGGGCCCGAGCTGCTGCTGATGGAGCGGGCCGGGTCGCTGCGCTCGCACGCCGGACAGCCCTCCTTCCCCGGCGGCGCCCTCGACCCCGAGGACGGCGACCCGAAGGCCGACGGGCCGCTGCGGGCCTCTCTCCGCGAGGCCGAGGAGGAGACCGGGCTGGATCCGGCCGGGGTCCAGTTGTTCGGGGTGCTGCCCAGGCTGTACATCCCGGTGAGCGAGTTCGTGGTCACCCCGGTGCTGGGCTGGTGGCGCGAGCCGACACCGGTGGGCGTGGTCGATCCGAACGAGACCGCGCGGGTCTTCACGGTCCCCGTGGCGGATCTCACGAATCCGGCCAACCGGGCCACCACCGTGCACCCCAGCGGTCACCGAGGTCCGGCATTCCTGGTCGAATCGACCCTGGTGTGGGGGTTCACCGCCGGAGTGATCGACCGCCTGCTGCACTATGCGGGATGGGAGCGCTCCTGGGACCGCGAGAAGCTGGTCCCGCTCGACTGGCGGTCATGACAGGGTGTCCACCGTGCTGTGTCATCCGGGGGACGCCGTGTCCCGTTGCCGCCTCGTGGCGGGCCGGACCCCCGGCCGACCTGTAGAGACCGCGAAGCGACGAGGCGAGGCTTGACTCGGTGAACGTGCTGGACATCCTGTTGCTGGTCGCCGCCGTGTGGTTCGCGATCGTCGGCTACCGCCAGGGGTTCGTCGTCGGCATCCTGTCGGTGATCGGCTTCCTGGGCGGCGGGCTCGTCGCCGTCTACGCCCTGCCGGTGATCTGGGACGCGGTGACCGACAACGCCGAGGTGAGCACCACCGCCGCGGTCGTCGCCGTGGTCGTCGTCATCGTCTGTGCCTCCGTCGGCCAGGCCCTCACCACCCACCTGGGCAACAAGCTGCGCCGGTACATCACCTGGTCCCCGGCCCGCGCCCTGGACGCCACCGGCGGCGCGCTGGTCAACGTGGTGGCGATGCTGCTGGTCGCCTGGCTGATCGGCTCCGCCCTCGCGGGCACCACCCTGCCGACGCTCGGCAAGGAGGTGCGCAACTCCAAGGTGCTCCTAGGGGTGTCCAGGGCGCTGCCCAACCAGGCCGACACCTGGTTCGCGGACTTCTCCGCGGTCCTCGCGCAGAACGGCTTCCCGCAGGTCTTCAGCCCCTTCGCCAACGAGCCGATCACCGACGTCTCGCCACCCGACCCGGCCCTCGCCAACAGCGCGGTGGCCACCAACGCCAAGCAGTCCATCGTCAAGGTGACGGGCACCGCGCAGAGCTGCGGCAAGATCCTTGAGGGCACCGGCTTCGTCTTCGCCGACCGCCGCGTCATGACCAACGCGCACGTGGTCGGCGGCGTCGACGAGCCCACCGTCCAGATCGGCGGCGAGGGCCGCAGGTACGACGCCAGGGTCGTCCTCTACGACTGGCAGCGTGACATCGCCGTACTGGACGTGCCGGACCTGCGGGCCAGGGCCCTGCAGTTCTCCGCCAAGGACGCGGCGACGACCGACAGCGCGATCGTCGCCGGGTTCCCCGAGAACGGGTCGTACGACGTCCGGCCGGCCCGGGTGCGCGGCCGGATCACGGCCAACGGCCCGGACATCTACCACCGCGGCACCGTCCGCCGTGACGTCTACTCGCTGTACGCGACCGTCCGACAGGGCAACTCCGGCGGCCCGCTGCTCACGCCCCAGGGCAGGGTGTACGGGGTCGTCTTCGCGAAGTCACTGGACGACGCCGACACCGGGTACGCCCTCACGGCCGACGAGATCCAGGCGGACATCGCCCGGGGCCGTACCGCGAGCCAGCAGGTGGGCACCGACAGCTGCGCCCTCTAGAGGCCCGTGCGGGCCCCGAGAGGGTCAGCCGCGGGTGTGGCGCAGACGTACCGAGACCCAGCGGGCCCGGCGGCGCAGAATGTGCGGAATCCCCACCCTGAGGTCCGTGCCCGGCAGCTGCGGGGCGGCTCCTCGGTAGGGGTTCGGGCCGCCTGTCGTACGGCGGCTGCGGGGTGCGTCACTGTAGTCGTGCGTCCAGCCCATACCCCGACGTCTGCCCCTGCCCCAAGGTCGATAACCTCCCGCACGCCCCCCAATCGGCCTATGCGCCGGGCATGTGGCCGTTCGTGGAACAGGTGTCCGGATCCGGATACCGGGCGCATCGGCGCGGTCACCGGTCGGGTTCGGGGTCTTTCAGCCAGTTGACCAGTTCGGTGGAGAAGCCCACCGGGTCCTCCTCGTGCGGGAAGTGCCCCAGCCCGTCGAACAGCCGCCAGCGGTACGGCGCTTCGACGTACTCGCCGGAGCCGGCCGCGCTGCGGGTGCGGGTGACCGGGTCCAGGGAGCCGTGCAGGTGCAGCGTCGGGACCCGCACCGGGCGCTTCATCCTGCGGTTGAACTGGATGCCGTCCGGCCGCGCCAGCGAGCGCACCAGCCAGCGGTACGGCTCGATCGAACAGTGCGCGGTGGAGGGGATGCACATCGCGCGCCGGTACGTCTCCACGGCCTCGTCGTCGGGCAGTCGCGGCCCGGACCAGTCCCGGATCAGCCGGGCGACCAGCGCCCCGTCGTCGGCGGTGAGCTGCCGCTCGGGGATCCAGGGCCGCTGGAAGCCCCAGATGTAGGAGGCGGCGGCGGTCTGCCGGCGGTCGCGGAGCATCGCCGAGCGCCAGCGCCGCGGGTGCGGCATCGACACCACCGCGAGCCGTCGTACCAGCTTGGGGCGCATCGCGGCCGCCGTCCACGCCAGGTAGCCGCCCAGGTCGTGGCCGACCAGCGCGGCGTCCGGCTCGCCGAGGGAACGGATCACGCCGGTGATGTCGAGGGCCAGGTTCGCCGGGTCGTAGCCGCGCGGGGTGCGGTCGCTGCCGCCGACGCCCCGCAGGTCCATGGCGACGGCTCGGAAGCCCGCGTCGGCGAGCGCGACCAGCTGGTGCCGCCAGGCCCACCAGAACTGCGGGAAGCCGTGCACCAGCATGACCAGCGGTCCGTCGCCGAGCTCGGCGATGTGGAAGCGGGCGCCGTTGGCGGCGACGTCCCGGTGCGTCCAGGGGCCCTCCAGCCGTACGGCCGAGGGAGCGGGGTCCGTCATGACGACGAGCGTCCCACAGCGGCCTCGATGGCGCGTACGTCGTCCCGGGGAAGCTCCGGGCGCGGATGCGGCTTGGCGTTCTGCAGCACTCCCGCCGACTCCTTCATGGACGCGGCCACCTTCTGCGGGCCCTGGCCCTTCTTGGCCTTCTTCGCGAACACCAGGCCGATCAGCGCGAGGACGACGGCCACCAGGACGTTCGCCGCGAAGGAGAGCAGGAAGCAGATCGCGAGATTCCAGTGGCTCCAGGTCCGAATGCCGTACGCCAGCGCGAAGTTGAGCATGGGCAGGGAGAACAGCAGCAGCACTCCGGCCGCCGAGAAAGCGCCGCCGCTCGTCGCGCCCCGCTTGACGTCCTGCTTCAGCTGGGCCTTGGCCAGCGCGATCTCGTCGTGCACCAGCGCCGACATCTCGGACGTGGCCGAGGCGAACAGCTGGCCGATGCTGCGTTCGGCACCGACCGGGCTGCCGTCGGGTGCGCTCATCGCGGTCTCCCTCTGCGTCTTCGTCGTCTTCTGCACCGGCCGTTTCGCGCCGGTCTTTTTGTACCGTCTCGTCAGATCATGCCGGACGGCCGCCCTGCCCGCCTGCCCCGCCCGGTACTTCGGCAGTCGCGTCCCGTTCGCCGGCGCCCTAGGAGGCGGCCTTGTCGGCCGCGATCCTGCGGTGTTCGGCGGCCTTCCGTTCGTAGATCTCGGCCATCCGCAGGTGGTACGCCGGGTCGTCCTGCTCGTAGACGTCGGGGATGCCGTCGAGGTCGTCGTCCCGTTCCTCGGCCTCGACCAGCCTGCGGTAGCGGGTGTTCCGTATCTTCAGCAGCACCGTGGCGCACACGGCCGCGACGAGCGAGCCGGTGAGCACGGCGGCCTTGACCTCGTCGGTGAGCACGGCGTCGCCGGCGAAGGCGAGTTCGCCGATGAGCAGCGAGACCGTGAAGCCGATGCCGGCCAGCGAGGCCACCGCGAAGACGTCTGCCCATTCGAGGTCCTCGCTGAGCGAGGCCCGGGTGAACCGGGCGGTCAGCCAGGTCCCGCCGAAAATCCCGGCCGCCTTGCCGACCACCAGGCCGAGGACGACCCCGAGCGTCTCCGGCTTGGTGAAGACGTCGCCGAGCGCCCCACCGGACACCTTCACACCGGCGCTGAAGAGCGCGAACAGGGGTACGGCCAGCCCCGCCGACAGCGGCCGCACCAGGTGCTCGACGTGCTCCCCGGGGGAGTGCTGCTCGCCCTCGCGGGTGGTGCAGCGCAGCATCAGGCCCATGGCGACACCGGCGATGGTCGCGTGCACGCCGCTGTTGTACATCAGCGCCCAGATCACGACCGCGAGCGGGACGTACACGTACCAGCCGCGCACGCTCTTGCGGAGCAGCAGCCAGAAGACGGCGAGGCCGAGGACCGCGCCGCCGAGCGCGGCGAAGTCGATCCGCTCGGTGAAGAAGATCGCGATGATCAGGATCGCGAACAGGTCGTCGACGACCGCGAGGGTGAGCAGGAAGGCGCGCAGGGCGCCCGGCAGCGAGGTGCCGATCACCGCGAGGACGGCCAGCGCGAAGGCGATGTCGGTGGCCGTGGGCACCGCCCAGCCCTGCGTGGAGCCGCCGCCGGAGAGGTTGGTGAGGGTGTAGACGAGTGCCGGTACGGCCATTCCGCACAGCGCGGCGACCACCGGGAGGACGGCCGCTTTCGGGTCCCGCAGGTCGCCCGCCACCAGCTCCCGCTTGAGCTCGATGCCGGCGACGAAGAAGAAGACGGCGAGCAGGCCGTCGGCGGCCCAGTGGGCGACGGAGAGGTTCAGGCCCAGGGCGCCGGGGCCGAAGTGGAAGTCGGCGGCGCTCTCGTAGCCGTGGCGGAGCCCGGGAATGTTCGCCCAGACCAGCGCGGCCACCGCGGCGACGAGCAGCAGCACACCGCCGACGGTCTCGGTCCGCAGCGCGTCCGCCACGATGGTCCGCTCGGGCAGCGAGAGCCGCCCGAGGATCTTTCGGACGGGTGCGGTGCGGGGCGCGGGCACGGGATCCTCCGGTCGGTGGGCAGGACAGGGCTACTTGCCGACCAGACTTCCCGGCACACCTTGGGGTCACGCTACTTTGCTTAGTTTACCTAAGGTGCGGCGGGTGTTGTCAGGTGAGTCTCACGGTAGGTGCAAAAAGGGCGCCCGGCGCGTTTCGCGCCGGGCGCCCTTTTCGCCCTTCACGGCCGTGCCGGTCGGGGTCAGTCCTCGCTGGGCGCCGCCGGGAGCTTCGCCTGGATGAGGTCCATGACCGTCGAGTCGGTCAGCGTCGTCACGTCACCGAGCTGCCGGTTCTCGGCGACGTCGCGCAGCAGCCGGCGCATGATCTTGCCGGAGCGGGTCTTGGGCAGCTCCGCCACCGGCAGCACGCGCTTGGGCTTGGCGATCGGGCCGAGCGTGGCGCCGACGTGGTTGCGCAGGTCGGCGATGAGGTTCTCGTCCTCGGCGTTCGCCGTGCCGCGCAGGATCACGAAGGCGACGATCGCCTGACCGGTCGTCTCGTCCGCCGCACCGACCACGGCCGCCTCGGCCACCGACGGGTGGGACACCAGCGCCGACTCCACCTCGGTCGTCGAGATGTTGTGCCCGGAGACGAGCATGACGTCGTCCACCCGGCCGAGCAGCCAGATGTCGCCGTCGTCGTCCTTCTTCGCACCGTCACCGGCGAAGTACTTGCCCTCGAACCGCGACCAGTACGTGTCCAGGAACCGCTGGTCGTCGCCCCAGATCGTGCGCAGCATGGACGGCCACGGCTCGGTGAGCACCAGGTAGCCGCCACCGCCGTTCGGCACCTCGTTGGCCTCGTCGTCGACGACCGTGGCCGAGATGCCGGGCAGCGGGGTCTGCGCGGAACCGGGCTTGGTCGCGGTGACGCCCGGCAGCGGCGAGATCATCATCGCGCCGGTCTCGGTCTGCCACCAGGTGTCCACGATCGGCGTCCGGTCGGCACCGATGTGCTTGCGGTACCAGATCCACGCCTCGGGGTTGATCGGCTCGCCGACCGACCCGAGCACCCGCAGGCTGCTCAGGTCGAACTTCGCGGGGATGTCGTCGCCCCACTTCATGAACGTGCGGATCGCGGTGGGCGCCGTGTACAGGATCGTCACCCCGTACTTCTGCACGATCTCCCAGAACCGTCCCTGGTGCGGGGTGTCCGGGGTGCCCTCGTACATCACCTGGGTCGCGCCGTTGGCCAGCGGCCCGTACACGATGTACGAGTGGCCGGTCACCCAGCCGACGTCGGCCGTGCACCAGTACACGTCCGTCTCCGGCTTGAGGTCGAACACCGCCCAGTGCGTGTACGACGCCTGGGTGAGGTAGCCGCCCGAGGTGTGCAGGATGCCCTTCGGCTTACCCGTCGTACCGGAGGTGTAGAGGATGAAGAGCGGGTGCTCGGCGTCGAAGGCCTCCGGCGTGTGCTCGGCCGACTGCCGCTCGACGATCTCGTCCCACCACACGTCCCGCGAGTCGTCCCAGGCCACTTCCTGCCCGGTGCGGCGCACGACCAGCACGTGCTCGACGTTGCCCGCCTTGCCGACCGCCTCGTCCACGGCGGGCTTCAGCGCGGACGGCTTGCCGCGCCGGTAGCCGCCGTCGGAGGTGATGACGACCCTGGCGTCCGCGTCCTGGATACGGGTGGCCAGCGCGTCCGCCGAGAAGCCGCCGAAGACCACGGAGTGCGCGGCGCCGATCCGGGCGCAGGCGAGCATCGCGATCGCCGTCTCCGGGATCATCGGCATGTAGACCGCGACCCGGTCGCCCTTCTGGACTCCGAGCTCCAGCAGGGCGTTGGCCGCCTTGGAGACCTCGTCCTTCAGCTCGGCGTAGGTGATCGCGCGGCTGTCGCCGGGCTCGCCCTCGAAGTGGATGGCGACCCGGTCGCCGAGCCCGGCCTCCACGTGCCGGTCCACGCAGTTGTACGCGACGTTGAGCTCGCCGTCCTTGAACCATTTCGCGAACGGCGGGTTCGACCAGTCCAGCGTCTCGGTCGGCTCCTTGGCCCAGGTCAGCCGACGGGCCTGCGCGGCCCAGAAGCCGAGCCTGTCAGCCTTGGCCTGTTCGTACGCCTCGGCCGTGACATTGGCGTTCTCGGCCAGGTCAGCGGGCGGCGCGAAGCGTCGCTCCTCCCTCAAGAGGTTGGCCAGGCTTTCGTTGCTCACGACATCTCCCTTTCGAAGGGTGTCCGTTGTGTCCCAGGCCACAGCTCATCAGACCTGGGGCCCCGGTGACAAGGGCGGCCGAATAATTGGTTTAGACCTATCAGGGTGCGGCGGGGCGGGGTACGGCGGGGGTGCCGCGACCGGGCACGCCGAGCCTGTCAGGGTCCGGCGCGCCGGCGCACACCGGACCCGCCGACGCACACCGACCCCGGCCACGCCGCCGATCTCGTCGAAGTACCCGACGCCGTCGGCCCTGCCGACGCACCGACCCGAACGTCCCCGCCGACGCCGGCTCGGGTGGCGTCGGCGGGCCCGGCCACCCCGTCGCTCACGCCGGACTCCTCGCTCACGCCGGACTGGGCAGCTCCTCCGTGCCGGGCACCCCCTCGAACACCCCTCCCTCGCCGTCCGTACCGCCCCGGCGCAGCAGGTACGCCTGCGCCTCGCCCACATGGAAATACATCCCGTGCAGCTCCAGCGCCCCCGCAGCCAGCGCCCGCGCGACCGAGTCGTGCGCCCGCAGGTGCTCCAGCTGCTGGACCACATTGGCCAGGCACAGCCGCTCCGCCGCGTCCGCCGCCGCCCGTCCGGTCAGCCGGACGCCCGCCCCGCCCTCGTCCGCCAGCCGCGCCAGGCTCGGCAGCCCGTGCCGCAGCCATCGCCCGAGCGGGGTCGCCGTGTCCCCGGTCCCGGAGCCGAGCAGCGCCTGCATCGCCCCGCACCCGGAGTGTCCGCACACCGTGATGGACCGCACCTTGAGCACGTCCACCGCGTACTCGATCGCGGCCGCCACCGAGTCGTCCCCGTTCTCCTCGCCCGGAAGGGGGACCAGGTTGCCCACGTTGCGGACCACGAACAGGTCACCGGGACCACTGGAAGTGATCATCGAGGTGACGAGCCGGGAGTCGGCGCAGGTGAGGAAGAGCTGCGAGGGCCGCTGTCCCTCGCGCGCCAGCCGGGCCAGCTCCTCCCGGACCAGGGGCGCGGTGTCGCGCTGGAACGCGCTGATCCCGTGGGCGAGTTCATGACGGCCGCCGGTGGGTCTCGCGGGCCGGCGCCAGGCACCGAGACCTGCACGCGGTCCGGGGCCGTGGCCCGTGCGCGGTCCGGGGCGGTCACTGTCACCCGGCCCGTGGCCGTACTCCGGTGAGCGGACTCCCGCGCGGCAGCCGGTCAGTTCGGCGGAGCCGCCCTGCGCGGTGTGCCCCCTGCGCCAGTCCCGCAGCGACTCGTATGCCGCGTGGTCCATGAACGAACCGTGCAACTCCACCACGGCGTGCGCGCCTTGGGGTACGAGATGCAGGACTCTGCTGAGCCGGGGCACCGCGAGGAACGTCAGCTGTCCTCTTACGTGGACGTGATGGACTCCTCCTTTCTCTTCGTGGGTGATACGGGTGCGGGCGAGGCGGTGCAGGGCGAGGGCGACGGCCACGGCGACCCCGAGGACCACGCCCTCCAGGACGCCGAGGAGAACCACCCCGAGCGTGGTGACGGCGTACACCAGCACTTCGCGGTGGCGGGTCACCGTGCGGATGTGGTGCAGGGACACCATCTGGATGCCGACGGCCATCACCAGGGCGGCGAGCGAGGCGAGCGGGATGAGGTCGAGGACCGGGACCATCAGCAGCGCGGCGACTACTACGAAAACGCCGTGCAGCATCGTGGAGTTCCGGCTGACGGCACCGGATTTCACGTTCGCCGAACTGCGCACCGCGACCCCCGCCACCGGCAGCCCTCCGAACGCCCCCGACACGATGTTGGCCGCACCCTGACCGAGCAGTTCCCGGTCCAGGTCGGAACGCCCGACCCTGGACTGGGGCCCGGTGCCGCCCGCCACCAGCTTGTCCACGGCGACCGCGCCCAGCAGTGACTGGACGCTGCACACCAGTGTGGTGGTGAGCACCGCGGCGGCGATGCCGAGCACCGGCCCCTCGGGCAGTCCCGCCAGGGCATGGCTGCTCCAGGACGGCAGGTCGACCCGGGACAGGGCGAGCCCGGTGAGCGAGGCGGCGGCGGTGGCACCGGCGACGGCGACCAGCGCGGCCGGGACCGTGCCCAGCAGCCGGCCCGCTCTGCCCGGGATCCGGGGCCAGCCCAGCAGCAGGGCCAGGGTCAGTGCGCTGATCGCCACCGCGGCCGGGTGCAGGTTCGCCAACTGGGCGGGCAGCGCGAGGACGTTGGCGAGAACCGAGCTCTGCGGGGTGCCGCCGAGGACGATGTGCAGCTGGGCGACGGCGATGGTGACGCCGATGCCGGCCAGCATGCCGTGCACCACCGCCGGGCTGACGGCGAGCGCGGTGCGGGCCACGCGCAGGCAACCCAGGCCCAGTTGGGCCAGGCCGGCGAGGACGGTGATGCCGCAGGTGGCCCGCCAGCCGTACCGGTGGATCAGGTCGGCGGTGACCACGGTGAGTCCGGCCGCGGGGCCGCTGACCTGGAGCGGGCAGCCGCCGAGCCGGCCGGCGACCACTCCGCCGACGGCCGCGGCCACCAGGCCCGCCTGGAGCGGGGCACCCGTGGCGAGGGCGATGCCCAGGGACAGTGGGAGGGCGATCAGGAACACCGCGACGGACGCGGACAGGTCGGCGCCCACGAGGCGGCGGCGCCGGCCGGGGGGCGTGGTCGGGTGCTGCGACCGGTCGGCGCCGGTGACGGCGTGGGGAGTTGTGGCTCGGGCGAGGCCGAGGCTCTCGGGGTGGGTGGGTACGCAGGCTGATGACATGTTTCCCGTCTCCTCCGGGGCAGCGCGGTCGCGGATCTGGGCGGGATGAATCAACACTCAGTAAACGAATCGTAATGCAGAGTAAAGGTCAGGCATGGATTTTCTACGCAAATGGGGCACCCGATCACCTCCATGGGTGAAGTGAGCAGTTCATCGGCTTGTCGTATTAATCCCTCTCTCGGTCCTATGCGATCTTGGCCGCGCTGTCGGCAGATATCCGGCACATCGCCATGAAACGCCGTCACCGGCGTTAGCCGAGAGAAGGAAGAAGGTGAGCGGAATTGGCCGCCACCCAGAGGATTGCGGTCGGTGCCGTGGCCGCCGCGGCCTGTGCCGCGTCGGTCGCCGGTTGCGCGACCGGTACCCACTCCGAGCAGGGGGCGCCCGGGCCGCAGAAGGGAGCGCCGGCGCCCCAGAGCGTGGTCCGTCTGATCGGCGACGGGTCCACCGCGTACACCGGGGCGCAGCCGCATCTGCCCCGGCCCGAGCGGCTCAAGGCCGGTGAGAAGCCACCGCAGTTCGTGGTGTTCTCCTGGGACGGTTCGGGCGAGGACAGCCAGAAGCTCTTCTCGCACTTCCGCAAGGTCGCCAAGGAGAACAACGCGAACATGACGTTCTTCCTCAGCGGCCTCTACATGCTGCCCGAGGAGAAGCGTGACCTCTACCGGCCCCCGCAGCACTCGCCCGGCAGCTCCGAGATCGGCTTCAACGACGAGCAGGGCATCGCCGACACGGCCAAACAGCTACGGCTGGCCTGGCTGGAGGGCAACGAGATCGGCACCCACTTCAACGGGCACTTCTGCGGCCCTGACGGCGGGGTCGGCGAGTGGTCGGTGGCCGAGTGGAAGAGCGAGATCGCGCAGGCCAAGCAGTTCGTGAAGACCTGGAAGACCAACACCGGCATGAAGGACGCCGCACCGCTGCCCTTCGACTACGACAAGGAGCTCATCGGCGCCCGCACACCCTGCCTGGAGGGCCAGAAGAACTTCGTCAAGGCGGCGAGCCAGCTCGGCTTCCGCTACGACACCAGCGGCGTCAACGACCAGGTCTGGCCCAAGAAGAGGGAGGGGCTGTGGGACCTGTCGATGCAGCTCGTCCCCTTCCCCGGCCACACCTACGAGCAGCTGACCATGGACTACAACTTCATGGTCAACCAGTCCGGCACGTCGACCCAGGGTGACCCCGACAAGTACGACTACTGGGGCGACCAGATGCGCGACGGGCTGCTCCAGGGCTTCAACCGGGCCTACAACGGCAACCGCGCACCGCTCGTCATCGGCAACCACTTCGAATCCTGGAACGGCGGCACGTACATGCGCGCCCTCGACGAGGTCGTCGCGGACGTCTGCAACAAGCCCGAGGTGCGCTGTGTCTCCTTCCACCAGCTCGCCGACTGGCTGGACGCGCAGGACCCGCAGGTCCTTTCGAGGCTGCGCACGCTGAACGTGGGCGAGGCCCCGCGGCAGGGCTGGGAGTCCTTCCTGTCCGGCCGTCCCGCCCCGGCACCGAAGGGGGTGCCCGGGGCGCCGGCCGTCAAGCAGTAGGCGCGGAGCCGGGGGCCGCCGCCCGTCAGGCGGGGGCGGCCACTCCCTCGCCGAGCACGAAGCCGGGGTCGATCTGTGCCGCCAGGTCGGTCCCGGTGCGCTCGTTGCCCCACGACAGCGCGTTCTTCAGGTGGAAGTGGACCATCTGCCGGGTGTAGCGCTCCCAGTCCCGCAGCTGGTACGTCGCGTCGGTGGCCACCTTCAGGGCGCGCAGGGCGCGGGAGTTGGGGTTCTCCAGGAGGTCGAACCTGGGTGGGCGGCCCTTCTCCATGGCGCGCACCCAGTCCGAGTGCCCGACCGTGACCAGCAGGTCGTCCCCGACCTCCGAGCGCAGGAAGTCGATGTCCTCCTGCCCCTGCACCTTGTTGCCCACGACCTTCAGGACGACGCCGAAGTCCCGGGCGTACTCCTTGTACTGGCGGTAGACGGAGACCCCCTTCCGGGTCGGCTCGGCGACGAGGAACGTGATGTCGAAGCGGGTGAACAGGCCGGAGGCGAAGGAGTCCGAGCCCGCCGTCATGTCCACCACGACGTACTCGTCGGGGCCGTCGACGAGGTGGTTCAGGAACAGCTCCACCGCTCCCGTCTTGGAGTGGTAGCAGGAGACCCCCAGGTCGGCGTCCGTGAAGGGCCCGGTGACCATCAGGCGGACCGCGCCGCCGTCGAGTTCCACCGGGCGCGCGCAGGCGTCGTACACCGGGTTGGGCTCCCGTACCCGGACCAGCCGCGATCCCTCGCCGGGCGGAGTGGTCTTGATCATGGTCGCGGCGGAGGCGATGCGCGTGTTGTGGCCGCGCAGGTAGTCCTTGATCAGGGAGAGCTGCTCGCCCATCGCGGGCAGTGCCTCCGCCTCCGTCTCGTCGAGGCCGAGCGCGGGGCCGAGGTGCTGGTTGATGTCGGCGTCGACGGCGACGACCGGCGCGCCGACGGCCGCGAGATGGCGGATGAACAGGGAGGAGAGCGTGGTCTTGCCGCTGCCGCCCTTCCCGACGAAAGCAATTTTCATGTTCACGAAGAGTAGTCGCGTGGTTGCGGTGTGTGTCATGTGGAGTGAAGAAGACCACTCCTTCGTGGAGTCCCGAGGCGGGGTGCGTACTGTCGTACTCATGAGTACGACAGGTGCGACTGCCGATCCGCTCGCGGCCCTGGGGGCGCTGCCCGGGGTGGCCGAGTCCGTGGAGTCCGTGCGCAAGGCCGTGGACCGGGTCTACGGCCACCGGGTCATGCGGCGCCGCAGCAACGCCGTCACCTCGGAGGCCGCGCTGCGGGCCGCCCGTGGCAGCGCCGCGCTGTCCGGTGCCGACTGGGCGCTGGAGGAGGTGCGGCGCCGCTCCGACTTCGGTGGGGACGGCGACGCACGCGTGGTCGGCGCGGCGCTGCGGCTGACCGCGGAGGCGGGCCAGCTGCTCTCCATCTGGCGGCAGTCGCCGCTGCGGGTGATGGCCCGGCTGCACCTCGTGGCGGCCGCGACGGGCGGCGACGAGGTCGGCCGGCCGCGCCGGGCCGGTGAGCGCGTCGACGAGCCGCTGGTGGAGCTGGAACTGCCGGACGCCGACGAGGTGTCGGCGCGCCTGGAGGGGCTCTCCGAACTGGTCGTCGCGGGGAGTGCGGCGCCCGCGCTGGTGACGGCCGCCGTGGTGCACGGCGAACTGCTCGCGCTGCGGCCCTTCACCTCGTGCAACGGGCTGGTCGCCCGCGCGGCCGAGCGGATCGTGCTGATCGGCAGCGGCCTCGACCCCAAGGCGATCTGCCCCGCCGAGGTCGGCCACGCCGAACTGGGCCGGGCCTCCTATCTCGCGGCCCTGGAGGGCTATGTCTCCGGTACTCCGGAGGGGATGGCGGCCTGGATCGCGCACTGCGGGCGCGCGGTCGAACTCGGCGTGCGCGAGTCCACGGCGGTGTGCGAGGCGCTGCAGCGCGGGGCGGCCTAGGAGTCGTCCGGAAGGCCGCGTGGGCCCCGGGAAAGGGTTGCGGCGGTACGAGGGCTCGTACCGCCGCTGGCATGCTCACCGGGTTACCAAGCGTCCTCGATGTGTCGCCCATCAGGTCGGGTACTTTGCCCGTCACCTGGTGCGGCTGGCCCGTAATCGACGGGTCGACGTCGCGTGGGTGCGCAGTGTTCATGCTCGGTCCGTGGGGCCAAATGCGTTTTAAAGGTGATCCTCTCGGATGTCCTTCGGTCTCGCGGGCCGCTAACCCCTTTGTACTGCAAGCCCGGGGTAAGCGGAACCCCTGCCTACAGATCTTTACTTTCAGGTTCAAAGGCGTACTAAAGGGGCGCCGATAGGCCGAACGGGTGAAGAGTGCCGGGGTGGCCGCTTCAGGCGACCGTGCTCCGGCGCCGGCTCGCGTACCAGACCAGACCCGCGGTGGCCGCCGCCGCCCCTATGGCCGCCGCGGCGACCAGGGCCGGACGCGGCGGCGTGGAGATCCGCTGCTTGAGCCGCACCGGCCGGTGGAAGTCCAGGATCGGCCAGCCGCGGGCGAGGGCCTCGCGGCGCAGCGCGCGGTCCGGGTTCACGGCGTGCGGACGGCCGACGGCCTGGAGCATGGGCAGATCGGTCGCCGAGTCGCTGTACGCGTAGCTGCGGTCCAGGTCGTACCCCTCGGAGGCGGCCAGCTCCCGGACGGCCTCCGCCTTGGTCGGCCCGTACGCGTAGTACTCCACCTCGCCGGTGTAGCAGCCGTCGTCGCCGACGACCATGCGGGTGGCCACCACCCGGTCGGCGCCGAGGAGTCCGCCGATCGGCTCGACCACCTCGGCGCCCGAGGTGGAGACGATGACGATGTCCCGGCCGGCCTTGTGGTGTTCCTCGATGAGGGAGGCGGCCTCGTCGTAGATGATCGGGTCGATCAGGTCGTGCAGGGTCTCGGCGACGATCTCCTTGACCTGCTGGACATTCCAGCCACGGACGAGGCCGGACAGGTATGCGCGCGTGCGCTCCATCTGGTCGTGGTCCATACCGCCGACCAGGAAGACGAACTGGGAGTACGCGTTGCGCAGCGCCGCCCGGCGGTTGATCAGACCGCCTTGGTAGAACGACTTGCTGAACGTGAGCGTGCTCGACTTCGCAATGACCGTCTTGTCCAGGTCAAAGAAGGCGGCTGTGCGGGGCAAGGAGTGGCTTTCCACGCCCCCGAGCATAGGCGCCCACCATTCGGCGTAAGGTGGGGCGCGTGGGTTTGCCTGAGAGGGCTCTCGGGTACACCATGGAAGTCACGGATCGTTCGCGACCGTGCTAACCCGGTCCGGCTCCTCCCCCCCCGAGTCGGCCGTGGAGACGACCCCCACTCTCCCCCCCGGTGGGGGTCGTCGCATGTCCGGACGGGTTTTTCCTCCTCTCGAGGGCCGTGAGGCCCAGGCTGGGCGGCTTCGGCCGCCCTTCTCGTATGCCCATGATCCGTCACGTTGGGTAGTCGTGACGCTGCGCTGTGGAAGTCGCGCGGACCACGGAACGGGCCTCACCGGTATGGGGGACGGCGATATTCACAACCGTCGAGTTGTCCACAGTTTTGGACCAAGATCCACACGATTTCCGGGTTCGCTGCACCGTGATTCCAGCGCGCTCCGGCGGCGGCGAGTTCATGGCCGGTTCCGTTTGTCGGGCGTCAACGGCCGGTTTCTGTCGGCCGTGCATATGGAGCCGCTCGCCGGTTCTTCGCAGGTTTGGGAATCGCGTGGCCGCAGGGGCCATGCGGGAGAGCGCAGCCAAGGGGGAACCTCACGTGGCCGGAACCGTCACCCACGACCCACCGTCCGCCGCCTCGGGACGGCCCGGACGCCCGATGATCGTCACCGAGGATGCCGAACTCCTCGACGACCTGTTGCGCCTGTGTGCCGCGGCAGGTGCCAAACCGGAGGTCCACCACGGCCCGCCGGACCGCGGCGGCGGCTGGGAGTCCGCCCCGCTCGTCCTGGTCGGCGACGACGCGGCGCGGCGGGTGCGAGGGGCCACGCGCCGGCGCGGGGTGGTTCTCGTGGGCCTCGACCAGGACGACCCCGACGTGTGGAAACGGGCCGTGGAGATCGGCGCCGACCACGTCCTGATGCTGCCCGACGGCGAGCAGTGGCTCGTGGACCGGATCGCCGACGTCGTCGAGGGCGTGGGCCGCCCGGCCCTCACCGTCGGCGTCATCGGCGGCCGGGGCGGGGCCGGTGCCTCCACGCTGGCCTGCGCGCTCGCCGTCACCTCCGCGCGGGAGGGAGTGCGCACCCTGCTCGTGGACGCGGATCCGCTGGGCGGCGGAATCGACGTACTCCTCGGCGGCGAGACCGCCGAGGGCCTGCGCTGGCCCGCCTTCGCCGCCTCGCGCGGCCGGCTCGGCAGCGGCGCCCTGGAGGAGTCGCTGCCCGAACTGCACTCGCTGCGGATCCTCAGCTGGGACCGCGGGGACTGCGTGGCGATCCCGCCGCCCGCCGTCCGCGCGGTGCTCGCCGCCGCCCGGCGGCGCGGCGGCACGGTCGTCGTCGACCTGCCGCGCCGCCTGGACGACGAGGTCGCCGAGGTCCTCACCCAGCTCGACCTCGCCGTCCTGGTGGTCCCCGCCGAACTCCGCGCCGTCGCCGCGGCCGGCCGGGTGGCGGCCACCGTCGGCATGGTCGTACGCGATCTCAGGGTGGCGGTCCGGGGGCCGTACGCGCCGGGTCTGGACGACCGCGAGGTGGCCGGACTGCTCGGACTCCCACTGGCCGGCGAGGTGCCGGCCGAACCAGGTCTGGCCCGCCCCGGCCGGAAACCGCCGGGGTCCGTCGCACGCGGACCGCTGGCCCGCTTCTGCAAGGACTTCTGGGAGCGCACGCTCATCGAGGCCGGCGGTGTCGTATGAGGCCCGGCACCGCGGGTGCGGACGGCCCGGCCCTGCTCGACGGAGTGCGGCGCTGGCTCGCCGAGAGCGGCGCCGAACCGACACCCGCGCGGGTGGCACAGGCACTGCGCGCCCAGGGGCGGGTCCTCGGCGACGCCGAAGTCCTCGGCGCGGCCGAGCGGCTGCGCTCCGAACTGGTCGGCAGCGGCCCCCTGGAGCCGCTGCTCGCCGACCCCACGGTCACCGACGTCCTGGTGACCGCCCCGGACCGGGTCTGGGTCGACCGCGGTGGCGGCCTTGAGCTCACCCCGGTCGCCTTCCCGGACGCGGCGGCGGTACGGCGCCTCGCGCAGCGGCTGGCCGCGGTGGCCGGCCGGCGCCTGGACGACGCGCGTCCGTGGGCGGACGCCCGGCTGCCCGACGGCACCCGCCTGCACGCGGTGCTGCCCCCGGTGGCCGTCGGCTGCACCTGCCTGTCCCTGCGGGTGGCCCGACCGCGGGCGTTCACCCTCGACGAACTGGTCGCGGCCGGGACCGTGCCCCCGGGCGGCGACCGGATCCTGCGGGCGCTCCTCACGGCCCGGCTGTCCTTCCTGGTCAGCGGTGGCACGGGCACGGGCAAGACAACCCTCCTGAGCGCCCTTCTGGGTCTCGTCGGCCCGGGCGAGCGGATCGTGCTCGCCGAGGACTCGGCGGAGCTCAGGCCCGAACACCCGCACGTCGTACGGCTGGAGACCAGACCCGCCAACCAGGAGGGCGCCGGCCTCGTCACCCTGGAGGACCTGGTCCGCCAAGCCCTGCGGATGCGGCCCGACCGGCTCGTCGTCGGCGAGGTCCGCGGGCCCGAGGTGGTCCATCTGCTGGCCGCGCTCAACACCGGCCACGAGGGCGGGTGCGGCACCGTGCACGCCAACGCGGCCGCGGACGTACCGGCCCGGCTGGAGGCCCTCGGCACGGCCGCCGGGCTCGACCGGGCCGCCCTGCACAGCCAGCTCGCCGCCGCGCTGTCGGTGGTGCTGCACCTGGTACGGGACCGCGCGGGCCGACGGCGGATCGCCGAGGTGCACGTCCTGGAGCGGGACCCCTCCGGGCTGGTGCGGACGGTACCGGCGCTGCGCTGGGACGCGGCGGCGTTCGCCCGGGAGCAGGGCTGGGAGCGGCTGCGGGGGTTGCTGCGGAGTGACGTCGGCGAGGCGTGGGTTTCGGGCTGAGGTGACGTCGGCGAGGCGTGGGTTTCGGGCTGAGGTGACGTCGGCGAGGCGTGGGTTTCGGGCTGAGGTGACGTCGGCGAGGCGTGAGTTCCGGGCTGAGGTGCCATCGGCGAGGGGCGAGTTCCGCCTCGAAGTGCTTTCGGCGGGACGTGAGTTCCGGTTTGAAGTGACGTCGGTGATGGACGAGTTGCCGGCGATCCGTGAGCTGAAAGAGGTGTGTGTGATGGGTGAGACGACGGTCGGTGCGGCCGTGGTGTGCGGTGGGGTCATGGCCTGGCTGCTGGCCGAGCGGCAGCGGGAGGTGCGGCGGACGCGGCTGCTGCTGGCCGGCGGTGGGGCGGTGACCACCGGGCCGCCCTCCTGGGAGCAGACGCTCGGGGAACTCCGGCGGCTGCGCGGCCGTTGGCGGGGTGAATGGTGGGCCCTGGCCGTAGGTCTCGCGCTCGCACTCCTCGCCGCCTCGGTCCTTCCGGTCCTCGCGGGCGCGGCCGGGGTGCCGGCGCTGCGCCGGGTCCGGCTGGCCCGCCAGGCGCGACGGACCCGCCAGGCGCGCGCCGACGCGGTGATCGCGCTGTGCGGGGCGCTCGCCGGTGAGGTGCGCGCGGGGCGGCAGCCGGGTGAGGCGCTGCTGCGGGCCGCACGGGACTCCGGCGGGCTCGGTGAGGCCCGGCCGGTCGTGGTGGCGGCGGCGCGCTTCGGCGGGGACGTGCCGGGGGCGCTGGCGGTGGCGGCACGACAGCCCGGCGCCGACGGCCTGCTGGGGCTCGCGGCCTGCTGGCGGGTGGCGGTCGACCAGGGCGCCGGACTCGCGGCCGGTCTCGACCGCCTGGACGCCGCCCTGCGGGCCGAACGCGACCAGCGTGCCGACCTGCGGGCCCAGTTGTCGGGTGCCCGGGCCACCGCCGTGATGCTCGCCGCGCTGCCCGCCCTCGGCATCCTGCTCGGCTCGGCCATGGGCGCCGACCCGCTGCGGGTGCTGCTGCACACCGGGGCGGGCCTGGGCTGCCTGGTCGCCGGCGCGGTGTTCGAGGGGGCCGGGATGTGGTGGGCGGCCCGGATCGTGCGGGGAGCTGAGGCGGCGTGAGCGCGGAGGTTGTCCACAGGCTGGGGGTGGCGGTCGCGGTGCCGGCGGCCCTGGGCTGGTCGGCATGGCGGCTGGAGCGGGCCAGGCGCAGGCGCTGGGCCCGGCGCAAGGTGGCCGAACTGCTCGGGCTGGAGCGGCTGGGGCGGCTGGGGCGGCTGGAGACGGCGGAGAAGCATTCCGCCGTCGGCGGTGCCGTCCGCGAATGGCTGCCAGTCGTCGGGGTGGTGTGCGGCGGCTGGGTGCTGATCGGCGGGGTCGCCGGCGCGCTGCTGGGACTGGCTGTCGGAGTGGGGCTGTGGCGGTGGCGGAGCCGGGCGGCCGACGGCGACCGGACGGCCGAGGCGGAGGCGGCCGAGGCCGCTCGCCAACTCCCGCTCGCTGCCGACCTCCTGGCGG
The DNA here is from genome assembly GCF_040702065.1 of Streptomyces sp. NPDC086777. Classification (NCBI taxonomy): domain Bacteria; kingdom Bacillati; phylum Actinomycetota; class Actinomycetes; order Kitasatosporales; family Streptomycetaceae; genus Streptomyces; species Streptomyces sp. NPDC086777. Next base: position 107,709 of record NZ_JBFBJI010000004.1, on the reverse strand, counting down.
CCTGCATCGCCGCCGGGGCAGGTCCGGTGGTCGCCGCCCAGGCCGTCGGAGAGGCACTCGGCGGACCGGTCGGGCAGGGGCTGGCCCGAGGCGCGGCTGAGGTGCGGCTGGGCGGCGAACCGGCGGCCGCCTGGCGACGGTTGGCCGGACTGCCCGGCGCCGCGGCTCTGGCCCGGCTGCTGGAGCGCGCGGACGAGTCGGGCATGCCGGCGGCCGCGCCCGTCGCCCGGCTCGCCTCGGACGCCCGCGCCGAGTGGGCGAGGAGCGCCACCGCACGGGCGCGACGCGCGGCCGTGCTGATCTCGGCGCCGGTAGGGCTCTGTTTTCTGCCCGCGTTCATCGCGGTGGGTGTGCTCCCCGTGGTGATCGGACTGGCGGGCGGCGTGCTGCGAGGGGGTGGTGGTTGAGGAGCGCGACAGCGGGACCGCGGACACGAACCGACGTCAGAACCAAGCGAGTACAAGGGAGTCGAAATGCGTGAGATGTGCAGGAAGATGTGGAAGCTGGTGCGCCGGGACGCCGGGATGGTCACCTCCGAGTACGCGATGGGGATCATCGCCGCCGTCGGGTTCGCGGCGGTCCTCTACGCGGTCGTGACGAGCGGGCAGGTCAGCGCGGAGCTCCAGGCCATCGTGAAACGAGCCCTCAGTGCGCGGATGTGAGCCCGGGCGTGGGACGGACCGTGGGTTCGTGACCGCGGAGACGGCCGTGGTGCTGCCGGTGCTGGTGACGTTCACGATGGCGCTGGTGTGGGGGCTGCTCGTGGTGGCCGCCCAGATCCGGTGCGTGGACGCCGCCCGCACCGGGGCGCGGGCCGCGGCCCGGCAGGACGCCGAGGGCGCGGTGATCGCGCTGACGAAGGAGGCGGCGCCGGACGGGGCGACGGTGACGGTGGGCCGGGAGGGTGACGTGGTGCGGGTGACGGTGGCGGCGAGGCCACCGGTGCTGGGGGCGTTGCCGTTCGAGGTACGGGAGTCGGCGGTCGCCTTGGCGGAGGGGCCGAGGGAGGTGGGGCCGTGAGGGGGTGCGCGGTGGTTGTCCGGCTGCGGGTCGGCGGGGGCCGGCCGCGCGGGTTCCTGCGCCCCTGGCGGGCGCGCTGCAGCGGGGCGCGTGATCAAGGCTCCGCCACTGTCTGGAGCGTCGGTGCCGTTGCCGTGCTGTGCGTGGTGTTCGGGACTGTGCTCGGACTGGGGCAGGCGGTGGTGGTCCGGCATCGTGCCGCCGGTGGTGCCGACCTGGCGGCGCTCGCGGCGGCGGACCACTGGGCCGAGGGGACGACGGCGGCCTGCGCTCGGGCGGACCACGTGGCACGGGCACAGGGCACGCGGCTCACGCGCTGCGTGATCGTGGGGGACGTCTCGGACGTGACGGCTGCGTCAGGCGGTGGGCCGTTCACGGCCGAGGTCCGGGCCAGAGCCGGCCCCGCCGCACCGCGCCCCTGACCACGCGCCCCGAAGGGACGCGGGCAACTGCGCGACCGACCCCCACACGGCGGCAGCCGAACAACTACCCCGTCGGCGCCCCCTTCAGCAGCACCGTGAGGAGCCGCACCGCCCCCCGCTTGTGCAACGGCTCGTTCCCGTTCCCGCACTTGGGGGACTGGATGCAGGACGGGCACCCGGCGTCGCACTCGCACGCCGCGATCGCCTCCCGGGTGGCCGTCAGCCAGGTCCGGGCCGTGTGGAAGGCGCGCTCCGCGAAGCCGGCGCCGCCGGGGTGGCCGTCGTAGACGAAGACGGTCGGCAGGAGCGTGTCGGGGTGCAGCGGGATCGACACGCCGCCGATGTCCCAGCGGTCGCAGGTCGCGAAGAGCGGGAGCAGGCCGATGGAGGCGTGCTCGGCGGCGTGCAGGGCGCCGCCGAGGATCTCCGGGTCGATCCGGGCCTCGTCGAGCTGGTCCTCGGTGACGGTCCACCACACCGCGCGGGTGCGCAGCGTACGCGGAGGGAGGTCGAGCTTCGTCTCGCCCAGCACTTCGCCGGTGATGAGCCGGCGCCGCAGGAAGGAGACCACCTGGTTGGTGACCTCGACGGAGCCGTAGCAGAGGCGGCCGTCGCCCCAGGGGATCTCGGTGTCGGTCTCCAGGACGGAGATGGCCGTGGTGTCGCGGGCCACCGTGGAGTACGGCGGCTCGGCCTGCTCGACCAGGGCCACCGAGTCCTCCAGGTCGAGGGAGCGCACCAGGTAGGTGCGGCCCTGGTGCAGGTGGACGGCGCCCTCGTGGACCGTGGAATGGGCGGCGCTCGCGTCCACCGTGCCGAGCAGGCGTCCCGTACCCGCCTCGACGACCTGCACCGGGCGGCCGCCCTCGCCGCGGATGTCGGTCAGCTCGGCGGCCCGCTCCCGGCGGGTCCAGTGCCAGGCCTTCGTCCGGCGGCGCAGCAGCTTCGCGGCCTCCAGCTGCGGCAGCAGTTCCTTGCAGGCGGGGCCGAAGAGGTCGAGGTCGTCGTCGGTGAGCGGTATCTCGGCCGCGGCGGCGCACAGGTGGGGTGCGAGGACGTACGGGTTGTCGGGGTCGAGGACGGTCGATTCCACCGGTTGGTCGAACAGGGCCTCGGGATGATGGACGAGGAAGGTGTCCAGCGGGTCGTCGCGGGCGACCAGGACCGCGAGGGCACCCTGCCCGGCGCGACCCGCGCGACCCGCCTGCTGCCACACAGAGGCCCTCGTACCGGGGTACCCGGCGATCAGTACGGCGTCCAGCCCGGAGACGTCCACACCCAGCTCCAGGGCCGTTGTGGCGGCAAGTCCGAGGAGCTCCCCGGAGTGCAGCGCGCGTTCCAGGGCGCGCCGCTCCTCGGGGAGGTAACCGCCGCGATAGGCCGCGACACGCCGGGCGAGGGAACGGTCCACCTCGGCCAGCCGCTCCTGGGCGATGACGGAGATCAGCTCCGCGCCGCGTCTGGAGCGCACGAAGGCGACCGATCGGACGCCCTGCACGGCGAGGTCGGTCAGCAGGTCGGCGGTCTCGGCGGTGGCGGTACGGCGGACGGGGGCGCCCTTCTCGCCGTGCAACTCGGTGAGCGGCGGCTCCCAGAGGGCGAAGACCAGCTCGCCGCGCGGGGAGGCGTCGTCGGCGATCTCCACGACCGGCAGGCCGGTGAGGCGGCCGGCGGCCACGGCCGGCTCGGCGGCGGTCGCGGAGGCCAGCAGGAAGACCGGGGAGGCGCCGTAGCGGGCGCACAGGCGGCGCAGTCGGCGCAGCACCTGGGCGACGTGCGAGCCGAAGACGCCCCGGTAGGTGTGGCACTCGTCGACGACGACGTACTTCAGCGACTTCAGGAAGGAGGACCAGCGGGCGTGCCCGGGCAGGATCCCGCGGTGCAGCATGTCGGGGTTGGTGAGCACGTAGTTGGCGTACTGGCGGACCCACTCCCGTTCCTCGTACGGGGTGTCGCCGTCGTACACGGCGGGGCGCACCGCGTTCCCCAGCGGTTGTGAAAGTTCCTTCACAGCACGGCACTGGTCGGCGGCCAGCGCCTTGGTGGGGGCCAGGTAGAGGGCGGTGGCGCCGCGGCCGTTGGCGGCCTCGGAACCGTCCAGGAGGGTGGACAGCACCGGCACGAGATAGGCCAGGGACTTGCCGGAGGCGGTGCCGGTGGCCACCACCACCGAGTCGCCGTCCAGGGCGTGCTCGGCGGCCAGCGCCTGATGCGCCCAGGGATGCTCGATGCCGTACTCCTGCACGGCCGCGACGACCTCCGAACGAATCCGGTCAGGCCAGACGGCATGCCGACCCGCACGCGGGGGCAAGTGCTCCGTATGAGTGATGCGCGAAGCCCGGCTCGGCCCGGAGGCGAGCCGGTCCAGGACCGTGCCCGGAGAGAACCCGGACCCGGCCGGAACCGGCGGTCGATCGGATCGGTGATTTATGGCCATCGGGACCGAGTGTGTCACTGGCGTGACGGACAATGGGGCCAAGGCGTCGTGCGCGCCTGCCGTAAGTGATTGAATGCCATCGCGGCTGGCGAACCGTCCCGGGGGCCGCAAGCCGAGGTGTCCCGAGGGGCGACCGCTCGATAGCAAGGTGCTGGAGGATCCGTGGACCTGTCCCTGTCGACCCGTACAGTCGGCGATCGTACGGTCGTCGAGGTCGGTGGCGAAATCGACGTATATACCGCGCCCAAGCTGCGCGAGCAGCTGGTCGAGCTGGTGAACGACGGGAATTTCCACCTCGTCGTCGATATGGAGGGCGTGGACTTCCTCGACTCCACCGGGCTCGGCGTGCTGGTCGGCGGCCTGAAGCGGGTGCGTGCCCATGAGGGCTCGCTGCGCCTGGTCTGCAACCAGGAGCGCATTCTGAAGATCTTCCGTATCACCGGCCTCACCAAGGTGTTCCCGATCCACACCTCGGTCGAGGAAGCGGTGGCGGCCACCGACTGACCCGGGGCCGGCCGACGTACCCCGGACCGCCGATCGGTCCGTGCCGTCCGGCCGGCCCTCGGCACGGGCCCGTACGCGCAATGCGCCGTGCGGACGTCCGTGTCACCCCCGCCCGTTCGGGCCCGCGTGCCCGTGCCGGCAGCCGTGCACGGGCCGCAGTGCCCGCGGCGGACGCAATTCATCGGGGGTTCCGGGTTCTTCGGCGGCCCGGCCCCCATCGCACGCCCGTAGTTCCGAGGGGGACTTATGGCCACCGTTGAACTCCGCTTCAGCGCGCTGCCCGAGCACGTCCGCACCGCCCGACTGGTGGCGGCGGCGGTGGCTCGCAGGGCCGGAGTGGACGAGGCCGTCCTGGACGAGGTCCGGCTGGCCGTCGGCGAGGCCTGTTCCCGTGCCGTGGGTCTGCACCAGGCCGGCGGCATCACCGAGCCGGTGCGGGTGGCGCTGATCGAAGAGGAGAAACAGTTCTCCATCGAGGTCGGCGACGAGGCACCCCGTTCCGTCCCCGGCGGCCGGGGCTCCGGTGGCGCGGCGGACGTGGACGTGGAGGCCGAGGAGGACGAGATGGGCCTCGCGGTCATCAGCGGCCTCGTGGACGACGTGGAGGTCACGGCCGGGGAGCACGGCGGGCTGATCCGCATGACCTGGCCGACGACCCCGCCCGGAGTCGCGCTCACCTGAGCGCCACCCCGACTGTGCATGCCGAAGGGCCCCGCAACCGCGGGGCCCTTCGGCATGTCGGCACGTCCGTGCAGCCGTTTCACCTGCGACCGGTCCTAAAGTGATCTCGTGCGATGTATTTAGTGAATTTATTCACGATCAGTCGGGCGATAATTTGATCAAGTAAACGGCCGCTGTCAATGCTTTTAGGGCATTACCGCTTTCGGGTTCGTCGGCCTGATCTCGATCATTTGCTGAAGAGCACGAGAAGGCCAATTCCGCTTACCGTCCCCTGTTTAGATCACTCGCGGGTACCTAGAATCCGTCCACATCTTGAGCTCAGCCCAAGCGTCAAGGAGGACGAATGGCGGGGCTTTCTACCCCTCATCAGTTGGGCCATCACCCCACAACCTTCGCAGCCGCAGTCCTGACCGACGACAACCGGGTCCTGGTGGCGGTCATCGCCGCCGTGGCGCTGGCCGCGCTCGTGGTCGCCTGGATCCTGGTCCGCCAGGTGCTCGCGGCCGGCGAAGGCACCGACAGCATGAAGAAGATCGCGGCGGCGGTCCAGGAAGGCGCCAACGCCTATCTGGGCCGACAGTTGCGCACCCTCGGCGTATTCGCCGTCGTGGTGTTCTTCCTGCTCCTGCTGCTGCCCGCGGACGACTGGAATCAGCGCGCCGGCCGGTCGATCTTCTTCCTGATCGGCGCGGCGTTCTCGGCGACCACCGGTTATATCGGCATGTGGCTCGCCGTACGCAGCAATGTGCGCGTCGCCGCGGCGGCCCGGGAGGCCACTCCGGCGGAAGGCGAACCGGAAAAGGATCTCACCGCCGTCTCGCACAAGGCCATGAAGATCGCTTTCCGCACGGGCGGCGTCGTCGGCATGTTCACGGTGGGGCTCGGCCTGCTCGGCGCCTCCTGTGTGGTGCTGGTGTACGCGGCCGACGCGCCGAAGGTGCTCGAAGGCTTCGGTCTCGGTGCCGCCCTGATCGCCATGTTCATGCGTGTCGGCGGCGGCATCTTCACCAAGGCCGCCGACGTCGGCGCCGACCTGGTCGGCAAGGTCGAACAGGGCATTCCGGAGGACGACCCGCGCAATGCCGCGACCATCGCCGACAACGTGGGCGACAACGTCGGCGACTGCGCGGGCATGGCGGCCGACCTCTTCGAGTCGTACGCCGTGACCCTGGTCGCCGCGCTGATCCTCGGCAAGGCGGCCTTCGGCGACTCCGGACTCGCCTTCCCGCTCCTGGTACCGGCCATCGGCGTCATCACCGCGATGATCGGCATCTTCGCGGTCGCGCCGCGCCGCAGCGACCGCAGCGGCATGAGCGCCATCAACCGCGGCTTCTTCATCTCCGCGGTGATCTCGCTCGTGCTCGTCGCGATCGCGGTCTTCGTGTACCTGCCGGCGAAGTACTCCGACCTGAACGGCATCGGTGACGCGGCCATCCGGGCCAAGGACGGCGACCCGCGGATCCTCGCGCTCGTCGCGGTGGCCATCGGCATCCTGCTGGCGGCCGTCATCCAGCAGCTGACCGGCTACTTCACCGAGACCAACCGACGTCCGGTCATGGACATCGGCAAGACCTCGCTGACCGGCCCGGCCACCGTGGTCCTCGCCGGCATCTCGGTCGGCCTCGAATCGGCCGTCTACACGGCCCTGTTGATCGGCCTCGGTGTCTACGGCGCGTTCCTGCTCGGCGGCACGTCGATCATGCTCGCGCTGTTCGCGGTGGCGCTGGCCGGCACCGGTCTGCTCACCACGGTCGGCGTGATCGTCGCCATGGACACCTTCGGGCCGGTCTCCGACAACGCCCAGGGCATCGCCGAGATGTCCGGCGACGTCGAGGGCGCGGGCGCGCAGGTGCTCACCAACCTGGACGCCGTCGGCAACACCACCAAGGCCATCACCAAGGGCATCGCCATCGCCACCGCCGTCCTCGCGGCGTCGGCGCTCTTCGGGTCGTACCGGGACGCGATCACCACGAACGTGCAGGACGTGGGCGTGAAACTCAGCGGTGCGGGCTCCCCGTTGACCCTGTCCATGGACATCTCGCAGCCCAACAACCTGGTCGGGCTCATCGCCGGCGCGGCGGTCGTCTTCCTCTTCTCCGGACTGGCCATCAATGCCGTGTCGAGGTCGGCGGGTTCGGTGGTCTTCGAGGTGCGGCGGCAGTTCCGCGAGCACCCCGGGATCATGGACTACACGGAGCAGCCCGAGTACGGCAAGGTCGTCGACATCTGCACCAAGGACGCCCTGCGCGAGCTGGCCACGCCGGGACTGCTCGCCGTGATGGCGCCCATCTTCATCGGGTTCACGCTCGGTGTCGGCGCCCTCGGGTCCTACCTCGCGGGCGCGATCGGCGCGGGCACCCTGATGGCCGTCTTCCTGGCCAACTCCGGTGGTGCCTGGGACAACGCCAAGAAACTCGTCGAGGACGGCCACCACGGCGGCAAGGGCAGCGAGGCCCACGCCGCCACGGTCATCGGCGACACGGTCGGCGACCCCTTCAAGGACACCGCAGGGCCCGCGATCAACCCGCTGCTCAAGGTCATGAACCTGGTCTCCCTGCTCATCGCACCCGCGGTGATCAAGTTCTCCTACGGACATGACAAGAGCATCGGCATCCGGATCACGATCGCGGTCCTCGCGTTGATCGTGATCGTCGGCGCGGTCTACGTCTCCAAGCGGCGCGGCATCGCCGTCGGCGACGACGACGAGGACAGTGCCGAACGGGTGGCCAAGTCGGCCGATCCCGCGGTGGTTTCGTAGGCGGTCCCAGGGCGCCCACCGGCGCCCTCGCGAGAGGGAGCCGGTCAACGAGCGGGCGGACGGCGTGTGCTGACACGCTGTCCGCCCGTTTCGTACGCCGGGCTGCCTGCCGTCTGCCGTCTGCCGTCTGCCGTCTGCCGTGAGCTGTGTGCCGAGGTGCGCCGGAGTGCGTTCGGGAGCGGAATGTGCGCGTCGTCTCGTCGTGAGCCTTCTCTCCCCGGAGCAAAACTACCCAAAAGCTTATTTAATGGGTGCTTCCATGACGGTACTGTCCGTCCGCCGTGTAGATTCCGGGGGCCGAGAGCCATGGAAGGGACCGATCCGGTGAACAAGAAGCTCGCGGCCGCACTGTCCGGCGGTGCGGTACTGGTAGTGGCGCTGTCCGGGTGCAGCAGCAACAAGGGCACCGACCCGAAGCTGATCGCCTGGGCCAAGACCGTGTGCGACGCGGTGCCGGCGCAGGACGCGAAGATCAAGGCGGCGAACGAGGCGATCTCCACGACGGCCTCCGACACCACGAGTTCCGCCGCGACCATCCAGAAGACCGACTCCCAGGCCTTCCAGGACATGTCCGACGGCTACAAGGCGCTCGCCGCGGCCATCAGTAGCGCCGGCGCGCCCCCCGGGGTGGACGACGGCGCCAAGCGCCAGCAGAACGTCGTCACGACCCTCAACAGCCTCTCCGCGTCCTACGCCGACCTGAAGAAGAAGGTCGACGCGCTGGACACGAAGGACCAGGCGAAGTTCGCCTCCGGTCTGCAGGACGTCGCCTCCCAGACGACGCAGCTGGAGACGCAGAGCAAGAGCGGCACCGCGGCGCTGAACGCCCTGGAGCAGGGCGAGGTCAAGGACGCGATCGCCGAGCAGGCCAGCTGCAAGAAGGTCTCCTCGACGACGTCGACCGGTGCCTCGGATCCGGCGTCGGCCCCTGCCTCGACCTCGACCTCGTCGACCGCGGGCTGAGACAGCGACGGCACCTCGGAGGCCGGGCCCGCGGCCCGGCCCGAGGCCTGACCCGGTGCCGGGGCCAGGTTCGTGCGCCGAGCGGGTTCGTGCGCCGGGCGGGTTCGTGCGCCGGGCGGGTTCGTGCGCCGGACGGGTCCGTGCGCCGGGCGGGTTCGGTGGGCGCGGCCGTGTGCTGAGCCCGTGGCCGGGCCTGGCCGCGGGCCACAATGGAGGGCGTGACTGACTCCGGCCTCGCCACCCTGCCCGCCTCCGACCGCCCCGACGTCGCCGCCCTGCTGCGCACCGCCCTGCTGGGCTCCTCCTTCACCGCCGACGGCCTGCTCGACCTGCTCGGCGCCCCCGCCTACGCGGCGCTGGCCCGCAGCGAGACGGTGCCCGCGCTGCGCGCGACCCGCGGGGACACGCCCCTGGAGACGCTCGTCCGGCTGTTCCTCCTCCAGCAGCCCGTGCCGCACGCGCGCGTGGCCGGCGTCCTGCCCGTCGACGACCTCCTGGGCAGCGGCTGGCTGACCCGCGCGGGCGGCGACGAGGTCGCGGCCACCGTGGACGTACGGCCGTACGGCGGACCCGACGGCGAGGACTGGTTCATCGTCTCCGATCTCGGATGCGCCGTCGGCGGCGCGGGCGGCATCGGCCGGCGGCACGAAGAAGTCGTCCTCGGCGTCGGCGGCGCGTCCACGACCCTCGCCGGCATCACCGTCCGCACGCCCGTCGCCGCCGCCCTCGACCTCGGCACCGGCTCCGGGATCCAGGCACTGCACGCCGCCCAGCACGCCACGCGCGTGACGGCGACCGACGTCAACCCGCGCGCGCTGCACATCACGGCGCTCACGCTGGCGCTCTCCGGCGCACCCGCGGCCGACCTGCGCGAGGGCTCGCTCTTCGAGCCGGTCCGGGAGGGGGAGACGTACGACCTGATCGTGTCCAACCCGCCGTTCGTGATCTCTCCGGGCGCCCGGCTGACGTACCGGGACGGCGGGATGAGCGGGGACGATCTGTGCCGCTCGCTCGTTCAACAGGCCGGGGAGCGGCTGAACGAGGGCGGGTTCGCGCAGTTCCTCGCCAACTGGCAGCACGTGGCCGGGGAGGACTGGCAGGACAGGGTCAGGTCCTGGGTGCCGCGGGGGTGCGACGCGTGGATCGTGCAGCGCGAGGTCCAGGACGTCAACCAGTACGCGGAGCTGTGGCTCAGGGACTCCGGCGACCACCGCGGGGACCCGGCGGAGTATCAGGCGCAGTACGACGCATGGCTCGACGAGTTCGAGGCGCGCAAGGTGAAGGGGGTGGGATTCGGCTGGATCACGCTGCGCAGGACGGACGCCGCTGTGCCCTCGGTCACCGTCGAGGAGTGGCCGCATTCGATCGAACAGCCGCTCGGTGAGACGATCCGCGCGCACTTCGACCGCCTCGACTACCTCCGTGACCATGACGACGCGGATCTTCTGGAGGGCCACTTCAGGCTTGCCGTCGAGGTGGTCCAGGAGCAGGTCGGGCTGCCCGGCGCCGAGGACCCGGAGCACGTGGTGCTGCGTCAGCACCGCGGGATGCGCCGCGCGACCAAGGTGGACACGGTGGGCGCGGGCTTCGCAGGGGTGTGCGACGGCACGCTGAGCGCGGGGCGGATTCTCGACGCCATCGCGCAACTGACGGGCGAGGACCCGGTCTTGCTGCGCGACCGCACGCCCGCGCAGATCCGGCTGCTCGTGGAGCAGGGGTTCCTGGAGCCGGCCGTCTGACGGACCGGAAGACGTGCGCGGCGCGCCGGGGCGGGTGGGCCGGGGGCGGTCCGTGAGTGGGCCTGCGGGACACGCCGGAGAAGAAAAAGGCCGGAAAAATCTGGTCGGAACGTTCGCCGGCCGGTCCGTCGCCGGTCCTTCGCGGCTTCACCTCTCGTCCGCCGATCGGATGTTCGAGGGTCTACCGGTGGCCCGTTCACCTCGATTTCGCCCGGCGGCCTCCCACCCGACGCCCGTACGTGCCAGTCTCCGGGCGCTGGGCAGTCACGGGTGGCAGGGAAGGGGAGCGCGGGTCATGGAGAGCGCACCGGCGATCTTCGCGGGGGTGGTGTTCGCCCTGTTCGGAGGCGCGCTGCTGGTGTGGACCGGCGTCCGGCTCCGGCGTGGCGAACCCGTCGCCCAGGGTGTGAGTCAGGTCGCATCGGCGACCCTCGCCGGCCTCGCCGCGGTGATCGCGCTGGGCCTCGGGGCGTACTGTCTGACCCGCCTCTGAAGGTGGTGCGCCGGTAATCGGAGCATCACGCTCCGGACATGGCCCGGCGGGCGACCGGGGACTCCGGGCGGCAGGAATGGCGGTAGTCGGGTTACCGTTCGAGTGGCCGTTGTGGGCTTTTCCCGTTTGACACGGGGGCGGGATGTACCGTCACACTCCGCAGCGTCACCAAGTGAGCGGGCATCCGTGCCCGTGCCACGACCCCGGGAGCAAGGCCTGGGGAGGCCCCAGCGTCGACCGGAGAGAAGAGCGAAGTTGTCCCCGACCAGCGAGACCGCACAGGGCGGCCGCCGACTCGTCATCGTCGAGTCCCCTGCCAAGGCGAAGACGATCAAGGGCTACCTGGGCCCCGGATACGTCGTCGAAGCGAGCGTCGGGCACATCCGTGACCTTCCCAACGGCGCCGCGGAGGTGCCCGAGCAGTACACGGGCGAGGTCCGGCGCCTCGGCGTGGACGTCGAGCACGACTTCCAGCCCATCTACGTGATCAACGCCGACAAGAGGGCGCAGGTCAAGAAGCTCAAGGACCTGCTGAAGGAGTCCGACGAGCTCTTCCTCGCCACCGATGAGGACCGCGAGGGCGAGGCCATCGCCTGGCACCTCCAGGAGGTCCTCAAGCCGAAGATCCCCGTCAAGCGGATGGTCTTCCACGAGATCACCAAGGACGCGATCCGGGCCGCCGTCGCCAACCCGCGCCAGCTCAACCAGAAGCTCGTCGACGCCCAGGAGACCCGCCGCATCCTCGACCGCCTCTACGGCTACGAGGTCTCGCCGGTCCTGTGGAAGAAGGTCATGCCGCGCCTGTCGGCCGGCCGTGTCCAGTCCGTGGCGACCCGGCTCGTGGTGGAGCGGGAGCGGGAGCGCATCGCGTTCCGGTCCGCTGAGTACTGGGACCTGACCGGCACCTTCGGGACCGGGCGGGCAGGGGACCCGAGCGACCCGTCCGTCCTGGTCGCCCGCCTCCAGGCCGTCGACGGCAAGCGCGTCGCGCAGGGCCGCGACTTCGACTCGCTGGGGCAGCTCAAGAGCGCGAACACCCTGCACCTCGACGAGGCGAACGCCCGCGCGCTGGCCGCCGCCCTGGAGAACACCCGGTTCTCGGTCCGCTCGGTCGAGTCCAAGCCGTACCGCCGCTCGCCCTACGCCCCGTTCCGTACGACGACCCTCCAGCAGGAGGCCTCGCGCAAGCTCGGCTTCGGCGCGAAGGCCACCATGCAGGTGGCCCAGAAGCTGTACGAGAACGGCTACATCACGTACATGCGTACGGACTCCACGACGCTGAGCGACACCGCGATCGCGGCCGCCCGCGCCCAGGTCACGCAGCTCTACGGCGCCGACTACCTGCCCTCGGCCCCGCGGACGTACGCCGCCAAGGTCAAGAACGCGCAGGAGGCGCACGAGGCGATCCGCCCCTCGGGTGATCGTTTCCGCACCCCCGCCGAGACCGGACTCACCGGCGACCAGTTCAAGCTCTACGAGCTGATCTGGAAGCGGACCGTCGCCTCCCAGATGAAGGACGCGACCGGCAACAGCGTGACCGTCAAGATCGGTGGCACCGCCGCCGACGGCCGGGACGTCGAGTTCAGCGCCTCCGGCAAGACGATCACCTTCCACGGCTTCCTCAAGGCCTACGTCGAGGGCGCCGACGACCCGAACGCCGAGCTGGACGACCGCGAGCGCCGGCTGCCCCAGGTCGCCGAGGGCGACCCGCTGTCCGCCGAGGAGATCACGGTCGACGGGCACGCCACCAAGCCCCCGGCCCGCTACACCGAGGCCTCGCTGGTCAAGGAGCTCGAAGAACGCGAGATCGGCCGCCCGTCGACGTACGCGTCGATCATCGGCACGATCCTGGACCGCGGCTACGTCTTCAAGAAGGGCACGGCCCTCGTGCCGTCCTTCCTCTCCTTCGCCGTGGTCAACCTCCTGGAGAAGCACTTCGGCCGGCTGGTCGACTACGACTTCACCGCCCGGATGGAGGACGACCTCGACCGCATCGCCGCAGGTCAGGCGCAGGCCGTGCCGTGGCTGAAGCGCTTCTACTTCGGCGAGGGCGGTGAGGGCGCCGCCCCCGGCGGCGCGGCCGACGCCGGCAACGGCGACGGGGACCACCTCGGTGGCCTCAAGGAGCTGGTGACCGACCTGGGCGCGATCGACGCCCGCGAGGTGTCGTCGTTCCCGGTGGGCAACGACATCGTGCTGCGGGTCGGCCGCTACGGCCCGTACATCGAGCGCGGCGAGAAGGACTCCGAGGGCCACCAGCGCGCGGACGTGCCGGAGGACCTGGCCCCCGACGAGCTCTCCGTCGAGCTCGCGGAGGAACTGCTCGCCAAGCCGAGCGGGGACTTCGAGCTCGGCGCCGACCCGGAGACCGGCCACCAGATCATCGCCCGCGACGGCCGCTACGGCCCGTACGTCACCGAGGTGCTCCCCGAGGGCACCCCGAAGACCGGCAAGAACGCGGTCAAGCCGCGCACCGCCTCGCTCTTCAAGACCATGTCCCTGGACACGGTCACGCTGGCGGACGCGCTCCAGCTGATGTCCCTGCCGCGGGTGGTCGGCACCGACGCCGAGGGCCAGGAGATCACCGCGCAGAACGGGCGCTACGGGCCGTACCTGAAGAAGGGCACGGACTCGCGTTCGCTCACCTCCGAGGACCAGCTCTTCACGATCACCCTCGAAGAGGCGCTGCAGATCTACTCCCAGCCCAAGCAGCGCGGCCGGGCCGCCGCCAAGCCGCCGCTGAAGGAGCTGGGCACCGACCCGGTCAGCGAGAAGCCGGTGGTGGTGAAGGACGGCCGCTTCGGCCCGTACGTCACCGACGGGGAGACCAACGCGACCCTGCGCTCCGGCGACAGCGTCGAGACGATCACCCCGGAGCGCGGCTACGAGCTGCTCGCCGAGAAGCGGGCCAAGGCGCCGGCCAAGAAGACGGCGAAGAAGGCGCCCGCGAAGAAGACCGCGGCCGCCAAGAAGGCCGCACCGGCGAAGAAGACGGCGGCCAAGAAGACCGCCGCGGCCGCGAAGAAGACGACGACGGCCGCGAAGAAGGCGCCCGCGAAGAAGGCGACGGCTTCCAAGACGGCCGCGGAGGACTGAGCCGCCCGGCCCAGGACCGACTCCGGCCGTCCCGGACCGGACCGGCTGAGATCGTCCCGGCTGGGCAGGACCGGCTCGGGCCGTTCCGGACTGGACCGGCTCCGGCCGTCCCGGACTGGACTGGGTCCGGCCGTTCCGGACTGGACAGGCTCCGGCCGTCCCGGACTGGACTGGCTCCGGCCGTCCCGGACTGGGTCCGGCCGTTCCGGACGGACCGGCTCCGGTGGTTCTGGGGGGCCGGCTCCGGCGGTCCCAAGGGTCGGTTCCGGCCGTCCCGGGGGCGTTGAGGTGCCCTCCGGTCCTCACATCGGCTTCGCAATGTGCACGCCCCGGCATCAACTTGGTGTCGGGGCGTGCGTACCTGTGGACGGTCGCCGCGGGCTGTCGGCGGCTGCCGATAGGCTGAAAGCATGACGCGAGCCGAGCAGCCAACGGCCCCCCAGACAGACCCGGACGACGCGCTGGTAGCGGATTCCCGCGAGCGCGCCGTCCGCTCTCTGCTGCGCCGACCCGAACTGAGGCGGTTGTGGAGCGCCCAGCTCGTGAGCGGGATCGGTGACAGCCTGGCGTTGCTGGTGCTGGTGGTGCTCACGCTCCAGGCAGCCGTGGCCCAGGGCTCGTTCGGCGGTGGTTACCGCGGCGCGGCGCTCGCGGTGACGGTCGTCTTCGGGGTGCGCATTCTCGCCACCCTGCTCTTCGGCGCGGTCCTGCTGGGCCCGCTCACCACGCTGACCGCGCAGGGCGGCCCGCTCGACCGCCGCTGGACCATGGTCGGCGCCGACGGCCTGCGCACGGTCCTGCTGATCATCGCGCCCCTGTGGATCGACTGGACCCCGGCGAACGCCCTGACGCTCGTCCTCGCGACGGCCTTCGTCACCGGGGTCGCCGAGCGCTTCTGGACCGTCTGCCGGGAGAGCGCGGCCCCCGCGCTGCTGCCCGCCCCGCCCCCGGAGGGCGCCACGGTACGGCCGCTGCCCGACCACCTGGACGCCCTGCGCCGCCTCTCGCTGCGGACGACGTTCCTCACGGTTCCGCTCGCGGCCGCCGCCCTGGTCGTCGCGTCGCTGGTCAACAACCTGCTGGGCACGGGCATCGCCTGGTTCGCCCAGCACCAGGCGGCCCTCGGCTCGTACCTGGCGGCGGGCCTGTTCGCCGCGTCCCTCTCGGTGCTGGTCTACCTGGAGGTGCCCGGCACCCGTACCCCGCGCGCGCGGTCGCCGCTGGAGGGCCTGCGCCGCCCCAAGACCGCCGACGGCACCGACACCGGCCGCACCGGAGCCATCCCGCTCCTCGTGCTGGCCTGCGCCGCGATCGCCGGTGCCGTCTCCGCCGCCGTCGCCGTCGCCGTGCTGCACGCCAGGGACCTGGGCGGCGGACCGGTCCTGTACGGCCTGCTGGTGCTCGCCCTGACCGGCGGGGTCGCCGTCGGCATCCGTACGGCGCCCGCCATGCTCCCGACGCTCTCCCGCCGCCGCCTGCTGTCCCTGGCGATCGCCTTCACCGGCATCGCGCTGCTGGCCGCGGGCCTGGTTCCGGACGTCACCACCGTGCTCCTGATCGTCGCGCTGGCCGGCATCGGCGCGGGCGTTGCCGCCAACACCGGGCACACCCTGCTCGACCAGGAGACCGAGGACTCCCGCCGGACCCGGACGACCGAGCACCTGCACGCGGTGGTCCGGGTCGCCATGGCGCTCGGCGCGCTGATCGCCCCCCTGGTGGCCGCGCTGATCGGACCGCACCGCCTGGAGAACGGCAAGTTCGTGTTCGCGCACGGCGGCGCCGCGTTCACCCTGATGCTGGTCGGCGCGCTGCTGCTGCCGGTGGCCGCCGTGGTGCTCGCCAAGGTCGACGACCGCGCGGGCGTACCGCTCCGCCACGACCTGCGCGACGCCCTGCTCGGCGGCGACGACCCGGCGCAGGCGCCTACGGCCAACGGCTTCTTCATCGCCCTGGAGGGCGGCGACGGCGCCGGCAAGTCCACCCAGGCCGAGGCCCTCGCCGAGTGGATCCGCGCCAAGGGCCACGAGGTCGTCCTCACCCGCGAACCCGGCGCCACCCCGGTCGGCAAGCGGCTGCGCTCGATCCTCCTCGACGTCTCGTCCGCCGGCCTGTCGCACCGCGCGGAGGCCCTGCTGTACGCGGCCGACCGCGCGGAGCACGTCGACACCGTCGTCCGGCCCGCCCTGGAGCGCGGCGCGGTCGTCATCTCCGACCGGTACATCGACTCCTCCGTCGCCTACCAGGGCGCGGGCCGCGACCTGTCCCCGACCGAGGTCGCGCGCATCAACCGCTGGGCGACCGCGGGGCTCGTCCCGCACCTGACCGTCCTGCTGGACGTGGAGCCGGAGACCGCCCGCGAGCGGTTCACCGAGGCGCCCGACCGGCTGGAGTCGGAGCCCGCCGAGTTCCACGCACGCGTGCGGGCCGGCTTCCTCACGCTGGCCGCCTCCGACCCGGGCCGGTACCTGGTGGTCGACGCCGGTCAGGAGCCCGAGTCGGTCACCACCGTGATCCGGGCCCGGCTCGACACCGTGCTGCCGCTCTCCGAGGCCGAGATCAAGGCCGCCGAGGAAGCCCGCAAGGCCGCCGAGGAGGAGGCCCGGCGCAAGGCCGAGCTGGAGGCCGCGCGCAAGGCGGAGGAGGAGCGCGTCGAACGCGAGCGCCAGGAGCAGCTCGCCAAGCTCCGTGCCGAGGAGGAGGAGCGCAAGCGCCGCGAGCTGGAGGAGGCGCAGCGCCGCGAGGCCGAACGGCAGGCGGAGGAGGCCCGGCTGCGGGCGGAGGAGGCGCGCAGGCGGGCCGAGGAGGAGCAGGCCCGGCTGCTCGCCGAGGAGAAGGCCCGCGCGGAGGCCGAGGCACGCCGCCAGGCCGAGGAGGAGCAGCGCCGCCGGCAGGCCGAGGAAGAGGCCCGGCTGCGTGCCGAGGCCGAGGAACGGCGCCTGGAGAAGCAGCGCAAGGCCGAGGAGGCCCTCCTCAAGGCCGAGCAGGCGCGCCGCGCCGCGACGGAGGCGGCGGCAGCGGCCGACGTGGCCGCCCAGCAGTCCGCCGCACGGCAGCCGACGGCACCGGGCGTCACCCCGGAGGCCACGACCATGCCGACGCCGGTGGTGAAGCCGGACGCGCGGGACGACGAGACGACGGTCCTGCGTCCGGTACGGGACGAGCAGGCGCCCGCGGCCCACGAGTCCGAGGCCGAGGTGACGGCACAGCTGCCGCAGCCGCCGGTCCGGCCCGCGGGGGCGGCCGACGAGACGGCGGTGCTGCCGGCGGTGCCGCCGGGCGCCGCGGACGAGACGGCGGTGCTGCCTCCCGTGGGCGCGGCCGACGAGACCGCCGTACTGCCGCCGGTGCCGTCGGGCGCGGCGGACGAGACCGCCGTGCTGCCTCCCGTGCGGGACGACGATGCGGCGCCCACCGACGCTCCGGCGGACCGGATGCCGTCCGGCTTCTTCCGGGACGAGCGGGCGGGCGGCAACCCCGACGGCTCCGAGGGCCGCACCCGCGAGATGCCGCAGGTCGACGCGGACGGTGCCGCCGAGGGCCAGGCGCGACGCCGTCGCCCCCGGCCCGACTGGGCCGAGGAGACCCCGCTGGACGACCTGCCGTCGCTGGCGGACGAGCTGCTGGGGTCGTACGAGGAGCCGGAGCCGGACGACGAGCGCGGCCGGCGGGGCCGCGGCCGGCGGGGCTGAAAAAACCGGGTACGGCGGGGGCGGTGCGGGTCGGGATGCCGACCGGCACCGCCCCCGTTGTCAGTGGGCACCCGCACAATGGAGTCCGGGCCGCGGAACCGGCGGACTTCGACCACAAGAGCCGGGCGATCTTCGGACCGGTGCGTACGGCGACAGCGACATGAGGAAAGGCGGCGTGACCCATGACCGTGTGGGACGACCTCGTCGGGCAGGAGCGGGTGAGCGAGGTGCTCACCGCCGCCGCCCGCGACGCGGACGCCCTCGTCACCGCCGCCGCGACCGACCAGCCGCCGCCGGAGTCGTCGAAGATGACGCACGCCTGGCTGTTCACCGGCCCGCCCGGCGCCGGCCGCAGCCAGACGGCGCGGGCCTTCGCCGCCGCCCTCCAGTGCGTGAGCCCCGACCGCGCCCTTGGCGGCGTCCCCGGCTGCGGCTTCTGCGACGGCTGCCACACCGCACTGGTCGGTACCCACGCGGACGTCACCACGGTCGCCGCCGTCGGCGCCGAGATCCTGGTCAAGGACATGCGCGACACGGTCCGCAAGTCGTACACCGCCCCGGCGACCGGACGCTGGCAGATCATCCTGGTCGAGGACGCCGAGCGGCTGAACGAGAAATCGGCCAACGCCGTCCTGAAGGCCGTGGAGGAGCCCGCCCCCCGGACGGTCTGGCTGCTCTGCGCGCCCTCGCTGGAGGACGTGCTGCCCACGATCCGCTCCCGCTGCCGCCACCTGAACCTGCGCACGCCCTCGGTGGACGCGGTCGCCGACATGCTCGTCCGGCGCGAGGGCATCGAGCCCCAGGCGGCCGCGGCCGCCGCCCGCGCCACCCAGGGGCACGTCGACCGGGCCCGCCGGCTGGCCACCGACCCGGCTGCCCGCGAGCGCCGCGCGGCCGTGCTGAAGCTGCCGCTGCGGCTGGACGAGATCGGCGCCTGCCTGAAGGCCGCCCAGGAGCTGGTGGACGCGGCGGCGGAGGACGCCAAGCAGCTCGCCGAGGAGATGGACGGCAAGGAGACCGAGGAGCTGAAGGCGGCGCTCGGCGCGGCCCAGGGCGGTCGCCTGCCGCGCGGCACGGCAGGCGTGATGAAGGACCTGGAGGACATGCAGAAGCGCCGCCGCACCAGGACCCAGCGCGACAGCCTCGACGTCGCACTCACCGACCTGACCGGCTTCTACCGCGACGTCCTCGCGCTCCAGCTGGGCTCCAGGGTCGCGATCGCCAACGCGGACGCCGAGGATTCCCTGGAGCGGCTGGCCCGCGCGGGCTCGCCCGAGGCCACACTGCGCCGGATCGAGGCGATCGCCGCCTGCCGGGAAGCCCTCGACCGGAACGTGGCGCCGCTGCTGGCGGTGGAGGCGATGACGATGGCGCTCAGAGCCGGCTGACGTCGGCATCCGGGGCCTGGGGGTGCGCGGCATTGACCGGGGTCACCCGTACGAGCCACAGTCGTCGCGCACGGCACGGAGATCATTTCGCGGCGTTACGCTCGATTGATGCACATCAGGCGAATCACCCGCCGGACCCCAATTCGATCCCGGGCCCGCACCCGGACGATGGCGGCCGCCCTGCTCTCGGCCGCCGCCCTGCTCGCCTCCGCGTGCTCCACCGCCGGGAGCGCGTCGACGGCGACGTCGGCGTCCACCTCGGCCGGCATCGCCCAGCTGGCCGCGCTGCCCCGCTCGACACCGTCCGCGCTGGCGCCGTACTACGACCAGAAGCTCACCTGGCGGGAGTGCGGCGTCCCCGGTTTCCAGTGCGCGACGATGAAGGCCCCGCTGGACTACGCCGAGCCCGGCGCGGGTGACGTCCGGCTGGCGGTCGCCCGCAAGAAGGCCACCGGCAGGACGAAGCCGCTCGGCTCGCTGCTGGTCAACCCCGGCGGGCCGGGCGGCTCGGCGGTGGACTACCTCCAGCAGTACGCGGGCATCGGCTACCCCGCCGAGGTGCGGGCGCGCTACGACATGGTCGCCGTCGACCCGCGCGGAGTCGCCCGCAGCGAGCCCGTCGAGTGCCTGGACGGGCCGCAGATGGACACGTTCACCGAGACCGACATGACCCCCGACGACCAGCAGGAGACGGACCGACTGGTCGCGGAGTTCACGACGTTCGCCGCGGCCTGCGGGAAGCATTCGGCACAGCTGCTGCGCCATGTCTCCACCGTCGACTCGGCACGGGACATGGACATCCTCCGGGCGGTGCTCGGCGACCCGAAGCTGAACTACGTGGGGGCGTCCTACGGCACCTTCCTCGGCGCGACCTACGCCGGCCTGTTCCCGGGACGCGTCGGCCGGATGGTCCTGGACGGGGCGATGAACCCGTCCCTGTCCGCGCGTGAGCTGAACCTCCAGCAGACGGCGGGGTTCGAGACGGCGTTCCAGTCCTTCGCCAGGGACTGCGCCAAGCGCACCGACTGCCCGCTCGGCGGCAAGGGCAGCACGCCGACGCAGATCGCGGACGGCCTCGGCACGTTCTTCAAGAAGCTGGACGCGCACCCCGTCCCGACCGGCGACCCCGACGGCCGCAAGCTCACCGAGTCCCTGGCGACGACCGGCGTGATCGCGGCGATGTACGACCAGGCCGAGTGGGAGCGGCTGCGCGACGCCCTGCACACGGCGATGAAGGACAACGACGGCGCGGGCCTGCTCGCCCTCTCCGACAGCTACTACGAGCGGGACGCGGACGGCCGCTACTCGAACCTCATGTTCGCCAATGCCGCGGTGAACTGCCTGGACCTGCCGCCCGCCTTCACCGGCCCCAAGGGAGTCGAGAAGGCACTGCCCGAGTTCGAGAAGGCGTCGCCGGTGTTCGGCCCGAACCTGGCGTGGGCATCGCTGAACTGCGCGTACTGGCCGGTACGGGCCACCGACGAGCCGCACCGGATCGAGGCGAAGGGCGCCGCCCCCATCGTCGTGGTCGGCACCACCCGCGACCCCGCGACCCCCTACCCCTGGGCCCAGTCCCTGGCGGGCCAGCTCTCCTCGGGCCGCCTCCTCACCTACGTCGGCGACGGCCACACCGCCTACGGCCGGGGCAGCACCTGCATCGACTCCGCGATCGACACCTACCTCCTCCACGGCACCCCACCGGGGCGGGGAAAGCGCTGCTCATAGCACCTGCGACCGCCCCCGGAGCCCCCGCTCCGGGGCGTGTGCGGAGCACCCCCGGAAACTGTGTAGACTTACCGACGTCGCTGATCGCACCATAGTGTGGGCGACGCGCCGCTTTAGCTCAGATGGCCAGAGCAACGCACTCGTAATGCGTAGGTCTCGGGTTCGAATCCCGAAAGCGGCTCCACGAAAGGCCCGGGTCAGACGCCGTTGACCTGGGCTTTTCTGTTGTTCGGGTGCGGCAGGCGGACCGCCCTCGTGGGGGCGCAATGAGGCTGCGTGAGCGGGGGTGGCCAAGGGGTGGCCGCGTGCGCAGCGAGAGTGCAGAGGGGCGGCCACGGAGAAGCGTGAATAGTTGCCGTCCGCTGTCATCGCTGTTGTGAACACCTGACAAATCGGCTCCCGCGTCACCACCGGCTACGTTCCAGAACGGAGAAGCCCTCGGTGGCCAGCAGTTCCTCCCACTGGCGGGTCAATGGGCATAGGCCGACAGCCCGTCGACATGGTGGATGAACCCCTGCAGTGAGCTGAACCTGATGTGTTCGACATGGGCGGCGAATCCGAACTTCGCTGCCCCGCGGATGTAGTCCTCCAGCCTCTTTCTTGATTGCCGAGGCAGACGCCCCTCGTCGCCGTTCACCAGGAGGCCTAGAACGATCTTCCTGCCACGGCCTGTGTGATCTCGGCGACGCAGCGGGTCAACTTTCACACGGCGCACGGCGATGGCGTCCCGCCACGTGCAACGCCAGTGCGTTAAGGATGTGTGCGCCCTGTCAAGAGGGCGGGACCTCTGGTAGTTCGCATGGTGTCGAAGCCATTGCGAGTGTCCCGGAGGTCCCGTTGCCGCAGAATTCTGTCAGCGTCAGGTCCGGCGCGACAGCCCTGGACGTGTACGCGCCCGGTCATCTGGGCGAGTTGACCGAGATCATCGACCCCGAGTTGGTCGACGCGGTCCTGGAGGACACCGGTGTCCGACAGCAGCGGCTACGGCTGCTCCCGGCGCGTGTCGTGGTGTACTTCGTGCTCGCTCTCGCCTTCTTCGAGCGATCCTCCTACCAGGCGGTATGGGCCAAGCTCACGGCGGGACTGGGCAGCGTGCCCGTGGCCCATCCGTGCGCCTCGTCGCTGGCCCGTGCCCGGCGCCGGCTGGGAAGCGGTCCGCTGCGTCATCTGTTCTCGATCCTGGCCGGGCCCGTGGCCGACCACCGCCAGTCCTGCGCGTTCTACCAGGGCCTGCGCCTGGTCGCCGTGGACGGCACCACCCTGTCCGCTCCCGACGAGGAAACGGTGACCCGGCACTTTCGCAAACACATCGGCAGGGTCCGTGCGTTCGGCTACCCGCTGGTGCGCATGGTGGCCCTCGTGGAGTGTGGCACACGGGCTCTGGTGGACGCGGTCTTCGGACCCGACGACGTCGGCGAACTCGCTTACGCACGCCGTCTGCTGGGACATCTCGATGCATCGATGCTCTTACTGGCCGACGCCTACTACGACGCGTTCGACTTCCTTCAGGCCATGCAGGGCACCGGGGCGCGTTTCGTGCTGCGTTCCACCCGCAAGCGGCGCCCGACCGTGCGCCGCCCGCTGCCTGACGGCTCCTACCTCACAGCGGTCCTGCCGCGCCGTTACCGTGCCAGGGCGAACGGGCAGCGGGTTCAGGTGCGGGTCGTCGAGGCGTGGCTCACGTCGTCCTCGCCGACGGTACGCGGCGCACGGAGCTGTGGCGGCTGCTGACGAATCTGCTGGATGCCGACAGCCACACCGCGGACGACCTGCTGCGGCTCTACCACCGGCGCTGGCAGGCGGAGACCTGCTATTTCTCGCTGAAGTCCACGATCTTGGACGGGCGAGTGCTGCGTTCGCGCAGTGTTCCCGGTCTTGAGCAGGAGATCTTCGCGCTGCTGACGGTCCACCAGGCGCTGGTCCGCATGGCCGGCGATGTCACGACGGCCACGCCGGGACTGTCCGTCCAGCGGGTGAGCTTCACCGTTCTCTTCCAGGCCGCCGCGGACCAGGTCATCGTCGCCCGGGGCCTGCCCGGGGCAGTACGACGTCGTTGATCGGGGCCATCGGCCGGGCCGTGCTGGCCAACCTCCGCCCCGAACAGCGCCGCCAGCGTCTGAAGGCCCGATACCGCAAGACATCCAGCAAGTACCAGTTCCAACGGGACCAACATCCACGCACGGTTCAGACGTACACACTGGACTTCAAGATGGTCAAGGACGGAGACATTGACGCCGGGCCCGACGGCTAATGCAACGGCGTTGCACTCGGCGGGACGCCATCGGGCGATCGTGGAGGTAGGACCAGTAGACGGCCAAGGTGGACGACTTCTCCGCCGCCGGATTGATGCGCAACCGCGTTGTCGTCTCCCGGTCGAACCGCCGATGGCAGACGGGGGTCACTTTCCGGGCGGCCACTTGAGCCTGACTCGGGTGCGGACGAGGGGATAGACCGAGGCAGTCGGCGCGGCGGCACCGCGCCCCGGTCATCAGGTCAGCCCGGTGATTCCGCGGAGGCCGCCTTGCGACGATCGAACCAGAGCACTATTTCGGCCACGATGGTCACGAGCAGCAGCGCCAGGCAGCACACGAAGCCGATCAGTCCGGCCTCCAGCCAGTAGATCCCACGCCAGTCCATGCACTTAAGGGCCGGTGAGCAGCCGATGGTTCCCGGGCTGATCTGCGGCCCCTTCTCATGGTCTCCGATGACGAGGCAGGACACGGAGGTGAGGGTCGCGGCGCCGAGGAGGCACCACCGGATCCGCCGTGTTCCCCACCACGACAGGATCCAGCCGACGATGGTCACCGCCGGCAGGATCCACACGTAGCCACTGATCATTGCCACACTGCATCGGTCCGCGACATGGAGTTCCGGCCGGTCTGCCGTTGGGTGACGTGGTTGCCCATGCCGATCAGCCCTACCAAGGGGTGCTTGATGGTCGACAGATCGCCCGCCGGCTTCCGCGTCGTCACCTCCAGGCCCAGATCGAGCCGGTCACCGGACTTGAGCTTCACCGTTGTGCTCCAGTGGGTTTCGAACAACGACGCGGTGCGGGTACGCGCAAGGAGTCGTACACCGGCGTCGTGGACCTTGTGATTGAGCTGGGCGGTGGCGACTTTGACGTCGCTCACGATCTGGGGGTCCAGTGCGACGGAGAAGGACACGGCCGCGGGGGCCGGGCCCGGTCCGACGCTGTGCACCGTGACCTGTATCGGATAGTAGTACCACCGTTTTCCGTTCGCCCACTCGTGGCGGCCCCACACACCGCTGACCTCAAGGCCCCATGGTGTGGCGACACCGCCGAACGTGCTCGGCCGGCGCGGCTGAAGGCTCCGTCGGCCGCTCGCCTTCGCGTTCTTCCGGCTCACGGCGGCGGTCGCGTCCGCGGGCCCGACGACGAGATCGTGCGGATAGAGCACGGGGTACGCGGTTCCCACGACGACCACCGGATCACTGCCCGCGGCGACGGTTTCGGACAGGGTGACCGTGCAGGTCGCGAGCGTCGTCCTGGGGTCCGTGGTGATCGTGCTCGTCGTGCGCAGCCGACGGTCGTCGACGGTGGCCACCGCGGCCGGGAGCGGGGAGTAGAGCCGAGGGTCGTAGGTGACGGCCACCTCGGTCCCGGCCGGAAGAGCCACGTCCGTGTGCTGGACCCGCACGGCCAACTGTCTGGGGAACGCCGCCGGTTGGACACCGACGCTCCGAAGGACCGCGACCGGGCTCGCGCCGACCGGCACCAGCACCACGTCGGCGGCGGAATCGGCCCACGCCGGGCCGCCCACACCGGCGACGGTGACGGCGGCGACGCCCAGGGTCAGACCTCCGAGGGCGAGGACCTGCCGACGGGTGACCTTCGGTTCGTTCATGTCACGTCCTCGATTCGTCATGAGCAGTACTGGAGGACGGCGTCGCGGAATGCCGCCGCCACACCGCCCAGTGCGTCGGCGGACATGAACTCAGGGGAGGGGCAGGTCACCGATCCGAACTGGTCGTACCAGAAGGCTCCTCGGATGGCGGCCATCTCGGCGGTGCCGCGGGCCATCGCACTCACGGCCGCCGATCCCAGTGTGTCGCTCGAACTGCCGAACCGGAGCGCGTAGAACGCCTTGCGCCGCGCGACGGAATCGGCCGGCGTCGCGTAGTTCGCCTGGAATCCCGCGGACAGCTTCTGGCTGGAGTCCTGCAGGGCGGCGTGGCCCAGGACCCAGGCGTCGATATCGGCGAGGACGTCGCCGAGCGAGAAGTACGTGCCGTCGGCTTTGCCGGCGATCAGACCGGCGGCGAAATCGTATGCCTGGTCGTCGGACAGGCCGCTCTGGTAGAACTGCCCCAGCACGCTGACGAGATCGCCGCCCCAGGTCCCGAAGTCCGCCAGGTTGGCCGATGTGAGGTCGTCGTCCAGACCGGTGGTGATGACGGCGCCGAACGACGCACCGAAGTGAGCGACGTCGGTATCCCACAGCAGGTCGGGGTCGCGCAGCGGGCTCGCGAACGGTTCGTCGGGATAGGCGTTCACGAAGTCGACGAAATCCTGGTCGAGCGAGCCGAAGGTGGTGTCGGCACCCGCGAACTTGTAGAGCCCGTCGCGTGCCCGGAGGTACTGTGCGACCAGTACGGGTGCGGACCGGTCGGTGTGTCCCTGGTCGATCCACTGGCCGGCCCTGGCCTCGAGCCAGATCAGGTAAGTGTAGAAGCCGTCGTTGGCATCGCGCGCCCGGGTCACGCTGTTGATGCCCAGGTCCCGGCCGGAGACTATGTCGTTGTCGATCTCCACCGCGCCACTGGTGCCGGGGGCCAGTGTGAAGTCCTTGATCTGGTCGAAGGCCCAGTTGTCCGGGAGCGGATAGCCGAGATTACCGCTGTAGCCGGTCGACATACCGCTGACGAAGCTCCGTGTGGTGAGGCCCTCGGCCGCCAGGCGGATGCAGGTGTTGCGGCACCCGTACACACCGATCGCGTACTGGCTGCCGTACGCGCCCACTCCGTCGTTGATGCCCTGGAAGTGCGGAATGATCACGCTGGTGATGTCGTCGTCGGTCGCGTCGAAGTCGACCGAGAAATAGATGACCGTGCCGTACGGGATACCGAAGGCCATCGCGGCTCCGGCCGCGTCGTTTCCGGCCGCGACCCCCAGTTCGGGGCCGAAGTCGGTGATCACGTTCCCCTCGTCCTGATAGATCGGGAAGAGGGACAGGCCGTTGTCGAAGATCAGCGCGATCTCGGAGTTGGTCAGCACCTTACTCGTGCCGCCGATGAGGTAACGGCCGACTATCGAGTACCCGTTGTCCTTCACCGTCTGGATCGTCGTCGCGTTCAGGGGATACATGCAGTCGAACGCGGTGCCCTGGCGGTCCGGGTCCCCGGTCGAGACCAGCAGCGACATCCACGTCTCGTAGTCGGCGGCCCCGGTGGAGTCGAGCGAGCAGAACTGCTGGAAGCGCGTCACCGTGTAAGCCAGGTCAGAGGTGAATGTCCCGCCGTCGTCCCCCCAGTGCGCGTCATAGTTGTTGAACGCGACGGCACACTGGAACAAGCGGACCCAGCCGACCGACCCCGAGTCCTGTGTGCCGCTGGACACATAGGCGACCGTCTTGAGCGCCCCTTCGGTGGTCGGTCCGATGGAGCCCGTCACTTGGCTGTCCGTCAGGCCCATCTGGTACTGGATGCCCAGCACCAGGGCCTGCTGGACGTTGCGGGAGAAGTGCCCGTCGCACGGGCCGATGAAGAACTGGCCCTTCTGGTAGTACGCGCTGTTGAGCCACTGCTGGCAGGTCCGGATCGCGTCGGAGCCGCCGGCCGTCTTCACGTACGCGTCCATGGTCAGCAGTGCTTTGAAGACCTTGGGTTCCACGTCGTAGAGCTGGGTGTCCGGCGGCGGACCCGGCAGGCCCATGTCCGCCACCAGGGCGGTCAGGCCGGCACCGGTGTCCACGTTGAAGCCGCCGTCGATGTCACCGCCGCTGTAGCCCTTGCAGTAGAGAGCCGCCTCTGCGATGGTCCGCATGTTTATGTTGGCGGAGTCCCGCCCGACCGGGCCGTACGCGCTCAGATCCGCCCATGTCGTCGGCCCGAAGTTGTCGGACAGCGCGGTGATGCCGAGTTCGTGCTGGAGTGCTCGGGTGAGACAGTAGATCGTCGCCCAACCGGTTATTCCGTTCTCGATGCACGGGTTGTACCCGGATATTCCTGTGTATGTCGCATTAACCCATTGCTGTGCCTTGAGAACCATCTGATCCATAGGGTGGTCCTTCTCGCTGCCGGTGACCCGATGTGCACGAAGATGGCAGGTCGCTTCATCGTTGCTCCATCGCCAGATCATCGCCAGATCATCGCCGGACCGCTGAAAGGCGCTTGCGGGGCGCGTGGGCCGTGCCGTCGTGCAGGCCGGGGCTGTAGGCGGCGCGGGTTGATTCGTCCAGGTGTGTGTGCACTCTGCCTTGCTGCACCCTGGACTCGTAAAATCATCCAATGCGCCTGGAATGATGGAATTTGCTAGTCTTAAAAAATAGTAAATAGTCGCACCCGGGCGCGGTGGCGGTTTCCGCTGTATCTATACTTTCGAACATGCGATCGCGTGATTTTGTATGGCGTTATGCGTACTTTCCTGGTCCCGTCACCTGCCGAAAGGATGGCCGATGCCCGACTTCGGGATTCTCGGACAGCCGTACGCCGAGCCTCTCCAGTCCAGCATCGGTGCGAATCGCAGGCGTGAATGGATCATTCTCTCGGCTCTGATGACACGGCCGAACGCATTCATTTCCACGCATGCGCTTGTCGACGCGATGTGGGACACCAATCCCCCGCGGACGGCACGCGAGCAGGCGATGAACTGCCTCGGATCCGTTCGGCGGGCGATCACTGCGTCGGGTGTCGCCGACGTGAGTCTCGACCGGGTGCGGGACGGCTACGTGTTCGACATCGACGCCGAACGGATCGACCACGTCGTGTTCTCCCGGCTCTGGGCCGAGGCGGGGTCGGCGAAAGCGCTCGGCCAGGTGGAGTCCAGCCTCGGCCTGTACGAGCGGGCGCTGGCGCTGTGGCGCGGCAGTGTGTACGACGGGCTCGACCTACCGAGCTTCGCCTCGCATGCGGCGGCGCTGGAGGAGCAGCGGGCGATCGCGGCCGAGGAATACTTCGCCCTGTCGATCGCCACCGGTCGTGGCGGCGGAGTGATCCCGCAGCTTCTGCGGCACGTCGGGGAGTACCCGCTCCGGGAACGCGGAGTCGCGCTTCTGATGACGGCGCTGTACGACGAGGGCCGAGCCCATGAAGCCCATGTCGTGTACGCGCGCCTCGCCCATCGATTGGGGGAGGGTCTCGCGGTCGGGCCGGGCCGCGAGGTTCGCCAGGCCCTCGACGCGATCCTCAACGGCACGGCCCCGGTCACGGGTTCCCGGCGCTGACGCGTCCTCAGGCGCCGTCCTCGTCCGGGGCGGAGACGGCATGTCGCCGAGTGCCGCGATCACCCCATGGCGACACGAGAGGGAAAACACGGATTACTCAACTTGCTCGACCGTTATGAGGTGGCGTCCCGCCCGGCGGTTTAGTCGATCAGGCCGGCGGAATCTGCAGGTCGCGGCCCGAGGACGACGCCGACGGCAACCGTCTGATCGGCCGCACCCCGACGGAGACCACGCTCTACCTCGGGACCACCGAGGTCACCCTGGCCACGGGCGCCACCGCGGCCAAGGGCACCCGCTACTTCGACCTCGGCGGCGGCCACCAGGCCGTGCAGGCAGACGACGGCACCGTCTCCTTCACCCTGGCCGACCACCACGGCACCGCCCAGCTGTCCGTCAACGCCGACACGCAGGCAGTGACCCAGCGCCGGAGTCTGCCGTTCGGCGGGCTGCGCGGCACCGTGCCGAGCACCTGGACCGGCACCAGGGGCTTCGTCGGCGGTACCAACGACACCGCGACGGGCCTCACCCACCTCGGTGCGCGCGAGTACGACCCCGCCACGGGCCGCTTCCTGTCGGTCGACCCGGTCTTCACGGCCGACGACCCGCAGCAGATGCACGGGTACAGCTACGCGAACAACAACCCGCTGACCTACTCGGACCCGGCGGGCACGGAGATCGGCTCCAAGCCCAACTCCTGCCAGTACGACATCAAGTACTGCAGCAAGCACGAGCAGGAGGAAGTCGGCTACGACTCGAAGACCGGCACGTCGGACTACCGTCGCGGCAACATCTACAAGCGCTCCCAGGCGGCGAAGAAGCACTGGGTGGCGTCGAACACCCCCGTCACGAACGACATCGACAAGCTGGCGGACAACTTCTGGTCCCCCCGGATGAACGGGGAGTTCACGGACGACTTCTGGGACAACCCGGCCTACGAGTCGTCCACGGCGGGCTCCGCCTGCTACGGCCGCGAGGGATGCCGCCAGGCCTGTCTCTACGTGCTGCACGGCGGAAAGGACGTGGCGAAGGCCAAGGAGATCGCGGCGACCTACTGCGTCTACCACGCCGACGAATGCAACGAGAAGGCCGCGGCCGTCGCACGCGGCAACGTCATCCGGGACACCGTCGCCACCGCACTGCTGGCCTATCTCGGCGGGGCCGGCGGCAGTTCGAGACCCTGCAACAGCTTCGTCCCCGGCACCGAAGTCCTGATGGCCGACGGCACGACCAAGCCCATCCAGGACGTGAAGACCGGGGACAAGGTCCTGGCCACGGACCCGAAGACCGGCCGGACCACGGTCAAGACGGTCACCGCCGAGATCACCGGCAAGGGTCTGAAGCACCTGGTCAGGATCACCCTGTCCATCGAGGCCGAGGGCGGGAAGCGGACCGCTTCGGTCATCGCGACGGACGGACACCCGTTCTGGGTCCCGGAGCTCGGCGCATGGGTCGACGCCACCGACCTGGTCGTCGGCGAACAACTCGACGCGTCCTCCGGGGCCGCGGTCACGATCACCGCGGTCCGCCGATGGACTCAGTCGGCCACGGTGTACAACTTCACCGTCGCCGACATCCACACGTACTATGTGCTCGCCGCCACGGTGCCCGTACTGGTGCACAATTCGGGATTGTGCCCGGAGAAGATCGGCGAAGTCTTCCACAACCCCAGCGGCAGATCTTCTCAGGTTCAGTTCGAATATCACTGGGACAAGCACGCAAAGGAGCTCGGTATCACGCGCGAGCAGAACCTCCAGGATGCGCAGGACTGGGCGACGAGAATTGCCCAGCCAGGAGGGAAGAGGGGGCTCAACGCCAGCTTGGAGACGCTGGCGGACGGTGCGCGCGGGATAAAGTACGTGGATCCCCAGACGGGTAAGGGCGGGATCATCGGCTCCGGCGGCAAGCCCGTGACCTTCTGGTACGGCGCCGACCACTGAGAGGAGGAGTCGTTGTCGGATTTCATGGAGAGATACGCCCTGTGGCGATCCCTGCCGTTTCCCGGTCTGCGCCGCGGTGAGAATCTGTTGCGCGCGGGAGAGAACCTTGCGCTCATCCATGGCGACCTGGCTCTCGCCGACGAACATGTGACGCAGGTGATCCCTTTCGTCGACGAGGGGATATTCAGACCGAGTCAGGCGGATGTCATGGGGCTGCTCGACGGGATCATCTCTCGCCTGGAACGATTCGGTGAAGGCATGGCCGCCGAAGAGCGAGAAGTTGTCGACGCCCATCATCGGTATGCGGTCCTGCTGCAGCAAATCTATGCCGAATTTCTGCGCATAGGGGCCCTGTAGTCCGTCACCTGACCGGCAGGTAATAACAGTGAGTCGCCCACAGGTGTGGGCGACTCACTGTTCATGTCGGAGCCTTTGTGCGTGCGAATATCCGACGCGGGCTTGCAGCGGTGTGCGGCGGAAAGCGCCGACGGCACACTGCCCGTGGCGGCCGCCTGGCTCGCCACCAGCTGCCGTCGGGAGGACGGCCGACGCGACGAGACCGTGCGCGGGGACGATCCCCGGTTGATCGAGAAGGCGAACGACGGGTGGTTTCGGCCGGCACGCGACCACGAGTTCCCGGGAGACGACCGGGAGTTCCTGCTGGGGGTCAGAGGGGCTTCGGGTAGAGGGTGTGGGAGTGGTCCACGTCGTAGGTGACCTGCAGGGTGGCGGGGTGGAGGGCGGTGGAGAGGGTGATGGTGAAGGCGTCGGGGGTGGTGGTCGAGCCGCGGGAGTGGAGGAGGGCGGCTATGCGGGTGCGCAGTGCGGTGCGGACCTGGGTGGCCATGGCGGTGGTGGTGGCGAGGTCGGGGTGAGGGGCCGTGTCGTGGGCGGTCAGGTGGACGGTCGGCAGGGGGAGGTCGTGGGTCTGGTTCCAGAGGCCGGTGCGGACGACGTGCTCGGCCAGGAAATCCAGCTTGTAGCCCGCGCTGTCCGCCATGGCACCGGTCGCCTCGAAGGGGACGGAGCGGTGCTCGGGCGCGGACACCGCGTGCCCGTGGAGCACGACCAGGGTGAGCGGGTTCGCCTCGGCCGAGACGTGGTCGGAGAGAAGCTCCGCATGGGTCTCGTGCATGGTCTCTCCCGGTCGTCTGCTGTACGAGCGGAAGTACCACTGGGCCTTGCCGTCGATCATCGGGGCGGTGCCCTGCATCGCCGCGGCGGCCTGACGGAAGGTGTGGTCCTGTTCCGTCGCGGGTGCCCGCCGGTCGCGGGCCTCCTTCGCCGTGACCAGCAGGTCGGCCACCCGCGCCCAGGACCTGAGGGTCTTCTGGCGCTCCTCCGACGCGCCGACCCGTTCCGCGTACCTCGCGCGGTCGTGCAGTGAGGCGGCCACCTCGCGCAGGTCGGCGGCGGAACTGCGCAGGTTCGCCTCGACCCCCGCGTTCATCTCGGCGCGGTTCCTGCTGACCCGGGCGTGGTTCTCCAGGGTGATCTGGGTGCGGCCGTCCTCGCTGGCCAGGACGACGGACGCGAAGTGGTAGCCGAAGTGTGAACCGTTGCTCGCGCCCGGCTTGGCGTAGTTGAACTCCAGGGTCGGCCTGCCGGACGCGTCCGCCGCGTTGACGGACTGGACGAGATAGCCCTCGCCCACCTGGGCCCAGGCGCCCTCGTTGAACCCGGTCCGCCGGGCCGCCCGGGTCAGCGCCTGCCGGCGCGGGTCGTCCGGTTCCTCGTAGCTGAGTGCGCTGCCGTACTCCCGGCCGGGCAGCGGCGCACCGCCCTGACCGCCCACGACCCGGTTGTCCCGGGCGATCTGGGCGGCGGCCCAGGCAGGGCCGGTGGCCGCCGGGTCGATCGTGCCGTCGGCCACCCGGGCGAGGGACTCGGCGAGATGGTGGGTGCCGGTGACCTCGGCCGTGTCCAGGGCGCTGATCCGGCCCGTCGCGACCTGCCGCTCCGCCCTGAACACCACGTTCGACGCCCGGACCTCGCCGGACACCATCTGTGCGAAGTCCCGGCAGGCCTCCTCCTCGGACCGGCCGGAGCGGGTCAGGAAGCGTGGGGTGACCCGGAGGAGACGTGGTCCGGGACCGGGCTCTCCGTCCGTCCGGGGCAGGGTGAGGGAGACCTCGGGATCGGCGTCCAGCCGTACCTTGCCGCCGGCGGCGGCCAGCTTCGCGTTGGACTCGGCGACGGCACGCTCGGTGGCGTACGCGTGCTGGCTCAGCCCGCCGGTGTCGATGGCCAGGGTGCGGTCCCGTGACACCCTTATCGCGGGGTGCTCCGCGGCCCCCACCACGCCGAGTTCCTGGGTGGGCAGGAGCAGTGCGGGGGCATCCGGGCCGGACCTGGTGGAGTGCACGGCCGTGATCCGGGTGGTGGGCAGCCGGTGGAAGAGCACGGCGTCGGCGTCGGCGGCCAGGACCGTGTACGCCCTGGTGGACAGCGGCTCGGGCTGCAGGTGCGCGAACTCGTCCAGGCCCCCGGCCGTGGTCGCGGCCCAGTGCGGATCGGGGCCCGACAGCTTGATCCGCTCCACCGTCGCCCCGTGCGTCCGGACCGAAGTGACGTCGAGGGCCCCGCCCGACGGCGTCCAGACCCGGCGTCCCGTCGCCCGGAACACCGCCTCCGCCAGTCCGGCGGGGGCGTCCGCGAACCCGCGCACGGCCAGCACGATGTCGGCGCCGCGCGGGCGGAGGGGGTCGTTCGCCAGCAGGGCGGCGAAGTCCTCGGGGTTCGTCAGCCGGACGGCGCGGTTCGGGGTCTCCAGGGTGATGTGGCCTTCCCTGGCACGGGCCAGGACGACGTAGGCGTTGTCGGACCAGGGCACCTCGAGCTGCTCCCGGCTGCCGTCCGCCCGGTCGACGTGGTACCGGAAGGGCTCGAAGCGGGGCCGCCCGGCGCCCCTCCAGTTGCGCCCGCCGTTCATCACGCTGCTCTCGTGCCGGACGTCGCGGATCAACTCCGCGACGTACGCCGCGGAGCGGCCGGCGAACGGTGCGGCGGCCGGGGCCCTGGCCGGGGCAGCCGGGTCCGGGTCCACCGAGAGGAGGGACTCGTGGGCCGCGGCCAGGGTCAGCCCCGGTGCGGTGGCGGCAGGCTCTCCGTCCGCGGTGTACGGCAGGTCGCGCAGGACCGGTCCCGAGTCGGTGACCTCGGCGATGGCCCGCAGATACGTGTCGGGTACGTCGATGGTGTCGATGTCCGCCATGAGACCGGTCCGGTCGGTCTGCCGTTCGAGGCGGCGGAAGAGCGTCGTGGCGTCGTGGTAGCGGTCCGGCAGGCCTCCGTAGTGCAGCAGTTCGTGGAGGGCGCGGGCGTCGTCCCGGGCGCCCTCGTGCGTGCCGAGCGGGAACGTGAACTGGTCCCAGGCGCGGTCGGGCCGCTCGCCGCGGCTGATCTCGACGGCCTCCGGGTGGTCCGGGCGGTGCTCCAGTTCCACGTCGATGTGCAACTGGTCGCCCGAACCGGGCAGCCGGCGCCCGTCGTTGACGTGCGTGTCCAGCAGGGACTGGAGGCGATCGCGGTACGCGCCGAGGTCGGTGTGGCCGAATCCGTCGCCGAAGCGCACGGGGAGGCGCAGGGAGAGGTTGCGGACCCAGCGTCCGTCGTCCGCCTGGATCCGGGTGACCGCCGCGCGGACCACGACGTCGCGGCCGGCGAGCAGTCCGGGTGCGGGGCGGTCGGCCGCCGGGTCGCGGGCGGGGTCGTACCGCTCCGTGCGGAGCACGGACCAGACCGCCTGGTCGCGCCGGGGGCGCCACTGGGCGGGGTGCAGGGGTGGTGGTTCGTGGGCCGCGGTCCCGGGACGGGGGTGGGTGATCGTGACGACCGCGCGGTGGGGGGACTCCGGGGTCCGGGAGGCGGGGTCGGGGGCGTGCGACTCGGTGGTGATCGTGAACGCGTCGGAGGTGAGGGGGGAGCCGAGGTCGCGGAGGTGGGCGTCCAGGCGGCGAGCGAGGAACTCGCGGACGCGTTCGGCGTGTTCGGCGCCGAGTTGGAGCGAGCGGCCGAAGTGGGGGCGGCCGGCGAGGGATGCGGTGGCGTGGCCGGTGATCTGGACTGTGGGGAGGTCGTGCTCGGTGTGTTGTGCGGTGCTCCGGGCGAGGTCGGCGGCCAGTGTGTCCAGGTCGGCGATCTGGGTGGGGGTGAGGGCGGAGGTGTGTTCGGTGGCGAAGGTGATGTCGTGGGTGCGGACGGCCTCGGCTTCGCCTTCGGCCTTTGTGGTCCCACCCGCACCGCCCGTGACGGTTTCGTCGTCGGGTGCGGATGGCCCCTGTGGGGCGGATTCGCCGTCGGCGGCCGCGGGCGGACGAAGGCCGGCGGGCATGGCGGAGCGCGTGGCGAAGCGGGGTTCGGTGGGGGGCGCGGAGTGGCGGTTGGTGGAGGTGGGGGAGCCGGGTTCGGTGGGTGGCGTGGGGTGGAGGTCGGTGGGTGTGGGGGTGGGGGGCAGGTTTGTGGTTGTGGGGTTGGCGCGGGGGTCGCGGGGGGCGCGGGGGGCGACTTCGGTGGGGGTGGAGGTCGAGGGGGGTGCGGCGGCGGGGCGGCGGGCGGGGGTCGGGGTGGTGGTCCAGTGGAAGAGGTGGCCGGTCAGGGAGCGGGGGGTGCCGTAGGGGCCGGTGTCGTCGTGGGGGTGGACGGTGATGCGGACGGGCTGGCGCATCAGGGAGGCCGGGCCGGTGAGTTCGGCCTTGCCCGGGTCGGTGGGGTCCACGTGCGGGAGGGCCGCGTCGGGGGTGGGGCGGCTCGGGGTGCCGGGGGTGCGGGTGACCGGACGCGTGGAGTCGTAGGTCTGGTCGCGGGTGAGGCGGGTGGTGGCCAGGGGGACGGTGAGGACCGGGGCCTCGGTGAGGACCGCGAAGTCGGCGGGCGTGACCGTCCAGTTGTAGGAGGTGGTGGCGGCGGTGGCCGATTCGTCCTTGACGGCGACCGAGAGTTCGTCGGCCGCGGCGTCGCGGTGGCCCAGTTCCGCGGCGGGACCGATGGCCTCCATCGAGACGGCGAGGGAGGTGCCCGGTACCCGGTAGGGGCGGTCCGAGTCGCCGAGCCGGTGGAAGAGGGGGGGCAGGGACTGGCCGGAGAACATCTGCCGGATCGCGAACTGCTCCTCCACCGTGAGGCGTTGTTCCTGGCTCAGGTCGTGGCCGGGGCCGAGCCGGGGGTCGGCGGTGAAGGTGGCCAGGAAACGGGAGACCGTGCCGGTCAGATGCGGGGGAAGCAGGGTGCGGGCCGCCCAGCGGGCCGTGCCGGCGCTCTGCGCGAGGGCCCAGGAGTAGGAGGCGCCGGTCCGGCCCAGCACGCCGTCGCCCCAGGGACGCGGGGTCGCCTGGACCTGGACCGCGGTGTCGTGCAGGGCCTTGGTGTTGTCGAAGCCGACCAGGTCGTGCGCCCCGCGCAGGGCGTCCTGCCAGGCGGCGTACCGGGCGGGGTTGCGGAGGCGGCCCAGTTCGAGGTCGAAGGGGTGGTCGGCGAGGGGGACGCCCGGGTGGGCGGGGTCGTCGGGGGCGCCGGGGTGGGGCGCGGCGGTCGCGTCCTCGGTGAGGGACTCCGGCACCCACGCCGTGGCCCGCTCCGGGCCCACCGTCGCCGGCTCCTTGGGCAGGTTCACGAAGCGGCCGGTCTCGGTGCGCCGGGTGACCGTCACCTCGTACCGCAGGTCGGTGGTGAAGCGGGCGCTCGTGTCGCCGTACCCGGAGGTCCTGTGGCCGGCGGTGGTGGTCACGCCGGACTCGGCGCTGCTGCCCAGGCCGCCTTCGAGGGCGCCCGTGGGGGTGATGGAGGCCGAGTTGAAGTGGGGCACCGGGGGGCGGACGGAGGCCCGCAGGTTGCCGTCGGCGCCGACCGTGCCCTTGGCACCGGCCTTGCCCTTGACCGTGTGGACGGCGGTGACGTCACGGGTCAGGGGACGGGCGGAGCGGGAGCCGTCGTCCTGCCAGCCGGCGGTGGTCGCGCGCACCAGCACCTCGGTGACGACCCGTCCGGCGCGCGTCACCTCGACGTGCCGGTCCAGGACGCCGGGGCCGACGAGCTCGTCGTAGCGGGCGGCGAGGCTGTCCGGTGCGTAGGTGTCGGCGAACGGGAGGGCGGCGACCGGGACGGTGTCGCCGTTCGGGCCGCGCAACTGCTGGTCGATCTCCCGCAGGACGGGGTCGGTGTCGGGGAGTTCCACCAGGGCTCCGCCCGAGACCCCCTGGTCCAGGAGGGTGGCGCGGAGCCCCGGCGGGGAGGTGTCGGGGGCCGTCGCGGTGTGCAGCCGGGTCACGTCCTCGTCGGAGAGGAGGACGTAGACGTCGTGGTCGCGGCGGACCGGGCGGCCCGTGTGCGAGGCGCCGGAGGCCTCGGTGAGGCGTCCGGCGACGCTCAGCTCGGCCGTGGCCCGGTAGACGTGCCAGGTACCGGTGTGGCCGACCTTGCGGGAGGTGCTGGTCTGCTGCGTGAGGGTGTCGGCGGTGTCCCACTGGCCGCCGGCCTTGATCTTGCCGCCGCCGCGCACCTGGAAACCGGTGGTCAGCGCACCGGTCGCGGTCTCGGGGAACAGGCCGAAGTCCGGGCCGAGGTTGCCCTTGACGGACAGCGACGTCTGGTCGGCGAGGGTGGTGGCGCCGCTCGCCTTGAGCTCCAGCTCCAGCGTGCTGTCCCCGGACAGCGTCTCCTGGTAGGTCAGGTCGATCAGCCGGGTGCGCACCGACAGACCCACGGTGTCGGGGGCCCGGCCGTCGCCGACGTGCCGGTCGAGCGTGTTGGCCCAGCCGGCGTGCGAGGCGGAGACCAGACCGGGCAGCTGGGCGTGGCCGGCCAACGCCGCCACGGCCTCGTCCAGCGGCGGGCCGGGTGACGGTTCGACGGTGCCCGGATCGCGGGACCGGTACACCTGCTCCAGCGCGGTCCGCGCCTGATCCCGGAACCCCGCTTCGTCGGCGACCCGCGTGACGGCGTGCAGCTGGGGCAGCCGGACGGGCCGCCGCAGATGGACGGGCGCGGTGCCGGACTGCTCCGGGCGGCGCACCTCGACCCGCAGGCGCTCGCCGGGCCCGAGGAGTACCTCGCGCACCGCGTCCGGGCCCCGGCCGGCGGCCGGGCGCGCGGCCGGCAGGGTGCCCGGCGGGGCGCCCTCCCGGTGCGGGGCGACCAGGACGCGGTACGTCACCGGGTAACTGAACGCGTCCGCCGGCCCCTTGTGCT
Organism: Streptomyces sp. NPDC086777; assembly: GCF_040702065.1. Taxonomy (NCBI): domain Bacteria; kingdom Bacillati; phylum Actinomycetota; class Actinomycetes; order Kitasatosporales; family Streptomycetaceae; genus Streptomyces; species Streptomyces sp. NPDC086777. The sequence goes on along the minus strand of NZ_JBFBJI010000004.1, from coordinate 70,269 downwards.
GGAACGTCCGCCTGGCCTGTGTCTCGCTGGACGCCACGGTCTGACGGGACGGACCGTACGAGCCGTCCACACCGGCGTTCCCGAACGTCCGCACGGTGTCGGGCGGGTTCAGGGCCCTGCGCAGGTTGCCGCCGACCCCGAGGGTGTGCTTGCTGCCCCGGGTCACGCCCTTGTCGGCGGCGTGGCCCCGGGCCACCGTGTTCTTCGCGGTGCCCGCCGCCGCCCCGTCGTGGCGGCCCGGCTCGGTGTCGGCCCGGACCACCACCTCGTACGTACGACCGGGCAGCCCCGGTAGGTGGGAGGCGTCGAGGGTGATCCGGAAGGTGCCGTCGAGGAGCTGCCCGCCGTCGGCGCGCAGCCCGGACCGCGAGACGCGTTCGCGCAGCAGCCGCTGGTTCGCCATGGCCTGCGGGGTGACCCGGCCCGCTCCGCCGTCGGGCGGCGGCAGGACTCCGGGGGCCAGCGCGTGCAGCCGCTCGGTGACGTGCCGCTCCAGCTCCCGGGAGCCGGGCACGTCGACGAAGGCGGTGCGCTCGGCGACCAGGGGGGCGTTGAGATCGTCGGGGACCCGGGTGGCCGGGGCCGGGGCCGGAGCGTCGGCGGTGGGGGCGTCGGTGGTGAGGGCGTCGGTGGTGGGGCCCGGGGTGTCGGTGGCGGGTGTGGGCGGGTGGTGGCGGACGCGGAGGACCTCGCCGGTGCGGGGGACGGGCGGGTTCTCCGGGTCGCGCGGGGGCTCGCCGGGCACGGGCGCCGGGTCGGCGTCCGTGCGGACCGCGTGCAGGCCGTCCGGGCCGGGGGACAGCCGCTCGCGCAGCACCTCCACCCGGAACCGTACGGCGGTCCTGACCAGGTCGCCGGTGCCGGTGTGCTCAAGGCTCCGCTCCAGCGAGAAGGTCTGCTTGCCCTTCTCCTGGTGGGCCTGGCTGTATGCGTAGGAGTAGCCGCCGGTGACCGTCAGCCAGGAGGACTCCTTCGTCGTGGCGCTCTGCCACATCCGCCGCGAGCCGCCGCCGTTCAGGCCGAGTCCCCAGCCGGAGGTGTCGGTACGGCCCGTGGCGTGCTCGCCGGTCTCCTTGCTGGTGACGGTGTCCTTGTCCGCGACCGTGCCCTCGCGCACCGACACCTCGGGGTCCAGGGTGAGCCGGAGCCACGCGTGGCCGCCGCCGGTGAGGTCGAGCCGTTTGGAGGTCAGCCCCCACCCCGCGGCGTGTTCAAAGCCGTCGACGACGTTCTGCGGGGACAGGAACTCCAGGATGTCGTTGTGCGCGGTGCCGTCGGGGCGGGACTCGCGAGGAAGGTGACGGAAGACGTCGTCGTGCAGCGCGCTCAGGCCGGTGACGTCGAGCGGACGGCCCGCCGCGGGGGCGGTGCGGTCGCTCTCCCAGCCGTTCCACTCGGCGGCGCCGCCGTCCGCCGGGGCCGGCTCCGGTCGGGTGATCTCCGCGATCACGTCGTCGGCGACGGCACCCCCACCGGCGGGGCGGTCGAGCGGGCGGCCGTCGGGGCCGGTGACGGTCGCCTCGTAGTGGAAGCGGGAGACGTAGGTGTCGGTGGGGCCGGTGAGCGAGGTCCTGGTACCCGTCTCGACACCCGTCTTCACCGAGGTGTCGGTCGCATGGGTGGCGCCGCCCGCCTTGACCGAAGGGGTGATCAGGGCCATCCGGTCCGCGCCGGAACCGTCCGGGCGGATCACCGTCGGGGCCAGGTCCAGGCCCGCCTCCGAGGTGGTGAGCGAGGTCTTCTTCGGCTCGGCCGCGCGCCTGGCCTCGGCGGACCGTTCGAAGCTCTTGCCCGTGCGCTCCTCGGCCGTGGCCTGTTCGGCGCGCAGGCGCCAGCGGTCGGGACGGGCCGTGAGCACCACGTCGTGCGGGGCGCCGGCCACCCGGATCTGGAAGCGCCAGCCGCCGTTGACCATCTGCTCGTGCCGGGTGCGGAAGTTGGCCGGGTCGAACTCCGCGTCCAGCTTCTGGACGATCTGACGGTCGGTGCGGTGCGCCTCGGGCAGGGTCGCCAGGACCTGGGCGCGCAGGTCCTCGGGGCCGGGGGCGTGGGTGATCCGGATGCCGGCCAGCGACCGCAGGTGCCGGTCGCCCAGCTCGGCGGAGGGACCGGGGGGCTCGGGAGGCGGCGCGGGGTCGCCCTCGGGCTCCGCCGTCACGGGTTCGGGTTCGGTTTCGGGTTCGGGCTCTGCGGCCTTGACGGCGTCCCCGCCTTCGCTGACAGCCGCCTTGGGTACTGTGCGGGGTGCCGTCTCGGGCTCCCCGGGCCGCGCGACGACCGCGGCCTCGGGATCCTGCGAGGGGAGCACCGGGTCCTCGGCGTGCGGGGCGGGTGAATCGGCGCGGGGGGCGGGTGAGTCGGCGCGCAGGGTCGGTGAATCGACGGCCGGGGCAGGCAAGTCGGCGGCCGGGGCAGGCGAGTCGGTGTCCGCGAGGGGCGGTTCGGCCTGCGTGGTGGTGGGCTCCGCCGGTGCCGGGCGTGGCTCCGGGGCCCGGCCCCTGATGAGGAACTCGGCCGGGGCGTACACGAGTTCGGCGTCGTTGAGACCGGGTCGGAAGCGGAGGAGGGGCTCGCCGCCCTCCTGGTGGGACTCCACGATCTTGCTGAAGATGCCCTTGCTGAAGGGCGTGGCAGGCTCCCAGTCCATGTGCGCGCCGTGCATGACGCCCATGTCGCCGTCCATCATGGTGTTGACGACCTGTTGGTAGGGCTCGCCGCGCAGCCGGGAACCGCCCGGTGTGCTGATGTCGAAGACGTCGTGGTCGCCGGTGATCTCCCGCCAGCCGTCCTCGCCGTAGCGGCCGTACACCAGGCCGTTCTCGACCTTGAACAGGCCCTGCCGCCGGAGGTCGGCCATCACCGGTGCCAGGGTCTCGAACTCCTCGGCACGCTGCGCGAACCGCTTTTCGAGCTGCTGCCAGGTGGCGTCGTCGAGGTTTCCGCGTTCGGGCCTGACCGGCTCGAAGTACCCGATCAGGCCGCGGTGTTCCTCCCTGGCGCCCAGCAGCACGTCCAGGTCGTTGACGGACTTCGCCTTGATGTCCTTGGGTTTCGGCAGCTTCCCCTGATCGAGCCATTCCGGGGCAGCTGTGTTGGTCGGCCGGACGTCGATCACGAGGTTGTGCGCCCGCGCCAGACTCCTGAACCTGTCGAAGTTCTTCTCCGGCATGCCGTAGTGCGACCGCGCCACGGCCGGGGCCACCGACCGCGAGGACTCGGGCACGGACTCGGGCGGCTGCGCCGTCGTGTCCGTGATCCGGATGTCGGGGACGGACGGGTGGCCCGTACCGGCGGGTGCCTGCTGGTCGGTGTCCGCGGACGGCGTCTCCCGGCCGCTGCCACCGGCCACGGGGGCGCGGGGCGCGGCCTCGTCGGAGCGCGGAGCGTCCGCCTCGCGGGCCACCCGCAGCACGGGGGGCGTGTCCGTCCGGTGGAACACGGCCTCCACGTCGTCGGACATCGCGAGGAACTCGTTCTCGTGCTCGTAAAGGAAGAGGGTCTGTTCGGGCTTCCCCTGGACCGGCGCTCTGCTCTGCAGGTACGTTCCGAAGACCTGGTGCAGCGGGATCTCCTGCGAGGTGACCCAGAACGCCCCCAGCCCGTGGTCGGTCTTGTTCTGGTCCTTGTACGGCTTCATCAGGCTGTACGAATCCGCGGGCCCGCGGCGCAGGTTGATCCGGGCGCCGACGGCGGGGGTGCGTCCACCGTTGGCGTCGTCCACCACGGACCGCTTGTCCAGGCGCACGAGTTGGACGACGCCCCGCTCCGGGTCCACGTTCGGCATCTTCACCCGGGTCAGGATCTCGTGGGTGAAGACGTGCTGGGCCACCATGCTCCGCACGTACGTCGGGGCGAAGTCCACCACCGGCATGGCGTTCGGGTGGCCCGGGTACGGGGCATCGCCGTCCTTGACCCCCGGGCCGTCGAGGCGGGACATGTAGAAGCCGCCGGGGTGCCTCGCCGGACGGAAATGGTTCAGCATCACCTTGAAGCGCAGCGCCGGGGAGGTGTTGGAACCGGCCGACTGGCCGTCAGCCCAGTCCGCCAGCCAGTCGCTGTCGCCTCCGTTCCTGTTCAGCCAGGCGTGGAACTGCTCGGACACACCGCCGGGCCCGTGCAGCGAACCCCCGATCGACCCCGACCGGTTGGTCGGCGAGACCAGGGCGTACGACGTCACCTCGTCGGCGTCGGCCGCGGACCGGTCGCCCCAGCGCTCGTTCACGACCAGCTCGCGCGGCAGACTGTCCAGGAAGCCGTCCTTCGTCATCAGCATCTGTACGCGCAGGAACTCACTGCGGTACTCGGGCAGCCAGCCGCCCCGCTTCAGTGACTCCTCCGCCTTCAGCAGCCGTTCGGCACGCCCTCGTTCCGGATCGCTCGGTTCCTTCGTGCGGACGATCTCCTCCGCCCGGCCGGTGATCAGGCCGAGCCGGTGCTCGGCCGCACGCGCCACCGCCTTGTACGCGGCATTCCGGTACTCCCACTGCGGCCAATGGCCCTGCCCGAGATCCATCGGGAGATCCGCGGCCGTGCCTTCGTGGGAGTACGCCGTCGGGGCCGTATTGATCGTCTGCTCGGACCCGTGCTCCTGGACGGTCAGACCGAAGTAGACGAAGGGATCGTCTCCCCACAGTGTGGGTGCCTCGAACGGCCCGGGCGGCAACGACTCCAGCAGGGGAACGTCCGGGGCGGGAACGGGTGCCTGTTCCGCGACCGCCTGGTGTCCGGCGGCATCGGTGTGCTCTGCCGGATCCTCGGGTTCCGGCGTCCCGTGACGGTCATGGGCCTGTTCCGCGGTGCCCGTTCCGATGCCGTGCGGTGCCGTGTCGTGGGTGTGGGCCGGTGCCGTCCAGCGGTACGGCGCCGGTGCCGCGGCGCCGTGCCCGGCCGCCGTGTCACCGTGCGTCTCGCCCCACTCCGAGTCCGAGACCGAGTCCGATTCCGACTTCGCCTCGTGCTCGGAGTCGGAGTCCGAGTCCGGCTGTCGCCGCCTCACCAGTCCGCTGTTGAGCAACGCGCTGAGATCCGGCTGGCGCGTGGTGCGCGGGTCCGTGGCCTCCGGCATGCCCGGCCGCGAACTGTCGAGGCTCTCGTAGCGCGACGGCTCGGAGACCGGGTCGACCCAGGCGTGGCCGCGCTTGTGGGGCGTCGCGGCGAGGCGCGCGTGCTCCCACTCGGCGTCGTGCGCGAGCCCCAGGTCCTCGAGGTGGAGGTCACCGACGACGGCGGCGCCCACCTGCAGATGACGGTCGCCCAGACCACCCCGGCGCAGCCCCTCGGGCGAGTCGGTGTGGAAGTCGCCCATCAGACCGCCCTTGACGTCGGGGCGGTGCGGAACGGCCCGGTCCCGGTACTCGTCACGCAGGTTGAGCGTCTGGTGGCCCAGCTCGTGGGCGTATTCGACGGGCTGCGCGTCCGTCCGCCACCTCCGCTGGTCCATGACCCCGTCACCGCCGACGAGGTCGACCGTCAGGTGCGCCTCCTCACCCGGCTCCGCGCGCACCACGGTGACGTGCAGCCGGTCACCGGTGCCGGGGCGGTGGTCCGGGCCGGGCAGGTGGTAGCCCGGCGCGTTGAAGTACTCCTCGACCCCGGCTGTCACCTTGGCCCAGACGGCGTCCGTGTCGTGCCCCCCGCCGCCGTTCCGGAAGGCGACCCTGACCGTCAGGTCGGTGACCGGCTCGCCCCGGTACACGAACCGCCGGGCCTCGAAGGCGGACCGGACGACGATGCGGGGCGTGCGGTCGAGCCGCATACGAGGGGGCGGGGCGGACCCGGCGGGCCGTCCGCCGGGGGGCGGAGTGGGGTCCGGAACCGGTGCCGCGGCCTCTCCGCGAGGGCGGCCGGCGACCGCCGTGGTTTCCGGCGGCGACGCGGCGGCGGTCTCGTGCGCGGTGGCACCGGCCTCGGCCTCGGGCCGCGTGGCGCTCACGGTGGCGGTGTTCTCCGTGGGCCCGGCGCTCTCCGGTCCGGCCGGCGGGTGCGTTCCGGCGTTCGACGGTGTGCCGGACTCCGCACGGACGGACGGCGCCGGGCCGGTGGCGCCGGTAACGCCGGTGCCACGGTCGGCGCCGGTGGTCGCCGGGCCCGTGCTCACCGTGGACGGGCGGGCGGTGCCGGTGGCCGTACCGGGACCCGTGGAGGTGGTGGGACGGCTCCCGTTCGCGGCCGTGGTTCCGGTGCTCGGGGTGCTGCCGGCGCCCGTCGTGAGGCGGGTGGGCGTGGTGGCGGGTGCCCCGGTGCGGGTGGCGGACGAGGTGCCGACGGCGGACGTCGTCGTGTTCACCGCGGGGTGAGACGTGATGTGGGGCGCGGTGTGAGACGTGGTGGTGACGGTGGTGGTGAATCCCGGCAGCCCTTGTCCGTGTTCGTGGTGGGCGGCCACGGACACGGGTGACGACGCGGACGAGTCATGGGTGGTGCTGGTGCTGGTGCTGGTGCTCTGTTGCCTGGTGGCGTTCCGGGTCCCGGTGCTGGTCCCGGTGCTGGTCCCGGTGCCGGCCTCGGTGCCGGCCCCGGTCTCCGTTCCGTTCTTCCCGGACGTGCCCGTGCCCCGCGACGCGTCCTTGAACGTCCCGGTGCCGGACAGCTGTTCCGTCTTCACCGCCGAGAGCAGGCCGGGCAGGTCCGACAGGCCGGACAGGCTGAGCTTGAGCGCGTTCGGCACGTTCACGTGGACGGGGTCCACCTCGACCGTGTCGCCCTTGCCGCCGAACCGACGCCTGCCGCCGCCGCCCAGCGCGCCCAGCGCGCCCGCGCTGATGGACGTGCCGAACTCGTCCTGCCCGCTGTGGTAGATGCCGTACATGATCCCGGAGGTGCCGATGCCGGTGGCCGCGCCGAGGACGCCCTTGCCGAGCAGCGAGTGCGCGAACTTCGGCGCGAGGACGCTGCCGACGCCGAAGAAGAGGCCGCCCACGGCCCCGCCGACGGCACCCGACACCACGGCGGAGACGGTGTTGTCGGTGGACCACTCGGTGCGGTCACCCTTGAGGAACTGGATGGTCTGGACGGCGACGTCGAGGCCGACGTTCATGGCGACACCGGTCGCGACCGAGATGAGCAGCCGGCGCAGGATCATCTTCACGGCCAGCCGGGCCGCGGTGATCGCCACCGGGATGACCTCGGGCGCGAAGAAGATCCACTCCGCGATCTGGGCGGCCAGCAGGATGAGCTGCCCGAGGATCATGTACTTGGAGTACTCGACCTGGACGGCGGTGTGCTTGCCGAGTTTGCCCAGCTGGTTCGCGGACTCGGCCATCTCCGGGAGACTGGCCTCCAGCTGGGTCACGAAGGCCCGGAACTCGTCGGCGACCTGCCCGCCCACGCTCTCCAGCACCCCGTTGCCGGACGCGCCGATCTGCCCGCTGATGCCCTTGAGCTCCTGCGCGGCGTCGTTCCACGCCTGGCCGAGGGCGTGCAGGTTGTCCTCGTCGCCCTTGGGCCAGGCCTGACCGACCGCAAGCCGGGCGACCCAGGCCAGCTCGGGGGGCATCTCGACACTCATACCGGGGAGTTCACCGCCGGGTGCGGTGCGGGGAGGAGTCGTGCCCGCCCGTCGTGCCGGAGTCCGTGGACGGGGTGATGGCGCGCAGCGCCTCCACGTTCGCCTCCTCGGTCCGGGCGTACCCCTTGGCCATGGTGCGGATGCCGTCGACCGTGCTGTCCAGCACGTTGCCGACGCCCGTGATGCCCTCGCCGAGCTGTCGCCTGGGCTCCGCGTACTGCTCCAGGAACTGCCGTCCGCTCTCGTCGTCGCCCCAGCACGCGCCGAGCGCCTCCAGCCGGCCGTCCAGCTTGGTGGCGATGGACCGGATCCGCCCGGCCAGCTCCAGCATCTGCGGTGCGGCGCCGTCGAGCCGGGCGGTGTCGACGGAGAAGGTGCTGCCGTCACTCATGGGTCTCTCCCTGGAAGCCGTGGTCGACGTAGTCGCGTACGGGGTCCGGCATCGCCGGGTCCTCGGGCAGTACGGCGGCCGGGTCGACCCGGCCCTGGAGCAGGTCGGGCACGGTCACCCCGGGCGGCAACTGCTCCGCGAGCACGCCCGCGACGCCTTCCAGCGCCTCGGCCCTGGCCTGCCGCAGGGCGGTGAGGAGCACGTCGGCCAGCTCCTTGGGCGCCATCCGCCGGTAGGCGCCGGTGGGGAACTCGATGGCGGTGACCTCCCCCTGAGCGCCGACGGTGACCTTCACCGTCTGGCGCGGGGCGGTCACGGTCGCCGTCGTCTCGTTGATCCGGCGCCGGGTCCGGGCGGCCTCGTCGCGCTGGCGGCGGTACTGCTCCAGCAGGTCCTCGATCTGCTGGTCGTACGGGCTGGGCACGGGAACTCGTCTCCTGTCGGGCCGGGTCAGAGGGTGGCGGTGGAGTCGCCGGGGACGGCGCCCCAGGTGCTCTGGTGCTGGACCAGCAGGTCCGCGATGCCACGGGCGGCCGGTTCCTCGTCCGGCTCCTCCGCGGCCTCGTCCAGCTCCTCGGGCTCCTCGGGCTCCTCCGGTTCGGGGCCGCCGTCGCCGCACATCGCCTCGCGGAGGGCGGGGGTACCGGTACCGGCCGGTGACCCGGTGGCGGTGCGATCCGGCTGCCAGGTGGTGCGTGGCTCGGCGGACGCGGCCTGCTCGGGATCAGCCTCCCGCTCACGGTCGCCGTTCACCGCCCACAGCAGCGGGACGAACGCGCCCGCGCCGGCCCCGGCCTCCCACGCCGAGAAGTCCTCCTCGCCGTCGTCGGCCAGGGGCCGCGCCGCCACCGCGGAGTCGTCGCCGTGGCCGTCCGCGGACAGCGGCAGACCGTCGGAGCCGACGGCTGTCGGAGCGGTGAGGGACGCGGAGGCGGTGTGAGGGGCGGTGTCGGGGGCGATGCCGTGATCGCTCGACACGGCGGTCGGGGCGGTCGGGTGTTCTTCGGTGTGTTCTTCGGTGTGTCCTTCGGTGTGCTCATCGGCGGCGGCCGGTTCGGCGACGCGTTCGCCCGTCCGGCCGTCCGCGCGGCCCGTGGTGCCCGTGGTGGCGCCGAAGCCGGGCAGGTAAGGCACTCCGGGCAGGGCTCCGGTGAGGGAACCGGCCTCGTCGTCGCCGGTCTCCTCGTCCGCGCCCTCCCAGGGCTCGGAACTCCCGTCGAGCAGCCCGGAGGCGTCGGTGCGCTCACCGGCACCGTCCCGTCCCGCACCAGAGGCGGCGCCCGTGCCGCCCATGCCGGGCAGGTAGGGCATGCCCGCTGTGCCGAGGCCCTCGCCGCCGGCCGCCGTGCCCAGCTCCGAGCCGACCTCGTCGCCGGGGGCCTCCTCGCCCTCCCACGGGTCCGCGCTGGAGTCGAGCAGCCCCGAGGCGTCCGTGGGCTCCGAGGTGAGACCGGCGCCGTTCGCCCCGCTGCCGCCCATCCCCGGCATGTACGGCATCCCGGAGGACGTGGCCGGCCGGGACGGGGACAGGGCGTCGGCGGACAGGCCGTCGGCGAGGCCGTCGTCCAGTCCGCCGGTGAGGCCGTCGCCCAGACCGTCGTCCAGACCGGTGTCGCCGAAGGCGGCCGGGTCGGCCGTGGACAGGCCGCCCAGCGAGCTCTCGCCGTCGGCCCCGAGACCGCTGGTGCCCGGACCGGCCAGGCTGCCCAGGGCGGGGAAGGAGAACGGGTTGAGCGCACTGTCGATGGCGGACGGGTCGAGGCTGCCGAGATCGCCCAGGTCACCGAGATCGCCGATGCCGTCGCCGCTGCCGAGCCCGCTGTCCGATCCGTCGGCCAGACCCAGGTCGCCGGGGAAGGAGGTGGGATCGCCGGAGCCGTCCAGACCGGCGAGGTCGCTGTCGCCGCCGATGCCGTCGCCGAGCCCGCTGCCCACGTCGGTGTTCGGGTAGCCGGAGAGGTCCGACAGGTTTCCGGTGTCGCCCAGGTCGCCGATGCCGCTGTCCGAGCCACCGCCGAGGTCGGGGTCGTTGCCCAGGCCGTCGTTGGGGTCCGGCAGGCCGTCGTCGTTGCCCGAGTCGTTCGGGTTGTCGGTCGGTGAGGTCACCGGGATCGGGTTCACGATGGCGTCGGTGGTGACCTGGTAGGAGTGCGCCAGGCTCTTGAGGACGGCGCGCATGTCGTCGGTCATCATCGCGACGAGCTCGGGCTTCTGGCTGATCGGGATCAGCCCGTCGGACATCGGCGTGACGCCCATCCGCTGGGCCTCGTCGGCGTAGAACGAGTCGATCTCCGCCAGCAGGTTCTGCGCGCTCTGGAAGGAGATCGCGTTGTTGGCGAGCTGGTGCGGGATGGAGTGGTCGCCGGTCGAACCCCCGGACAGGACGTCGGCGTTGGCCTTCACCTGCCGGGAGAAGTTGGTCATCATGTCGAGGAAGGAGTCGGCGGCGGTGCCGCCCCACGGGCCGTCGTCGCCGGCCAGCGCCTTGGCCTGGTCGACCAGGCTCTTGGTGACGCCCTCCAGGGTCCGCTGGACGTGGAAGAAGGCGTTGGCCGCGTCCAGCAGCGACTGCGGGTTCGCGATCGAGCGCGCGTGGGCCAGGTTGGCGTCGGTCGACACCCCGGACGACATGCCGTAGACGGCGGCCTTGATCTGCTTCCAGTCCCAGTTGTCGTAGTCCGTGACGCTTCCGTTGGACGTGCCGTCGGGATTCCCGAAGATCGTTCCGTCGTCACCCTGGTGGAAGCCGCCGCTGTTGTAGTCCGGCACTTTCGCCCTCCCGCGGAGCCCGCCTAGCTGGTGGTGTTCGAGTTCCCGGAACCGGTGTTGCCGTTACCGGTGTTGCCGTTACCCGTGTTGCCGGTACCCGTGGTGGAGGTCATGCCGCTGCCGCCGTTGGACGTCATCATCGTGTTGAAGTCGGCGGTGGTCGTCGTGAAGGCGTCCGCGAGGTCCTGGGCCCGCATGCCGTTGGCGTCCTCGATCGTGGCGTACTTGTGGCTCAGCCCCCGTACGCCGTCCCGCAGGTCCGTCAGGCCCCGGACCAGGGCCGACAGGGCGTCGCCGTAGCTCTTCTTGAGACCGGCGTCGGCGTTCGGGCCGTTGACCGTCGTGCGCATCACGTTGGCGTGGTAGAACGCGCCCGGCGCGACAGAGACATCGCCCAGTTTGGTGGCGACGTCGCGCACCGGCTGGATCAGCAGGTCGATGTTGGAGGCGAACAGGTCCAGCGACGGTGTGCTGACCGAGGTACCGTTGTGTCCGTCGCCGCCGGGCACCGGCGGCGGCACGAAGGGGTGCAGGTCGGTGAGGATCCCCGGGACGTGCAGGACGTCCGTGCCGCCGTGGTAGTGGTGGTCGCCGGTGGCACCGGTGTTGCTGTTGCCGTTGTTGGAGCTGCTGTTGCTCTCGGCGCTGATTCCGTCCGTCATGTCACTGCTCCCACAGACTCACGCCGTGCCGCTCGCCCGCGTAGTAGGACTCGTTGATCTGGCCCAGGGCGTTGGTGGCGTTCTGGGCCTGGGTCACCATGTCGGCCGCGGCGGCGTCCCACTTGGCCTTGGCGACGTCGTAGGTGGCGCGGGCGTCGCTGGTCCACTCGCTCAGGTGCACCTTGGCGCTGTCGTCCAGCTCGCCGAGCGCGGACTGGATCTTTCCGCTGATCGCGGTCATCTCGCCGACCACGTACTCGACCTGGTTCATGTTGACGGTGTACGTAGGCATGGTCGCTCCTCGTGTGTGGGGTGGGGGTGGAGGTTAGAAGCCGGGCAGCGGGGTGGACATGCTCTTGTGCAGCTGGGTCGCCGCGTCCGTGGTGTGCTGGTGCGTGGTGTCGTAACTGCCGGTGTTGGCCTGCAGCTTCTGCAGCATCAGCTCCAACTGCTGCTTCACCGTGCCGAAGTCGGTGAGCCAGGTGTCCATCGCGCTCTGGAAGGTGGTGGAGGCGTCACCGGTCCAGCTGGCGCGCAGCGCCTCGATCTGGCTCTGCATCTGGGTGTACGTGTTGTTGACCTCGTCCAGGGCGGTCTGGAAGCTGCCCTGGGCGGTCCGCATGCCCGAAGTGTCGACCGATGTGTTCGTGTTCGCGGCCATGGCCGTTCCTCTCGTGCCGGGGACGTGGGGGTCGTCGTTCGTGATGGTGGTCCGGGGCGGTGCGGGCCAGGGGGCGGATGCCGGACTCGCTGCCCCACCGGCCGTGATTTTCTGTCCCTGCGGCCCGTCAGCCGGCCACCGGCGCCTTGACCGCAGGGAGTTCGTCCGCCAGGTCGGCGAGGGCCAGCGCGGGGGCGCCCGCACGGGCGGCGATCCGTTCCGCCAGCCGGTGCGCGCCGTACGCGCCGTGCGCCGGGTTCTGCGTGGCGAGCGCGGCGAGGACGTCGTCGGGTACGTCGAGGCCGAGGACCGTGAGCCGCCGCCGGGTCAGCTCCGCGAGGCCCGCGCCGGTCCAGGCGGGCAGCCGCAGGTACTCGGCGAACGTCCCGGCCAGATCGGTGCGGGTGCGCAGCAGGTCCATGAGGCGCGGGGCGGCGCCGCAGAGGACGAGCACCGGGCCGTACGGCCCGGCGGCGGTGTCGCGGGCCGCCGTCTCCGCGGTCAACGCGTCCAGGACCGCGTGCCGTTCGGTCTCCGGGCGGGACTCGAAGGCGGGGTCCGCCGTCACCGCCAGCAGGCCGCCGGCCGCGCGCCGGAACGCGTCGGCGAGGAAGGTGCGCGGCTGGGTGGCCCAGCGGACCGGCACGGCCGACAGCGCCACGTGCGTGAACGCCCCGGACGGTACGACTCCGAGCTCGCCGAGCGCTCTGCCGTAGGCGGCGGCCACCGCTCGGCGCCCGCTGCCCGGGGCGCCCTCCAGCACCACGTCCGCGAGGCCTGCGGGGCCCTGCCCCAGCCTGGCGAGCGTGTCCAGGCGGGCGGCCAGTGCGTCGGTGACGGGGGCGAGGGAGGTGAGGGCGGTGAGGTGGCGGGTGGCCTCGGCTTCGCCTTCGGCGGGTGTCTTTCCACCCGCACCACCCGCACCACCCGCACCACCCGCACCACCCGAGCCACTTGTGACGGTTTCGTCGTCGGGCGCGGGTGGCCCCTGTGAGACGGAACCGCCGTCGGCGGTCGCGGGGGCGGTCGCGGGTGCGGTCGCCGGGGTCGCAGCCGGTGTGGCTGCGGGAGGCGTGGGAGGCGCGGGTGCGGTGATGGGGGTGGGGGACAGGGCACGGGGGGCCGGGGCGATGTCCGCGGCGGTCAGCAGGCTCAGTTCGCTGTCATGGCCGGGCGGGCGGGTGGCCAGCCGGGACGCCTGGGCGCCGATCATCGACTCGAACACCTGGCGGGCGACCCGGCCGTTGCCGAAGGTCGGGCCCTTGGGGACGTCCTCGAAATAGCGGGACAGTGCGTGCAGGGCGTCGTCGGAGAGCTCGTAGTAGTGCTTGGCGCACAGGCCGCGGACGATGGTGACCAGTTCCTCCGGGGCGTAGTTGGGGAACTCGATCGTCCGGGCGAACCGGGAGGCCATACCGGGGTTGGAGGCGAGGAACCGGTCCATGTGTTCCGAGTAGCCGGCCGCGATGACGACGATCTCGTCGCGATGGTCCTCCATCAGCTTCATCAGCGTCTCGACGGCCTCCTGGCCGAAGTCCGGCCCGGTACCCCTCGACTGGTTGGTCAGGGTGTACGCCTCGTCGATGAAGAGCACCCCGCCCAGTGCCCGGTTGAAGACCTCCGTGGTCTTGATGGCGGTCCCGCCGATGATCTGGGCGACCAGGTCGGCGCGGGCCACCTCGACGATGTGCCCCTGGCCGAGGATGCCGAGTTCGGCGAGGACCGCGCCGTACAGCCGGGCCACGGTCGTCTTGCCGGTGCCCGGCGGCCCCGCGAAGACGAGGTGGCGGCTCATCGGCGGCATGGGCAGGCCCATCTCGGTACGCCGCTTGGTCATCTTGTTGAGGTTGATCAGCCCGGTGACCTCCAACTTGACGCTGTCCAGGCCCACCAGCGCGTCCAGTTCGGCGAGCGGTCCGGTGAGGGAACGGGAGACGTCCGGGCCGGCGGCCGATGGGCGGAGGGTCCCGGAACCGTCCTGACCGTCGTCCCGACCGCCGTCCTGACCCTCGGTCGGGCCGTCGTTCCAACTGCCGTCCCGACCGCCGTTCCGACTGCCGTCCTGGCCGCCGCCAGGGCCGTCGCCGCCGAAGCCGTCGGCCGACCGGTCGGCGGGCCGGTCGCCGGCGTTGTCCTGGACCGCGCAGTTGCTGAGGTCGGTTCGGGCGTCGGCGTCGGCGTTGACGCCCTGGCCCCGCGCGCCGGTCATCCGGCACCCGACAGCGGTGAACGAGCCGCCCGCGAGGACCCGCACCGCGTCGCCCGGCGCATCGGCGAACTCGGTGTCGTGCGAGGTGAGTTCGGCGTCCGCGCCGACGACCGCACCACACCCGCGGAGCGCGGATCCGGCCACGAACACGCTCGCCGACCCGGCCAGGCCCAACCCCGTGGCTCCCCGGCCGCCGCCGCTCATCGCGATCTCGGCGTCCCGCAGGGTCACCCTGGCACCGCCCTGCGCCCGGACCCCGGCTCCTGCGTTGCCCGTACCCGCGCCCGTACCCGGACCCGTACCCGCGCCCGTACCCGGACCCGTACCCGTGCCCGTGCCCGTGGCGGTGACGGTGAGCCGCTCCAGTTCGGCCGTACCCGAGTCGACGGCCTGCACGGCGGCCGTCGTGGCATCCCGGACGACCAGCCCCGTCGCCCGGACGGTGGTTGTCGCACCGGTGACGTGCAGCCCGACCGGGGTACCGGTGATCTCGCAGTCCTCCAGACGTGGCCGGGCGCCCCCGGCCACCTGGACGCCGCTGCGGGCCGCGCCGGAGACCGTGCAGCCGCGCAGGTGCGGCGCGGCGCCGTCGGCGATGTGCACGGACTGCCCGCCCGAGCCGGAGAACGCGCAGTCGGTGAGGGTGGTCTCCCCCCGGCCGGTCAGGTACGCGTCCAGCGCGGTGCTCCCGGTCACGGTGACCCGGAGCAGTGCGGCGCGCGCCTCCTGCTCGACGGCGACGGCGGGTTTGCCGCTCCCGGTGACGAGGGTGTCCTCGACGGTCGCGGAGGCGTTGCCGTTGACACAGACGCCGTTGCCTCGGGGGCGGTCCAGCCGGCAGTCCCGGATGTCGAGGCGGCCGTGCTCGGCGACCACCACCGCCGAGGAGCCGGCCTCGGTGATCTCGGTGTCGGACAGCACGTTGCCGCCGGGCGAGGTGACCACCACGCCGGCCCCGTGCGGGTTGGCGACCCGGCAGCCGCGGGCGGCCAGCGTGCCCTCGTCCCAGGCCAGTACGGCCGTCCACGCCGCACCCTCGATCCGGCACCCGTCCAGCGCCGACTGCCCGCGCCGCAGGTCGAGGACCGGGGCCTCCCGGTCGGCGCCCGACAGGACCAGCCCGGACAGCTGCACCGCCTCGGCCCGCACCACGACCGTGCTGCCGGCGGACGCGTGCACCCGTACGGTCCCGGCGCCGCCCTCGGCGGCCAGGGTCACCGGCCGCACGACGTCCAGCGACTCCTCGTAGCGGCCGGGGGCGACCGTGATCAGCGCTCCGTCCGCCGCCTCGGCCAGCGCCCGGCCGATCGTGCGGTGGGCGCCCGGGCGGTCCGGGGAGACCAGCAACACCTGCCTGCTCACGGCTCGGCTCCTTCTGTGCGGACCGCACGGTGGGTCACGATCAGTCCGGGCGGATCGGCGCTCCCGGCCGCGGCGTCGGTGCCGGTCCGCTCCAGCGCGTCCAGGATCTTCTCCAGGCCCTTGACGGCGATCTCGTCGAGCTTCGCCGTCACGTCGCCCCGGCCGTCCCGGCTGTCCCGGCCTTCCCGGGTGTCCTCCGCGGCTTGCGCGGCTTCCGAGGCTTCCGAGGGTGACAGTTCCCGCATCAGCACCGCGGGGCCGTCGGCGCGCAGCACCTTGAAGACGGTGCCCGGCAGGAACACCACCCGGTCGGGGACGTCCGGGTCCAGCGAACTGGTCCGCCGTGCCGTCATCGACCAGATCAGGACGTCGGTGGCGTCACTGCCGCGCGGGCCGGGGTGCAGTGACGTGCGGGCATGGCAGAACGCCCACTCGGTGACCAGCGCGCCCTCGCGGTACCAGGCACGCTCCGCCGCCCCGAGTCGGGTGCGCAGCAGGGCCGGGCCCCGGTAGGAGGGCAGCCGCCGCAGCCCGGCCGTCACACAGCGCGCCAGCGGCACGTGCGGTCCGGGTACGGCCGCACGCACGGCGGCGTCGGCCCGGCGAGCGTCGCCGGACAGGTACAGGCGTACCGCGACCAGGTCGGTCAGCGCGTCCGCCGCCTCGGTCCTGGACCGGCCGCGCAGTCCGGGCGACTCCGACATCACGCG
This sequence comes from Streptomyces sp. NPDC086777, assembly GCF_040702065.1. Lineage (NCBI taxonomy): Bacteria > Bacillati > Actinomycetota > Actinomycetes > Kitasatosporales > Streptomycetaceae > Streptomyces > Streptomyces sp. NPDC086777. Next base: position 53,998 of record NZ_JBFBJI010000004.1, on the reverse strand, counting down.
CGAGACCGAACCGGCCAGGGCGTTGTACTGCTCGCTGAAGGTCCGGCGCATCCAGTCCCGTTCCTGTGCGACACCCCGCTCGGGCGGCAGCGCACAGGCAGCGGCCCGCGGCACGGGCTGCACCCGCACGGCACCCGCTCGCCCGGAGACCGACGGCACGTCGGCGCGGCCGGATTTGCCGGAGCCCTGGGCCGGCACGGGACCGGGGGCCGGGACCGCCGCCGGCGGAGCAGCGCCGTCCTCGCCGATGCCGCCGATGCCGCCGATGCCGTGAACGTCGTGGATCTCGCCGATCTCGCCGATCTCCGGCTCGGGCGCGGCCGACTCCAACCGGAACCGTGGCGAGGCGGGGGGTACGGGCCGCTGCGCGAGGGCGGGTGCGGCGGTGGCCGGGGCGGGCGTGGGGTCGGCGGACGGCACGGGGCGGGGCTCAGGGGCCGGCCGCGACGTCCGCGTCGACGTCGCGGCGGACGCCGACGGCGCCTCGATTCCGGGTGTGCCTGCCGGGGTCCCCTTCGGTGTCGCGCGCGATCTGCTGCGTACGGTCGGCGCCTCGTCGAGGTCGGCCGCGCCGCTGCCCGGCCCGGCGCCGGACCCCGCGGCCGGACCCCCGCTGCCGCCCTCGTCACCGCCCTCGCCGACGGCGTCGGTGCCGGTATCGGTACCGGCGGTGTTGCGTACGGTCGGCGCCTCGGAGAGGTCGGTCGCACCCTCGGCGTCGTGCTCGGCGGGCAGTTCCGGGGACGACGCGGTGTCCGGTGCGCAGTGGGCCCCCGGCGCGCCGGCGGTGCCGGACTCCGTGCGGACGGGCGGCGCGGCCGGACGGGGTGGAAGGACGGCGCCGCCGGGGTCCGGTGCCGGTGGCGCGAAACCGATGGGGAGGTAGGTCGTCCCGGCGGGGGCGGCGCGGTCGCCGGGGAGGCCGTCGTACAGGACGGCCGGGTGGCCCAGGGCGTCGGCGAGGGCCTGTCCGGGGGCGGTGTGGCCGCCGGGGACGTCGAGAGTGCCGTACAGGACGAAGCGCACCGCCGGGCGGGCGCCGGGGAGCACGGTGGTGTCCCAGAAGCGTGCCACATCGGCGGCGGAGAGCGGCGGGGTCCCGGGGCTGCCGAGGACGACCAGGTAGTGGTGCGGGTCGGTGGGCGCGGCCTCGACCGCACGCCGGTGGTGCGCGGCCAGGGGATCCGGACCGGCGTGGCGCAACCACACGCCGGCGGGCAGCGGCTGGGCGACGGCGTGGGTCCCGGCCCGCTGGGTGCGGGCCGGTGCGGAGAACTCCCAGTGCGGCTTGGGGAAGCGCTGTGCCACGGGCTCGGGATCGTGGCCCGGCCGGAACCGCAGCCAGGCCGCGCCGTCGTCGCCGGGCACGAACAGGCCGCCCCCGACGGTCGGCACGAGGTCGCCGTCGGGGGCGAGCACCTCGCGTTCGAGCCGGTCGGCGATGTGGCGGCACGCCGTTCGGACATCGGCGGGGGTGCCCCGGCCGAAGACCAGCCGCGGGCTGCCGTACCGCGCGGCCGACAGCAGCCGGGCCACCGCCGCCCACTCCGTGGCGACGGCGTCACCGGGCAGGTCCACCACGGCGAGGGTGTGGAGCGGGTCCTCGGCGATCCCGCCGGCGAACGCGGCCGCCCGTTCGTCGAACCTGTCCCTGGGGTGGATCAGCAGGGCATCGCCCACCGGTGTCGAGCGAAGGCGGAGCCGGGGCACCGGGCTCAGCCCTTCGCGGCGGCGGCGCGGCTGAGCACCGGACCGTCGGGGACCAGGGCGAGGACGCCCGCGGGCAGCGTGACCCGGTGCTTGCCGTCGCCGAAGCCGAGGGCCCGCTCGGCGTCGGTGTCGGCGATCCGGTACTTCAGGCCCTGTTCGGTGATCAGGTATTCGGTCCGGTCGCCCGCCGAGGAACCGTGCGGGACGGCCAGCACACCCCCGCCGGCCGGCAGCACGATCCCCCCGGCGCCGGCGCCGCCCACGGTGATCCGGGCCCCGCCGTCCGCCGCCTCCGTGAGGCAGACGGTGCCGCCGGCCAGGGCGCGGACACCGGTCAGGTCCGGCATCCGGCCGGTCGGGGCGTCGTCCGCCGAGACCGCGGCCGCCGCGATGTCCGACTGCCCGACCCGGCGCGGTGCCGGTGCACCGGGCCGGGCGGCGAGCAGGGCGTACTCGGTGGCGTTGACGCGGGCGACTCCGTCGGCACGCATCACGTAGTAGTGCACCGAACCGTCGGTGCTGGTACGGAAGACCTGGCCGACCTTCGTGGCCTGCCCGGCGACCTGCCCGGCGGGCTTCCCGGCACCGGCCGGCACGGGCGCGGTGAGCGCGGCGCCCGTCGGCACGGCGGCCAGCCAGTCCGCGGTGGCGGGCAGGGCAGCCTGGCCGTCGAGGCCGAGCGCGATCAGCGTCGAGGCGCCCGGGACCGGGTACTTGACGCCGCGCAGCAGCAGGTACCGGGACTTCCCGGGCCCGGCGAGCAGCACCTGGCGGTCGGCGGGCAGGCCGGCGAGTGCGGCGGCGGGACCACCGAAGAGGAGCGCCTGCCCCCGGCCGGCCGGCTCCTCACCGCCGGACTCCTTGCCTGCCGGCCCGTTTCCGGCCGGCAGGCACCGTGCCCACGCCCCGGTCGCCAGTGCGGACGTCGTCGGTACGGTGTCCGGGGCACCCTGGATGCCGACCGGGATGCCGTGCGGGACCCCGGCCAGGGACTTCGCGGACACCGTCTCCGGCGCGGTGCGCTTGCCGGCGATCAGCAGCGCGGAGGCGTAGTTGCGTACGGGGCGCAGCTCGCCGTTCGCGTACACGTACCGGTTGCCGGTGTCCTCCTCCAGGACGATCGCCCCGTCCTTGCGCCAGTCGTCCTTGGCCACGGGCGAGATCAGTCCGTACACCCCGAACCCGGCGCACAGCAGCACCGCCACGCCCACCCCGAAGACCGAGCCGAGCGCCGACCGCCGGGTGGGGCTGTCGCCCCGGCCGGGGTCGCCGCTGACCAGGGCGGAGGCGAGGCGGCCCATGGCGAACTGGTAGGCCTGCACGTGATCGCGTCGCGTCTGCATGGCTGCCGTCGCCCCTAGCCCGCGAGGCCGCGGAAGTAGCCGTACGCGTGCAGCACCTGGAGCAGCAGCGGCAGCAGCGCGATCGCCGTGACGGTCTCCAGCAGGTCGCCGAAGTGCCCCCACATCGGAAGGAGCCGGGCCCGTGGCAGCCGCCAGGCGCCGACCAGCAGGAGCAGGGCGGCCGCCAGCAGCACCGTGAGGACGGCGGCCCGGCCGCCGGGACCGGTCGGCGCGACCCGGACGATGAGGACGAGCCCGAGGCCGTAGGCGCCGGCCAGGACGGCGGGGACCCGTTGCAGGGTGCCGTTGGTGCCGCGGGCGCGGAGCAGGACGGCCAGGCTGAGCGAGACCGTGAGCAGCCAGCCGGCCCAGCCGTGCTCGCGGTCGGCGAGCAGCCACAGCGCGACCGCCCACACCAGCGCCGAGGAGATGCCGATCACGTCGAGGCAGGCGGTGGCGACGGCGACCCGGTCCGCCACGGCATCGCCGGGCGCCGGCTCGATGTCGAGCTGGAGCTCCTCGGCGTCGTGCGGGAGTTGGGGGACCCGGAGCCGGGCCGTGCGCAGGGCGAGGCGGGGGGCCAGGTGCCCGAGGACGAACAGACCGACCGCGACCACCGCGGCGGCCTGCACGCCGTGCAGCCCGGTGGCCTCGGCGAGTCCCGCGCCGATCGCGGCGGCGACCGCGGTGAGCAGCACGGTGCCGGGGACGACGAGGGGCAGTGCGCCCAGCGCGAGCAGCAGGCCGGCCAGCGCGACCACGAAGCCGGCGGCCAGCAGCGTTCCCGTGGTGCCCGGGACGAACCCGCCGGACGGGCCCTCCCGCAGGACCGTCCCGGCCAGCGCGGCGAAGCCGAACGCGCCCACCCCGGCGACCAGGACGCTGCCGCGGTCGGCCCGGGCGCGGGCCGCTGCCGCGCAGCCCGCGGCCAGCACCAGGGCGATCGCCCCGGCCGCGGCCGAGCTGAGCGCGCCCGGGCCCGCGCCGAGCACGGTGGCGGCGAGCGCGGCCAGCGCCAGGCAGGACAGGGCGAGACCGAGGTTCCGGGTGAGTCCGGGGTGCCACCGGCCGGATCCGGTGCCGACCGTGTGCGCGACACCGTCGGAGACGTCGTCGAAGTGCAGCGCGGGCAGTGCCGCGTCGGCCGGTCGCAGGTGCAGCACGTCGCCGTCCCGCAGCCCGGCGCTCTCGGGCGTCGCCTCCGGGTCGAGTGGGTCGGCGCCGAGCCGTTGCAGGACCCAGGGCGTGCCCTGCAGGTCGGGGCCGACGGCGTGCCGCAGCAGCACCGGCAGCAGGGCGGAGACCGGGGTGGTCACCGGGACGGCGAGGTCGGCCCGGCCGGCCGGTGCCTCCACGGTGAGCCGGCACACCTCGGTGGCCCGGACGGCCGACGGCGCGCCGGTGGTGGGATCGGTGGTGGCCGGGGCGGTGGTCATCGTGCTCCTGTGGGGACGGGCGCCGCCGACACCAGGCCGGTCTGGACGAGCTGGACGGTGCGCCGGGTGACGAGCTGGGCGCGGCCGGCGGGCAGCGTGCGGGGCTTGGCCTCGCCGATGAACTTGCCCTCCTCCTTGGGGTAGGAGAAGAGCAGCGCCGGGTTGCCGAGCTCCCACATCCGGCGGATCAGCGGGTCCATGACGGACCGCATGGCGCCGGAGGTGGAGCGGGCGACGACCAGGTGCAGTCCGATGTGGGCGCCCTGCGCGAGCAGCGGCACCAGCGGGTTCATCGGGGAGGGTGTGCCGGGCGCGCCGGCGAAGAGGTCGTAGTCGTCGACGAGGACGAACAGCAGCGGGCCGGTCCACCAGTCCCGTTTCTCCAGCTGCTCCGGGGTGACGTCGGCGCCGGGGGCCCGTTTGGCCACGGACACGGCGGCGCTGTCGGCGAGCTTGCCGAGGGCGTCGCCGTCGACGACGTATCCGACCCGGTACTCCTCGGGCACGTCCTTGAGGAGGCCGCGGCCCGGGTCGGCCAGCAGGATCCTGGCCTCCTCGGGGCGGTAGCGGGCGGTGATGGCACGGATGGCGAGGCGCAGGGCGTTGGTCTTGCCGGTCTCGCCGTCGCCGTAGACCAGCAGGTGGGGGGTGGTCCCGAAGTCGTGCCAGACGGGGGCGAGCCGCTGTTCGTCCCAGCCGAGGCAGAACCTGAGGTCCCGGGTGCCCGCGGGGGTGGGCAGCCGGCGGGCGTCGAGCCGGGTCGGCAGCAGCCGCACGCCGGGCGCCCGGGGGCCGGTCCAGAACGTGTCGATCTCGGCAACGGCGGCCTTGGTGGCGGCCGTCAGGTCGTCGGTGCGCGAGGAGCTGTCGAGTCGGGGCAGCGCGGACAGGAAGTGGTGTCCCGAGCCGGTCAGGCCGCGTCCCGGCCGGTGCGGGACACCGGCCGCGGCCCGGGAGCCGACCTCGGACTCCATCGCGTCGCCGAGCCGCAGTTCGAGCTTGGTGCCGAGCATGTCCCGCAGCCGGGGCCGCACTTCGGACCAGCGGACCGCGGAGGCGACCACGTGCAGGCCGAACGACAGGCCGCGAGCGGCGAGTTCCATGATCCGCTGTTCCAGGTCGTCGAAGTCCTGGCGGAGCGTGGCCCAGCCGTCGACCACCAGGAAGACGTCGCCGAACGGGTCGTCGACGGAGCCGTCCGCGCGCAGCGCACGGTAGGCGGCCATCGACTCCAGGCCCCTGGAGGTGAACAACTGCTCCCGCTGTTCCAGGAGCTGGGTCAGCTCCTCGACGGTGCGCAGCACCCGGTCGCGTTCGAGGCGGGTGGCCACGGAGCCCACGTGCGGCAGGCCGGCGGTGGAGACCAGACCGCCGCCGCCGAAGTCCAGGCAGTAGAACTGGACCTCGCGGGGCGTGTGGGTCAGGGCCAGCGACAGCATCAGGGTGCGCAGCAGCGTCGACTTGCCGGTCTGCGGCGCGCCCACCAGGCCCATGTGGCCGTCGGCGCCGGACAGGTCGGCGGTCAGGAGTTCGCGCAGCTGCTCGAACGGCCGGTCCACCATGCCCAGCGGGACGCGCAGCGCGCCCTGTACGCGCGGGTCGGCGGCGCCCATGCCCCGCTCGGGGTCGGGCACGATGCCGGGCAGCAGCTGGTCCAGGCCGGGCGACTCGGACAGCGGGGAGAGCCAGACCTGCCGGGCGGGCGGGCCGCTGTCCTCCAGCCGCCCGACGAACACCTCCAGCAGGCTGTCCCCGCCGCCCTCCGTCTCCTCCTCGGCCCCGGTGTCCTGGTCGCGCAGGTTCTCCTCGGCGAGCGAGACCAGCCGGGCGGCCGCCGCGGCCTCGTGGGACCCGGCGGGCGGACCGTGCCGCTCCAGCCCGAACGCGGTCACCTCCCGTACGACGCCCTGGGGCCCGGACGTCTCCTCGGGACCCGGCGCCGCGGGCGCGGGCCCGGAGACGTACGCGGCCTTGAACCGGACCAGGTTGGTGGTGTCGACCTTGAGGTAGCCGTTGCCGGGCGCGGACGGCAGCTCGTAGGCGCTGGAGGTGCCGATCACGCTGCGCGACTCCATCGAGGAGAAGGTGCGCAGCGCGAGCCGGTACGACAGGTGGCCCTCGACCCGGTGGATCCGGGACTCGTCCAGTCGCTGCGAGGCCAGCAGCAGGTGCACGCCGAGGCTGCGCCCGAGGCGGCCGATGGAGACGAACAGCTCCACGAACTCCGGCTTGCTGGCAAGTAGTTCGGAGAACTCGTCGACGATGACCAGCAGCGAGGGCAGCGGGGCGAGGGTGCTCGTACCGGCGGCGCGTGCCTTCTCGTACTCGTAGAGCGAGGCGTAGCCGGCCTCCCGCAGCAGCTCCTGGCGGCGGATCATCTCGCCGTTGATGGAGTCCCGCATGCGGTCGACCAGGTGGAGCTCGTCGGCCAGGTTGGTGATGACGGCGGAGGTGTGCGGCAGCCGGTCCATGTTGAGGAAGGTGGCGCCGCCCTTGAAGTCCACCAGGACCAGGTTCAGGATCTCGGAGGAATGGGTGGCGGCCAGGCCGGTCACCAGCGTGCGCAGCAGTTCGCTCTTGCCGGAGCCGGTGGCGCCGATCAGCAGCCCGTGCGGGCCCATCCCGCCCTGCGCGGACTCCTTCAGGTCCAGCTCGACGATCTCGCCGTCCTCGGTGACCCCGATCGGCACCTTGAGCCGGGCCTCCTGGGCCAGCCGGGGCCGCCACTTGGCCGCGACGTCGAACCCGCGTACGTCCCGGATGCCGAGCATCGTGGCCAGGTCGAAGTCGGACTCCAGGGGCTGGTCCACCAGGTCGACGACACCGCCGGTGCGCATCGGGGCCAGCGCCCGCGCCAGGTGCTCGGCCTCGACGGACCCGAGCCGGTCGGCCCGGCCGGTGACGTTCTCGGCGCCGCTCGGGAAGTCCACCCGGCCGCCGCGCACCGTGAGCCGCAGCACCTTGGGGCCGCCGGGCACCGCGCCGGTGAGGTCCAGCAGCACCACCCCGCGCATCCCGGCCCCCGACAGCCGTGTGTTCGGCGGGAGCCGCACGCCCTGGGCGACGATCACCGTGAACGGCTCGGCGACACTCGGCGAGGAGGCCGCGTCGTGGTCGGGACGGTCGCGGACGTCCGGCCCGAGCAGGTCCATCAACTCGTCGTGGTCCCCGGCGGCCAGCCGTACCGCACCCGCCGCGTCCTCCGCCACCGGATGGGCGTTGTGCGGCAGCCATTTGAGCCAGTCCCACTCGCGGCGCGCGGCCTCGTCGCCCAGCACCGCCACCCGCAGCTCGTCGGGGGAGTGGAAGACCGCCAGCTGCCCGAGCACCGCCCGGGCGAGGGCCACCGCCTCGGCGGTCTCGCCGGTGAACTCGACGCTGGTGAAGCGCCGCAGCGAGACCGGCACGGGCAGCAGGGGCACGGTCTGGTGGGCCTTGGTGAACCGGCGCAGCGAGATCGCGCACAGCGGCTCCAGGTCCTCCACCGGACGGGTCTGCGGGGGCAGGAACTCCAGCGCGGCACGGCGGGTGGCGAGACCGATCCGGACCCGGCCGAAGTCCTCGTGCCCGGGCCTGCGTTCCCACAGCCGGGGCCCGCTCGCCACCGCCCACAGGTCGGACGCCTCGGGGTTGTCCCACAGCAGCGCCGCCCGCTGCCCGTCGGCCGCATGCCGGGCCTGGACCCGCTTCTGGCCGAGGTAGCGCAGGTAGTCCCGGCGTTCGGCACGCATCCGGCGGCGCCGCTCGGCACCGGGCCGGCCGATCTGGGTCAACGTCATGCTGACCATGGCGATGCCCATCATCCCGGTCATCATGTACATGGACGTACCGCCGCTGCCGACCGAGTACATCAGCACCATGGCCCCGGCACCCAGGCCCATCGGCAGGTACGTCATCACCGAGCCGAAGTCGGCGGTGGCCGGTTCGCCGAGGACCGGGGGTTCGGCCAGTTCCACCTGGCCCTCCGGCATCGGAGGGCCTTCGGCACGCGGCGAGCGCTTGGCGACGACGGTGCTCAACGTGCTCTCTTCTCTTCTGCTGCTCTACAGCTCTGCTCCGGGACCCGCGCGTGGAGCGTAGGCAGGAGGCCGCGGACGCCTGCGGGGGGAGAGCCGATGTCCGCCCCCTCGGACAGCGAAGCCTGGCCGGAGGGGCAGCTTCGCCAAGTACACGCCAAGTCGGCGTTAAGGCGGTCCGGCGACGATCCTTCCTCGCCGCTCCGGAACCACCGTCCACTCGCGGAAGGAAAGCAGGAACGTTGGGGATGATCTCGATCGCAGTCCTCGCCGGTGACCCGATCACCGGAGAGGGGGCCGTCGCGTGCCTGCGCCGGTACCCGGGGCTGCAGGTGGTGCCCCAGGAGGAGCACCGGCACGCGGACGTGGTCCTCATGATCACGCCGGACGTCACCGAGGAGACGGTGCTGCTGATGGAGTCGGCGGCCACCCGCTCGACCAATCCGGGCATGGGGATCGTGCTGATCACCGCGCACATCGGCGAAGCCCACCTGCTCCGGGCGATGCGCCACGGGCTGCGCGGGGTGATGTGGCGTCAGGACGCCACGTACGACAAGGTCGTGGAGGCGGTCCGTGCGGTGGCCGAGGGCGGGGCCGCGCTGCCCCTTGCGGTCCAGGGGCGGCTCGTCGACCACCTGCGGGCGGTCCAGCGGGACGTGCTGGGGCCGCTCGGGCTGACCGCGTCCGGTCTGGAGACCCGCGAGGTCGACGTGCTGCGGCTGCTGGCCGAGGGGCTGGAGACGACGGAGATCGCGCAGAAGCTGAACTACTCCGAGCGCACCATCAAGAGCATCGTCAGCGTCATGATGAACCGCCTCGGCCTGCGCAACCGCACCCACGCGGTCGCCTTCGCCCTGCGCTCGGGAACGCTGTAGCGAGCAGAGCTCCGGGGGGCCGGGGTGGGGGGTGGGGACGCTTACCGGCGCCGGCGCGGTGCCTCCCCCAGCCTTCTGCCGGGGGACCGCGGCCGCCCACCCGCGCCGGCCAGCGGCACGACTGCCCGCGGCTTGAGAGAAACGGCTGAGGAGCGCCCCGTAGGGGGCGCGGGGAACTGCGCGACCTGCCCCCACCGGCCCGCAGGGGAAGGGATTCCGGTCCTGCGGGGCAGACTCCGCGACGAACGGCAGGCCGCCCCGATTCCGCGCCCCTAGATTCGCGCGCCGGGGAACACCACACGCGGAGACGGGCAGGCGCAGACATGGAGCACACCGCAGGGCAGCCGGATACGCCGGAGCAACCGGCCGTCTGGGAACGGCCGCTGCCGTGGCTCCGGGAAACCGAGACCGCTTCCGGGCCCGAAGCCGACTCCGACTCCGACTCCGGGTCCGAGTCCGAAGCCGGGTCCGAGAACGGGTCCGGTTCTGGGGCCGAAGCCGACTCCGGGTCCGCCGGGTCCGAAGCCGGGTCCGAGTCCCAAGCCGAGCCCGGGTCCGGGTCCGGGGCAGAGTCCGGGTCCGGGGCCGGGTTTTGGTCCGGGGCAGAGTCCGCGAGGGCGGCCGGGGCGGTGCCTGCTTCCCCGGGGGTGCCTGCTTCCCCGGGGGTGCCTGCTTCCCCCGGGGTGCCTGCTTCCCCCGGGGTGGCCGCTTCCCCGGGGGTGGCCGCTTCCCCGGGGGTGGCCGCCTCCCTGACGGTGGCCGCGGAACCGGCGGCATCCGGCGGGACCTCGTCCGCCCCGGACGGCGAGAGCGCACCCGCATCCGCACCCCACCGCACCTCTACGTCGACGCCCGCACCTACGGCGACGTCCACGCCCGCATCCGCGACCGAGCCCGATCTGGCCGCCGGCCCCGGTCGGCTCTTCCGGTCGCCCGAGGCGCGGCCGGACCAGCCCGGTGCGCGGGACGAGGCAGGCTCCGCGGAGGCCCGGCCGGAACGCGGCGCGCGGGTCGTCGGAGCCGTGGTCGCCGTCTGCGCCCTGCTGGTCCTCGGCCTCGGCAGCGCCGCGTTCATGGCGCTGCCGAACCACGACGACTCCACGCCGCCCGCCGCCGCCGTCGGCGACGGCACGGTCCCCCAGCTCACGGAGGGCGCCACGGCGCAGCCGAGCGGCTCCGCGTCCGCGTCCGGCGGCGACCGCCCGTCGCACGGCTCCAAGACCACCAAACCCGGCAGGCACCAGGACCCGCACACCGCCTCGGTGGTGGACTCCGCCCACCCGGACAAGGCCTCCGGCACCAAGGCGGCCCAAGCCGCCGGCACCAACGGCGGCGGCAAGGCGACGAGCAAACCGTCTTCGGAGCCGGCCGCCACCCATGCCGCCTCCTCGGCCACCGTGCCCGGCGACGCGATCGTCGGCTACGCCTCCTCGAAGTGCGTCGAGGTGAGTGCCCACGCCGGCGCGGACGGCTCTCCGCTGCGGCTGTGGGGATGCGACGGCGACGCCTGGCAGAAGTGGGTCTTCAAGTCGGACGGCAGCGTGCGCTCCATGGGCCTGTGCCTGGACATCGCCAACGCCTCCCAGGACAACGGCGCAGCCGTCCAGCTGGCGACCTGCAACGGTGGCTGGGCCCAGAAGTTCAACCTCAACAGCTCCCACGACCTGGTCAACTCCGTGATCGGCAAGTGCGTGGACGCCAAGGACGCGGGCACCGCCAACGGCACCCGGCTCCAGCTGTGGGACTGCTCCGGGACGTCCAACCAGAAGTGGCGGCTCGCCTGACCCGGCCGCCGTCGCGTCATCCCCGGCGGGCCCGGTCCTCCGCGGCCGCACGGGCCGCCGAGACCAGGTGCCGGGAGCCCCACCGCCCCGCCACCTCCTCCGCGCGGGCGAACTGCCGGCGCGCTTCCGCCTCGTCGCCCAGCAGCCGGTACAGCTCGCCCAGCGAATGGGCGAACGGCCGGGTGGCGAAGGAGACGCTGGCCGCGCCGGCGAGCTGGTCGCGCAGCGGCAGCAGGATCGGGACCAGTTCCAGCGCGGTGGTCAGGTCGCCCAGCAGGAAGGCCAGTTCGGCCCGGAGGGACAGGGCGATGCCGTACAGGTGGTCGGGTACCAGGGGGACGGCGGTCGCGGTGCGCCGGCCGAGCGCGTGCGCCTGTTCCTGCTCGCCCAGCCGGGCGAGGACCACCCCGAGGGCGAGCTCGGCGGTGGGCTCGGGTTCGCGCTCGCGGCCGGGGCCGGTTCCCGGTTCGCCGAGGAAGGCCCGCAGCAGCGGTTCGGCCTCCCGCGGGCGGCCCTGCCCGAGCCGTACGGTCGTCAGCCCCAGGACGTGCACGAAGTCGCCGTACGGTGATCCGCGGGAGCGCAGCCGCTCCCGCACCTCCGCGTAGCCGGCCTCGGACTCGGCGAAGCGGCCCTCGACGTGGACCAGCATGGCCAGGGTCGTCACGTTGATGGTCTCCGCCTCCACCAGACGGTGCCGCCGGGCGACGGTCCGTCCCTCCGTGGTGTGCCGGCGGACCTGGGCGACGTCGTTGCGGGCGCCGGCGGCCATGGCCCCGATGTGCTCCCGCACCCAGCTGTTGGCGGGCAGGTCGTGCGCGTACCCGAGCACCCGCAGTTCGGTCGCCAGCGCCTCGCGGCGGTCCGGGGACACGTCGGGCGTGACGGCGGACGCCACGGTCAGCGCGGAGGAGAGCAGCAGCGGGTCCCCGACGGCGCGGGCGACCGCCAGCCGCCGCGCCGCCTCCGCCGCCCGCTCCGCACGCCCGTCGGCCCCGGCCCCCGTAGCGGCCCCCGCCCCGGCACCGCTGCCCCTGTCGTACCCGTGGCCGCCCTCGTCCACGGGCGGGGGCGGGGGCGGGGGCGGGGGCGACACGATGCCGAGGACGGCCGGGTCCAGGTCGGCGCGGGCGATCAGCCGGTCGACGAACATGCCGAGCGCCGCCGGTTCGACGAGCCCCCGCGGCCCGCTGAGGGCACCGCTCGGTGTCGGTTCCGGTCCGATCCACGCGCCGAGCGCCGCCACCGCGAGTTCGTCCTGCCCGGCGCCCTCGGCCGCCGCGAGGGCGCGTTGCCGCGTGTGCCGCGCCGCGACGATGGCCCCGGCCCGTATCTCGGCCCGCAGCAGCCGCCCGAGCAGGGCGACCAGCCGCCCGGCCCGGCCGTCGGCGCCGGTCCTGTCGCCGTCGGTACCGCCGGTCGTGCCGCCAACGGTCGTGCCGTCCACGGTCGTGCCGTCCATGGTGGGGCCGTCCACAGGGGCGGCGGGTATCAGCGCGAAGGACTCGATCGCCTGGGTGAGCAGTTCGACCGCGGTGTCGTGGGCGTAGCGCCGCTCGGCCAGATCGGCCGCGCCCAGCGAGTACTCGACGGCCAGGGCCGCCGTCCGCGCGTTCGCCGCCCGCGCGAAATGGTGTGCGAGGGCCGCCAGGTCGTCCGGCCGGCGCCGCCGCAGGACCTCTGCCACGCGGGCATGCATCCGTGCGCGCCGTACGCCGACCAGATCGGTGTAGAGGGTGTCGCGGACCAGCGCATGCGCGAACCGGACCACACCGGGCGCCGGCTCGGTCAGCAGGCCGGCCACGACGGCCGCCTCGACGGCGTCGAGCACGTCGTGTTCGCCGTGCCGTGCCGGGTCCGCGGCCTCGACGAGAACGCCGATCTCGGTCTCGCGGCCGACGACCGAGGCGAGCTGGAGGACGGCCGGCGCCCCCTCGGGCAACTGCCGCAACCGCCGACGCAGCACGTCGCGTACGCCCTGCGGCACCTCTGAGACGGCCACCAGGGCCCCCTCGGCGGCGAGCAGCCGGGCGCTCTCACGGACGTAGAAGGGGTTGCCCCCGGTGCGCTCGGCGAGCGCCGTCACGATGGCCGCGTCGACCGGCTCCCCGCACACCGCGCCGACCAGGGTGTCCACGTCGGGCAACGGCAGCCCGCCGAGCGCCAGCCGGTGCGGGGAGCGATGGGCGAGTTCGGCGAGGGTCTTGGTCAGCCGGTCCGCTGCGTCGGCCGGGCGGTAGGCGGCGATCACCAGCACCGGTGAGCCGACCAGCTCGGCGGCGCGTTCCAGCAGGGCCAGGGTCTCGCCGTCCGCCCGGTGCAGGTCGTCGAGGACGACCGCCAGGGGTGCCTCGGCGGCGGCCTCCCGCAGCCAGGCACCGAACGCCCGGTGGAGCCGGAACCGCCCGGCCGACGCCGCCCCGCCGTCCGGGCCCGGGAACCCGGTGCCCTCCTGGCCGCCCGCCGCGCCTTCGCCGTAGCCGGCCTCATGAAGCAGCGCGCCGAGCGCGTCCGGGTCGGTGGGCGGCACACGTTGGGTGAGTTCACCGAGCGCCTCCACCCAGGCCCAGGCGGAGGGGGCGCCGTCGAACTCGGGGCAACGGCCGACCACCACGGTCCAGCCCTGCTCCCGCAACCGCAGCCGGTACCGGCCCAGCAGCGCCGACTTGCCCGCCCCGGCCTGCCCGGTCACCAGGACCACGCCACCGCCCCGCCGGGCATCGCGCGCGACCTCGGCCAGCGCCCGCAACTCGCCCTCCCGGCCCACGAACAGTTCCCCGGCGGACGAGTCCACGCCCACCGTGGCCGCGGAGTCCGCGAGCGGGCCGGGCGGCCCGGCAGAGACCGGCGCTCCGGCGGGGCCCGTGGGCGGCATGGACGGGACGCCCGGCGCCGACCCGGAAGCCGCCGACGGTGCAGGCGGTACGGCCGCAGCCGGCCCGGCGGGCGACGGCACCGCCGCGCGCAGGAACTCGGTGCGCCCCGTCAGCAGGGCCTGCTCCAGCTCGGTCAGGGCGTCGCCCGGATCCAGGCCGAGCTCGTCGGCCATGACGGCGGCCGCGCGACGCAGTTCGGCCAGCGCGTCGGCGCGGCGCCCGACGGCCCACAGCCCGAGGGCCAGCAGCCGCCGGCCCTCCTCGCGCAGCGGATGCTCCCGCACCAGTGCCTCGGCCGCCGGCACCGCCTCCGCCGGGGCCCCGGACGCGAGCGTCGCCCCGATCGCCAACTCGCGGGCAGCGAGATGCAGTTCACTCAGCCGGGCCGCCTCGGCGACCGCCCACTCCTCGTCGGCCCACTCGCCGTACGCCGCCCCGTGCCACCACCCGATGGCTTCCTCCAGCAGCCGCCGCGCCTCGGCCGGAGGTGCCGTACGGGCCCGCCGTACCGCCGCCTCGAACCGCCAGGCGTCGACCGACTCCTCGGGCAGCCGCACCGCGTACCCGGGCGCGACGCTGACCAGGACGCCGGCGGGGGTGCGGGGCGCCCGGCCGGGTTCGAGCGCGCGGCGCAGGTTCGACACGTAGACGTGCAGGGAGGCCGCCGCCTTCTGCGGGGGCCGGCCGCGCCACAGGTGCTCGATGAGCCGGTCGACGGAGACCACCCGGCCGCGGTTCGCCAGCAGGAGGGCGAGGACCGCGCGTTGCCGGGGGCTTCCCAGGTGGACCGGTGCACCGTCGAGGTCGGCACCGATCGGTCCCAGGACCTGTACGGAGAGCATGACTCGCCAATTTACCGCGCCGCTTCGCCCCCTCGGAGGCGCTCACCGGCGTGTCCGGAGTCTCCCCGTCCGGTGCGCGTGGCCGTCCGCGTGGCTCCATGGGACAGGCCCATTTATGGAGTATCGAACTACCCGTGGTGACGTCTTGGTGAACAATGGCCATCCTGGGGACAGGTGCGGCTGCCGTCGTCGTCCGGATGGGGTGAGGGGCATGCAGATGCCGAGGCTGGGTGTTGCCGTGGTGACCATGGGGAACCGGCCCGACGAAGTCGACGCTCTGCTCGGGTCCATCGCCAAGCAGGACCTCGCCCCCGACCGGATCGTGATCGTCGGCAACGGCTGCCGGCTGCCCGAGTTCGGCCGCCGCCTCGACCTGCCCGGCGAGGTCACCACCCTCGAGGTCGAGGACAACCTCGGCTGCCCCGGCGGCCGCAACGTCGCCCTTGCCGCCCTGCGCGCGTTCGGCGACGTGGACGTCGTCGTCGAACTGGACGACGACGGCCTGCTCGTCGACGTCGAGGTGTTCCGGCAGGTACGGGACCTGTTCGCCGCCGACCCCCGCCTCGGCATCGTCGGCTTCCGGATCGCGGACGAGCGCGGTGTGACCCAGCGTCGGCACGTGCCGCGTGTCGGCAACGCCGACCCCTTGCGCGGGGGTTACGTCACCGGGTTCCTCGGCGGCGGGCACGCGCTGAGCATGGCCATGCTCGCCGAGACCGGCGACTGGCCCGCCGAGTTCTTCTTCGCGCACGAGGAGACCGACCTCGCCTGGCGGGCCGCCGACGCCGGCTGGCGGATCCTCTACGCCCCCGAACTGCTCCTCCAGCACCCCCGGACCTCGCCTGCCCGGCACGCCGTCTACTTCCGGGTCACCGCCCGCAACCGCGTCTGGCTGACCCGCCGTCGGCTGCCCCTGCCGCTCATCCCGGTCCACCTCGGCGTCTGGATACTGATCACGCTCCTGCGCACCCGTTCGACGGGCGGCCTGCGGGCCTGGTTCGCCGGCTTCGCCGAGGGGTTCCGCGAGCCGGCCGGGGAACGCCGTCCGATGCGCTGGCGCACGGTCTGGCGGCTCACGCGGCTCGGACGCCCGCCCGTCGTCTGAGGCCGGGGAGCAGGAGAGCAGGGGAGCAGGGGAGCAGGGGGGCAGGGGGGCTGGAAAGCCGGGGCGCCGGTCGTTGTCGGGTCCTGTCCTGTCCGGTCCTGTCCTGTCCGGTCCGGTCCGGTCCGGAAACGGGACGAGGGTCCCGGTCGATCACCTCCGCCGACCGGAACCCTCTCGCGTCCCCGGACCCTGGCCTGCGGCGACACTCCCCCGAGTCACGCGATCCACGCGTGCGCCGTCGGACCCGGCCCGATGCGAAGATCACATCAGGGCTCGCCAACGGATCGCTAACATGTGGCCAGTGGTTGTCCCGGAGGTCGCCAATCGGTTGGCGCGAAGCCGTCGTTCGGCGCCGGGAGCAGGCCGGGAACCCAGCGGATTCCGGCTCCGGCCGGCACAGAGAAGGTGGCGGGAACTCATCCCCGACGGGGTGCGATTCCGCCAGGATCCAGGACCGGCGGGCACCTCCGCCGTGCGGGGAGGCGAAGGGTGGAGTGATGCGGCGGTACGAGCTGCGGTTCGGACTGCTGGGACCTCCGGTTCTCTACGACGCGGCCGACGTACGCCCCATCGGCAGCCCCAAGGTGCGCGCGCTGCTCGCCGCGCTGCTCCTGGAGGCCGGGCGGGTCGTCTCCGTCGAGTCGCTGAGAGAGGCACTGTGGGGCGGCGCGCCCCCGGTGTCGGCCCGCGCCTCGCTGCACAACCACGTCACCCGGCTGCGCCGCCTCCTCGACGACCCGGAGCGGCTGCGGGCCGTACCGCCCGGGTATCTGCTCCGCGTCGACGACGGTGAACTGGACGTCGACGTGTTCGGTGCCCGGGTGGCCCAGGCGCGCGCGGCGCACGGGCGGCGGGAGTGGGCGCGGGTGCTGCCCGCCTGCGCCGACGCGCTCACGCTCTGGCGGGGCACCCCGCTCGGCGGCCTCCCCGCCGAACTCGGCGGCCTCGCCTTCGTGCAGCGCCTGGAGGAGGCCCGGCTGCTGCTCCTGGAGTGGCGCTACGACGCGGAACTCGCCCTCGGCGGGCCCCGGCTGGGCGGCGTCGTACCGGAGCTGGCCGCGCTCGTCGCGGAGTACCCGCTCCGTGAGGCCTATCACCGCCAGCTGATGCTCGCCCTCCACCGCGGCGGGCGGCAGGCCGAGGCCCTCGCCGTCCACCGCGACCTGCGCAACCGCCTGAGGGAGGAACTCGGCATCGAGCCCGGTCCCGCGGTACGCCGGGCCCATGTGGAAGTGCTGCGGGGCAGTGGCGCGGCGGGAGGAGCGCCGACGCCGGAGGACGGCCCGGGTGAGGGGCTGCCTTCCGAGGGAGCCTCGGGTGGTGGGGCGGGCGCGGGTGCGCCGTGGCCGGTCGCGCGGTTCCCCGTGTCCCCGGCGGGTGCGTCACCCGACCGTCAGCCGGAAGCCGAAGGCGCTGATCCTGACCAGCCCCTTGACCCGGGTTCTACGCGCGACGACTCCGCCACCCCCCGCCCCGCCCAACTCCCGCCAGCCCCGGCCCACTTCACCGGTCGCACCGCCACGTGCGAAGAACTGACCCACGCCGTCGCCCGTCCGCCGGCAGCCGCCGACGTCGATCGCGCCCCGCAGGGGCCACGCGCACTCGACCACGAAACCGGCACGGGTGGTGCGGACGGGAACACGAGGAACGGGGGCGAAGCCGTGGCCGCCCCCAGCCTCGCCGTCCTCAGCGGCATGGCCGGTGTCGGCAAGAGCGCGCTCGCGCTGCACGTGGCGCACCAGCTGCGGAATCGTTTCCCCGACGGCCAGCTCTACGTCAACCTGCACGGTGCCACCCCCGGCAGGCCCCCGCTCGCCCCCGGCCAGGCGCTCGCCGCGCTGCTGCGGGACCTCGGCGCCGATCCCCGGCACATCCCCGAACACCCCGACGCGGCCGCCGCGTTGCTGCGCTCCCTGCTCGCGCCGACCCGCACCCTGCTGCTCCTCGACGACGCCGCGAACGCCGCCCAGGTGCGGCCGCTGCTCCCCGGCGGCCCCGGCTGCGCGGTGATCGTCACCAGCCGGTCCCCGCTCACCGCGCTCGACGGTGCCCATCACTTCCCGCTCGGGCCGCTGACCGGCGAGGACAGCGCGGCGCTGCTGCGCGCGGTCAGCGGGCGTGCGGAGATCGACGCCGGTCACCCGCTCGTCGGCCTCACCGGACGGCTTCCGCTCGCCCTGCGCGTGGTGGCCGCCCGGCTGGCCGCCCGCCGCGCCCTCACCCCCGAGGCGCTGGCCGCTCAACTGGCCGCCACCGAGGACAGGCTGGGCCACCTCGAATACGACGACCTCAGCGTCCGGCGCTCCCTCGCCGTGGCCCATGACGCCCTGGCCGGCTCCGACCGCGTCCCCGACCGCGACGCCGCCCTCGTCCTGCGCCGCCTCGGCGCACTCGACCTGCCCACCTACGGCGCCCCCCTGACCGCCCGGCTCACCGGCACCGACGAGCGCCGCGCCGAGGCCGCCCTGGACCGGCTGGTCGACGTCGCCCTGCTGGAGGAGACCGCGTACGGCCGCTACACCCCGCACGACCTGGTACGGGACTTCGCCCGCGAACTGGCCGACGGGACCGACGGGACTGACGGGACTGACGGGACTGACGGCACCGACGGGAGCGGTCGGGCCGGCGGCACCCACGGCGTCGACCGGACCGAGGCCGCTCTCACCGCCCTGCGCTGGTTCGCCGCCGTCGCCGAACGTGCCCTCCTCGCGATCCTCGAACCGGGACGCGACCAGGGCGACCGCCGCCGGCCCACCGCCGCCCAACCGCCCGAGCACGAGCCGTACACCGCCGCCCTGCCGTCCTTCGAGTGCGCCGAGCACGCCTTCGCCTGGGGCGACATGGAGCTGGAGAACATCGTCGCCCTGGTGGAGCGGTACGCCGACACCGCCGACACGCGGATCAGCGCCTACCTCGCCACGCTCGTCCGGCTGCTCTACCCCTACGTCCTGCGCAGTGGCCGGGTCGCCGAGATGGAGGTGCTCGGCACCGCCGCCCTGGCCGCCGCCCGGCGCCTCGGAGACGAGCCCGCCGAGGCCTACGCGCTGGGCGACCTCGCCGGCCTGCGCTTCCTCACCGGCCGCCAGCGGGAGGCCCTCGACCTGACCGACGGGGCGCTGGCCCTGTGGCGGCGGCTGGGCATGGCCTCCTGGATCCGGCGCGCCCTGAACAACCGGGGGCTGCTGCTCGAGGGGCTCGGCCGGTACGACGAGTCGGGCGAGGCGCTGCGGCAGAGCCTCGACTACTCCCGGCAGCTGAACGACCCCTACGGCGAGGCCGTCACCCACAGCCATCTCGGCAACCTCTACGAGCACACCGACCCGCGCGCCGCCATCGAGCAGCACCGGCGCTCCCTCGCGATCGGGGACGCCATCGGCGCCGTCATCCTGCGGCACTCCGCGCACTGCAACATCGGCTACGCCCAGCTCCGCCTCGGCGAACCGGCGGCCGCCGCCGCGCACTTCGAGGAGAGCCTGCGCATCCTCGGCGGCCACGGTGACTGGCACGGCGAGTCCCAGACGCGGCTCGGCCTGGTCCGCGCGCTGCGCGCCCTCGGCAGGATCGGCCGCGCCCACCACGAGTGCGCCGAACTCCTGCGCCGCGCCGATGCTCGCGCCGACCGCTACAGCGGCGGTCTCGCCCGCCACCAACTCGGCCTGCTCCTGCGCGAGCAGGGGCGCACGGGGGAGGCGCACGGCGTCTGGCGCGAGGCCCTCACCGCCCTGGACGGCACGGACGAGCCGGACGTCCTAGCGGAGCTGCGCGGCCTGCTGGCATCCGGCGACTGATCCGGCCGGTCACTTCGCGTCGGCATAGCACTCCACCACCGCCGTCGTGAACGGGAACCGCACCGGTGTCTGCCCGAACGTGAGCCGTCCGGCGAGGTCGGCCGCGTCCCGTATCGCCGCCACGACGGTCTCGGTCTCCTCCTCGGGGCAGTGCACGATCACCTCGTCGTGCTGGAAGAAGACCAGCTCGGCCGCCAGGTCCGCGCAGGTCCGGCGCAGCGCCGCGAGCATCAGCAGGGCCCAGTCGGCGGCGCTGCCCTGGACCACGAAGTTGCGCGCGAAGCGGCCCCTGGCCCGGGAGTTGGTGGAGGCGTAGCCAGGCACCCAGCCCTCGGCCGCCTGCTCCTCCGGCTCCTCCTGGGGCATCCCCGCCTCCTCGGTGCCGTCGCCCGCGCCGGTCGCCGGCGGACAGGTCCGGCCCAGCCAGGTGCGCACCAGCCGGCCCTCCTCGCCGGCCCGCGCCGCCTCGTCGACGTAGGCGACCGCCTTGGGGAAACGGCGTCTGAGCGCGGCCAGGTTCTTCAGCCCGTCGCCCGAGGTCTGGCCGTAGACCGCGCCGAGGACGGCGAGCTTGGCCTGTGCACGGTCGCCGGAGAAGGCGCGGTCGGAGACGGACTGGTAGAGGTCGGTCTCCCGCCCGGCGACCTCCATCAGCCCGGGGTCGCGGGAGATCGCCGCCAGCACCCGCGGTTCCATCTGGTCGGCGTCGGCCACGACCAGCCGCCAGCCGGGGTCGGCGACCGCGGCCCGCCGGATCACCTTGGGGATCTGCAGTGCGCCCCCGCCGTTGGTCACCCAGCGCCCGGTGACGGTGCCGCCCGCGTGGAACTCGGGCCGGAAGCGGCCGTCGCGCACCCAGGCCTGGAGCCAGGTCCAGCCGTGCGCCACCCAGATCCGGTACAGCTTCTTGTATTCGAGGAGCGGCTTCACGGCCGGATGATCGATGCCGGAGAGCTCCCAGCGGCGGGTGGACTTCACCTTGATCCCGGCCTGGGCGAAGGCCTTGACCACGTCGGCCGGCAGATCCGGGCGCACCCGTCTGCCGAACGCGGCCGACACCTCGTCGGCCAGCTCGGCCAGCCGGCGCGGCTCGCCGCCGCCCGCGTACCGCTCGCCGAGGAGTTCGCGCAGCACCTCGCGGTGGACCTCGGCGCTCCAGGGCACGCCCGCGCCGTTCATCTCGGCGGCGATCAGCATCCCGGCCGACTCGGCGGCGGTCAGCAGCCGCATCCGGTCCGGGTGTTCGGCCCGGTCGTGCCGGCGCTGCTGCTCGGCGTAGACCGTGAGGAGTTCGTCGAGCGTCAGGCGGGCGGTGCCCTGCGGCTCGAACAGCGGGGACTGCGCGCCCGGCTCGGCCGCGCGCTGCGGCGGGTCGGGCGGTACGGGGCCGCCGCGGAGGCGGGCCAGGGCGGCGGCGGCCGAATGCGGCTCGCCGGACCGTCCCTCGTGGCCCAGCAGAAGTGTCTCGGCGTCCTCGATGTCGTAGCACCGCTCCACTCGCACCCCCGTGGCGAGCAGACGCGGGTAGACCTCGGCGGTCGACCGCCACACCCAGCGCGTCACCTCCGGGCGGCCCCTGACCGCCCCGGCGAGATCGGGCTCCCGCCGCACCGGCCCGGCGGGCAGCCCGTCCGGACCGAGGGGGGCGACGTCCACGCCACCGTCCTCGGCCGGAGCCAGAGCCCACCGGTCGGTCATGCTGCGAGTGTGGCAGCCGCCACTGACAATCGCGCTGAGCTGCGAATTCGCTGTGTCGAGGGACTCTTCAGCCGGCCTCGCCGTCCTTCGGTCCGTCCGCGGCCCGCTGCTCCGCCAGCAGCAGGCCCAGCACCTTGGCGACGTACTCCTCGGTCGCCGGCTTGGTGATGCCCAGCCCGCTGAGGACGCCGTCGCCGTTCTCGTGTTCCAGGAGGGCCAGCAGCAGGTGTTCGGTGCCGATGTAGTTGTGGCCGAGGCGGAGGGCCTCGCGGAAGGTGAGTTCGAGGGCCTTCTTGGCCTCCGTGCCGTAGGGGACGAGGTCGGGGGCGTCGTCCGAGGCCGGGGGCAGCGCGGCCGTCGCCGTCTGGCGCACGGTGTCGAGGAGGACGCCCTGCGCGAGGATCGCCTTCGCCGCGATGCCGTCCGGTTCCGCCAGCAGGCCGAGGACCAGGTGCTCGGGGCGGCCCTCGGGGTTGCGGGCCGCGACCGCCTCGTTGTGGGCCGCCATCACCACGTTCCGGGCGCGGGGGGTGTAGCGGTCGAAGCCCTGGCTGGGGTCGAGGGCGGCGGACTCCTTCGGCACGAAGCGCTTCTGTGCCGCCTGCCGGGTCACGCCCATGCTCTTGCCGATCTCGGACCAGGACGCGCCCGACCGCCGGGCCTGGTCGACGAAGTGGCCGATCAGGTGGTCGGCCACGTCGCCCAGGTGGTCGGCGGCGATCACCGCGTCCTGGAGCTGGTCGAGGGGTTCGGGGTGCACCTTCTTGATCGCCGCGATCAGGTCGTCGAGGCGTACGGATGCCGTGATGTTCGGGTCGGTAGCCATATGTCAACCTTAGGTTGACACCTAAGCCCTGTCAACCCTCGGTTGACACCTGTGGACGGGTGGTGAGTGGCTGGGCCCCGGAACGTTGTCCACAGGCTGTGGACGGCCACCGACCGCTGTCGGCGCCGCATGGCACGATCGACACGTGACCAGCAGCCAGCCCAGCACCGTCGACCGAGCTTTCCGGAGCGCCCTGTACGACGACACCGACACCGGCCTCGACACGGGCGCGTCCCTCCTCGCGGCCGACTCCGGTGCCGACGCGGAACTCGCGCACCGGGGCCGGGAGTTCGTCGCGGCGGCCTGGCGGCGCGGCTGGCAGCCCGCCGACGTGGTCCGGCTGGTGCGCCGCGAGCTGGACGACCCGCACGTACGGCTCGCCGCCGGGCTGATCCGGGCGCAGGCACCGGACGACCGGCCGCGCGGCCCTCGCTGGCGGGCGCAGCTCGACGCGCTGCCGGAGGCGGACGGCGGCCCCGCGCGCGTGGGCGACCGTTTCTCGCACGCCACCGCCGTGCTGGAGCTCTACCGGCTGCTGCTGCGGCTGCCCGCCCTGGAACCCCTGGACGAGCCCCGGCCCGCCGCGGCCGGGCACCGCCCGGAGTCCTCCCGCATGCTCACCCGGATCCGCGCGCTGCTCGCCAAGGCGGAGGCCACCGGCTTTCCGGAGGAGGCGGAGGCGCTGAGCGCCAAGGCGCAGGAGCTGATGGCCCGGCACAGCGTGGACGAGGCGCTGCTCGCCGCGGGGGCGCCCGCGCCGGACGCGCCGGGCGCCTGCCGGATCGGCGTCGAGCCGCCTTACGAGCAGGCCAAGGCGGTGCTGCTGGACGCGGTGGCCACGGCCAACCACTGCCGCGCGGTGTGGAACGAGCCGCTGGCCTTCTCCACGGTCGTCGGCTTCGAGGCGGACCTGGAGGTGGTCGAGCTGCTCCACACCTCGCTGCTGGTGCAGGCCACGCACGCGATGACGAAGGCGGAGGCGGCGCAGCGGGCGGGCGGCCGCAAACGCACGAAGACCTTCCGCCAGTCCTTCCTGGCGGCCTACGCCCACCGGGTCGGCGACCGCCTCAGAGCAGCGGCCCGGTCGGCCCTGGCCGACACCGACCCGTCCCGGGACCTTCTCCCGGTCCTGGCCACGAGAGAGCTGGCCGTGACCGACCGCATGGCCCAGATGTTCCCGGACACCACCACGACCCGCCTGCGCGGCATCACCGACGAGGCCGGCTGGACAGAGGGCACCAAAGCAGCAGACCAGGCCCAGGTCCACTCCCACCCCCAACTCCCCTGACCCACACCCCACCCCGTCAGGGGCGCGGGGGACTGCGCGGGAACGCCCATGGCGTGGCGCGGATCCACGGCGCTGGCCCCCGTCAGGGGCGCGGGGAACTGCGCGGGAACCCCCATGGCGTGGCGCGGATCCACGGCGCTGGCCCCGTCAGGGGCGCGGGGAACTGCGCGGGAACCCCCACCGCCGGTAAGCC
The DNA here is from genome assembly GCF_040702065.1 of Streptomyces sp. NPDC086777. Lineage (NCBI taxonomy): Bacteria > Bacillati > Actinomycetota > Actinomycetes > Kitasatosporales > Streptomycetaceae > Streptomyces > Streptomyces sp. NPDC086777. The sequence goes on along the minus strand of NZ_JBFBJI010000004.1, from coordinate 30,218 downwards.
GAAGCCCGGCCGAAATGCGACCGCGCCGCCCTCGACTCAGTCCCCCGCCTGCTGAAACGCCCCCACCGAGGCGTTCGGCTTCTCCGCCGCCCCCTGGCGGCCCGCCACCGCCCCGTACTTCCACGGGAAGCTCTCCGTCGCGTCGCCCCCCGGCAGCGCCACCGTCAGCGACGTCGCCGCGAGGCTCCCCCCGTCGCCGTCCTTGCCGCGCACGTAGCTGATGGAGAACGTCGCGGAGTCGCCCTTGGCGAGCTTGAGCTGCACGCTCTTCGCCCCCGACTGCGTGCCGACCGCCGCCGACGTGCCGCCGCCCGCCTTCAGCGTGACCCCGGCGAAGCCGTCCAGCGTGCACGGCGCGCTCTGGTTGGTGATGCTCACCGGCACCTCGCCGGTGTCCCCCGCGGCCGGCGCCACGCTCGCGGAGCCGACCTGGACGGAGACCTTGCCGATCTCGCAGGCCGAGCTGTTCTTGCCGCTGGAGCTGGAACCGGAGCCGCTGCCATTGCAGGCGGTCAGGGCCAGTGCGGCGGCGACGGCGGTGACGGTGAGCGGAATGGCGCGCATGTGCAGATCCCCATCGAGGTCGTGACGGTGTTCCAGCATCATCACGCCCCGGCCCGGGCCCCGCGCGCCCGCCCCCGCTTTCGACCGCCTCCCGGAGTGTCCCCGCCGCCCGCCCGGGCCGCTGGGAACACGCCTGCCGCCGGTCGGGAACGGCCCTGCCGGGGCCTATTGTCCCAGGTTCGCCGTCGGCAGCCCCGACGGCAGCTTGCCGCCCTCGGCCCTGGTGTAGGTCTCCTCGCCCGATTTTCCGGACCAGGTGACTTTCATGCCGCTCTTGCTGACCGAGTCCACCATTCCGGTGACCCGGTCCTTGCTGCCGTCCGTGCAGGTGAGGTGGATCATCCGCATCCCGGCCTCCTCACCGGCGCTCCCGCTGCACACCGCCCCGCCGGTCTCGAAGAGCCCGGCCTCCTTGCCGGTGACGACCAGCGCGACGATCTTGCCGCCGCTCGTGGTGATCCAGCTGCCCTGCAGCGCGTCGGAGGAGGCCGTGGAACCGTCCGAACCGCCCGCGGCGGTGGCGTCGGCGGACGACGTGCCGGACGGGGTGGCCGAGGAGTCGCCGCCGGACCCGTCGCCCCCGCTGCACGCGGTCAGCGCGAGCGCGCCCGCCAGCCCCGCGGCGGCGGCCACGACCCGCAGAGCCGGCCGCGGGCGCGCGCCCGCCCCGGCCGCCCCCGCCGAAGCGCTCCGCCCCACCGCCGCGGGCGTGACCGAAGCCGTCGCCGTCTCCCTGCGCGCCGTCTCCCTGCGCGTCGTAGCCGTACTCGCCGTAGCCGTGGTCACCGCAACGCTCCCGGGTTCTAGGGGGTCGGCCGCCCGGCCGCCCGGACGACAGCGGCAAGCTACCAGCACTCACCTGGAGGACCTGCGTATGCCGTGTAGGTATCCGCTGTGGGTCTGTTCCCGCGGATTCGGCGGCGACAGGCCGTACGTACGACCGCGGGCCGGCCTCGGTCGGGTCGCTCCCCCCGACGTCCTCGACGTGCGGGTTCCCGCCTACGGCAGGTGGCGGATGCCGTCCCTCCGGCGGTCCGGTCCCGATCCGGCCAATCTCACTCACCGGACCGTCACATGGACGCTGGAACACCTGGGCCGGGGTAAGCGTCTTTTCTTAGTGCATGAAGGATTCGATCCGGGCGATCCCGCGCAGATGGCGGCGCGCGATCATGGACGGGGGCTGGCGGTCGCATGTCCTGCGGACTCTGGGGCAGACGCTGGAACGGGTTGGGTAAAGCGGACGTCAAAGCTGTAACCGCAGGAACACCCCGCGTGCACGTGCATCTGCTCATGCATCTGCACGTGAACAAGGTTATGATCCGGGTCAGTTGACCGCTGCATCAATGGTCACATCAGCCAGTTAGTGCACACCGGGGAGCGACCTGTGGACCTCGACGTTGACGGCGTGTACGGGGGGTTTGACGTGTACAACGGCATGGCTGCCACGCAGCTGGACGGAGTGGCCTGGCAGAAGAGCAGGCACAGCAACTCGCAGGGGTCCTGCGTGGAGTTCGCCCGGCTGCCGGGCGGCGACGTGGCGGTGCGCAACTCGCGCTTCCCGGACGGGCCGGCGCTCGTCTATACGCGCGCCGAGATCGAGGCGATGCTGCTGGGCGTCAAGGACGGCGAGTTCGACCACCTGATCACGAGCTGACGGCCGCCGTGTCCGGGGCAGCCCGGTACGTTCGGTGCGCAGCGTGCGGGTAACGCGCGTAGAAACCCGGCGTCCGAAGACGCCGGGTCCGTCATTCGGCGGCCTGCAGCCGGAACAGGGCCCACACGACCTTGCCGCTGAGGGTGCCCGCCAGCGGGTGCCAGCCCCAGCCGTCGCTGAACGAGTCGACCAGGAACAGCCCGCGGCCGGACTCCGCCGAGAAGTCCTCGGAGTCGCGCGGGACGGGCGTCTCGTGGCTGGGGTCGCGCACCGCGCACACCAGCCGTCCGGTCCACCGCATCAGGTGCAGCCGCACCGCCGGCCCCTGCGGCGGCGCGAGGCAGTCCGTCTCACCGGGCACCGCGTGCCGCAGGGCGTTGGTGACGAGTTCCGAGACGACGAGACAGATGTCGTCGAAGCGGTCGCCGACGTCCCACTGGCCGAGTGTTCTCCGGGTGAACCGGCGGGCCTCGCGCACCGCTTCGTAACGGGCGGGCAGGGCGCAGGAGGCGGCGTTGGACACGGCCGCGGGATCAAGCGGCGGAAGGCCCTGCCGTAATGGCTTGAGCATGGTCGATCCATTCGTCCCCATGCGAGGCACTCCCGGGAATTCGCGGTCGTTGCGATGCAGCGGTGGCGCGGGACCATGGTTTCGGATGCGCACAGCAGATGCAAGGGCAGATGCACGTGCACGCGACCGAATTGGACCCTCCCGTACCGCTTGTTGGCCATTTTTTCCGCCAACTTGCTGCTCTTGGCTTACTACCTGCTTGCCAGTTCCTGTGCTTAAACTTTGGCCGCTTGCCGTTTCCGTAACCGGACGAGTACTGCTCGGAGTGTTTTAGTGGCAGACTGCGGGCCCTGAAGACGGTTGGGGAGGCTGGCGAACGTGAGCGCGGGAGAGCCCGGATCGGTGGTGCGGCGAATGCTGCTCGGCTCGCAACTCAGGCGGCTGCGCGAGGCCCGGGGGATCACTCGTGAGGCCGCCGGGTACTCGATCCGCGCCTCGGAGTCGAAGATCAGTCGCATGGAGCTGGGCCGGGTGAGCTTCAAGACCAGGGACGTGGAAGACCTGCTGACGCTGTACGGCATCACCGACGAGGCCGAGCGCGAACAGTTGCTCTCCCTCGCCCGCGAGGCCAACGTGGCCGGCTGGTGGCACAGTTACTCCGACGTCCTGCCGACCTGGTTCCCCACCTATGTCGGCCTGGAGGGTGCGGCGCACCTGATCCGCGCCTACGAGGTGCAGTTCGTCCACGGGCTCCTCCAGACCGAGGAGTACGCGCGCGCCGTGGTGCGCCGCGGTATGCGGGGGGCCGGCGAGGCCGACGTCGAACGGCGGGTCACGCTGCGCCTGGAGCGGCAGAAGTACCTGGTGGCCGAAAACGCCCCCGACTTCCACATCGTCCTCGACGAGGCCGCCCTGCGCCGCCCCTACGGCGACCGCGAGGTGATGCGCGGCCAGCTCCAGCACCTCGTCGAGATCTCCGAACGGCCCAACGTGCGGCTGCAGATCATGCCGTTCAGCTTCGGCGGGCACTCCGGGGAGGGCGGTTCCTTCACCATCCTGAGCTTCCCCGAGTCGGACCTGTCCGACGTGGTCTACCTGGAGCAGCTCACCAGCGCCCTCTACCTCGACAAGCGCGAGGACGTCGCCCAGTACGAGCTGGCGCTCAAGGAACTCCAGCAGGACAGCCCGGGCCCGGACGAGAGCCGGGACCTGCTGCGCGGTCTGCTGCAGCTCTCCTAGCCCGCGGCCGCTCTCCCGGGGCTCTCCCCAGAAGTTCGCTCTCCGTCCCCAACTGGCGTGTCACACAAGTACGATGACGTGTGATCAGACCGTGATGTTGATCATGGCCGCTAGTGATTTGGGGATCGCATGTCGTCGTACTTCACTGACCTGGCCCAGCAGTACATCGACGGTGAGTGGCGCCAGGGGACCGGGTCCTGGGACATCATCGACTTCAACCCGTACGACGGCGAGAAGCTCGCGTCGATCACCATAGCCGCGGTCGACGAGATAGATCAGGCCTACCAGGCCGCCGCGCGCGCCCAGAAGCAGTGGGCCGCCACCAATCCCTATGCCCGCCGTGCCGTCTTCGAGAAGGCCCTGCGCCTGATCGAGGAGCGCGAGGCGGAGATCACCGAGGCGATCATCGCCGAGCTCGGCGGCACACACCTGAAGGCCGCCTTCGAGCTGCACCTCGCCAAGGAGTTCCTGCGCGAGTCGATCCAGTGGGCGCTGCGTCCCGAGGGCCGGATCCTGCCCTCCCCGGTGGACGGCAAGGAGAACCGCGTCTATCGGGTGCCGGTCGGCGTGGTGGGCGTGATCAGCCCCTTCAACTTCCCCTTCCTGCTCTCGATCAAGTCGGTCGCCCCGGCGCTCGCCCTCGGCAACGCCGTGGTCCTCAAGCCGCACCAGAACACCCCGATCGTCGGCGGCACCCTGGTCGCGAAGCTCTTCGAGGACGCGGGCCTGCCCGGCGGCCTGCTCAACGTCGTCGTCACCGACATCGCGGAGATCGGCGACGCCTTCATCGAGCACCCGGTCCCCAAGGTCATCTCCTTCACCGGCTCCGACAAGGTCGGCCGGCACGTGGCCACCGTCTGCGCCTCGCTCTTCAAGCGCTCGGTGCTCGAACTGGGCGGCAACAGCGCCATCGTCGTCCTCGACGACGCCGACATCGACTACGCGGTCGACGCTGCGGTCTTCAGCCGGTACGTGCACCAGGGCCAGGTCTGCATGGCCGCCAACCGCGTCCTGGTCGACCGCTCCGTCGCGGACGAGTTCACCGAGAAGTTCGTCGCCAAGGTGAGGACCCTCAAGACCGGCGACCCGAACGACCCGCAGACCGTCATCGGCCCGCTGATCAACTCCCAGCAGGCGGAGTCGATTTCGGCCACCGTCGAGCAGGCCGTCGCCGAGGGCGCCACCGCCCTGGTGCGCGGCACGACCACCGACAACCTGGTCGGGCCCTCGGTCCTCACCGGCGTCCCGGCCGACTCCGACCTGCTCCGCCAGGAGGTCTTCGGCCCGGTCGCCTTCCTCATCCCGTTCGACGGCGAGGAGGAGGCCGTACGCCTGGTCAACGACACCCCCTACGGCCTCAGCGGTGCGGTCCACACCGGGGACGTCGAGCGGGGCGTGGCCTTCGCCAAGCAGATCGACACCGGGATGTTCCACGTCAACGACGGCACCGTCCACGACGAGCCCGTCGTCCCCTTCGGCGGCGAGAAGCACTCCGGGATCGGCCGCCTGAACGGCGAGACGACCGTGGAGTCCTTCACCACCCTGAAGTGGATCTCGGTGCAGCACGGCCGGAGCGGTTTCCCGTTCTGACCGGCGAAGTTCGGCCACCCGGGCCCTTTAGGACGCGTCCTGTCCTAAAGGGCCCGTAGCTTCGGTCGTGTCAGGTCAGCACAACCCGAAAGGCGGCCGGTCATGGTCACTCACGTTCCCGCGGAAGCACAGGGCGACGAGCGCGGAGCACTGCTCTCCTTCATCGAGGAGCAGCGCGGCGGCATCCGCCGGGCGCTGCTCGGCCTGACCGACGAGCAGGCCGCCGGGCGGCCGAGCGCGAGCCAACTGTCCCTGGCGGGCCTGCTCAAGCACTGTGCGGAGGTCGAGCAGAGCTGGATCGCGCGGGCCAGGCAGGAACCGCCGGCGATCGAGCGCGACCAGTCGAACTGGCACGAGACCTTCCAGCTGGTCGGCGACGAGACGGTGGCCTCCCAGCTCGCCTACTGGGAGCAGGTCGCGGCCGAGACGGAGAAGTTCATCCGCTCCGTCCCCAGCCTCGACGACACCTTCCCGCTCCCGCCGCAGCCCTGGTTCCCGCCGGAGGGCCGGGTGTCCATGCGCTGGGTCTGCCTGCACCTGATCCGCGAGACCGCCCGGCACGCCGGCCACGCGGACATCATCCGCGAGTCCCTGGACGGGAAGACGGCCTTCGAGCTGGTGGCCTTGGAACAGGGCGCGTAGGCGCTCCGAAGGGGGCGCTGGGGGTACCCCCGGCCGAAGGCTGGGGGAGCCGCGTGACCAGCCACGACGGCGCCGTGGACGACGCACGGCCGACGGACACGTCGCGCGGCCCCTCCGGCGGCACGCTCAGTGGTGGAAGCTGGTGGCCGCCTCCTTGTCGTGGGTCAGCGGGTGCGGCTGCCGGCGCAGGCCGGGCAGCAGCCGGGACAGGTCGTCGACGAACAGGTCCGCCAGGTCCTTCGAGAAGCCGTTGCGGCACACCACCCGCAGCACGGACAGATCCTCCCGGTTCGCCGGGAAGGTGTACGCGGGCACCAGCCAGCCGCTCTCGCGCAGCCGCCGGGACACGTCGAAGACGTCGTACGCGGTCACGTGGTCGGCCGTGGTGAACGCGAACACGGGCAGCTCGTCGCCCCGGGTGAGCAGGCGGAAGTCGCCGAGCGCCTCGATGCGTTCGGCGAGCCCGGTGGCCACGTCCCGGGACGCCTGCTGCACCGCGCGGTAGCCGTCCCGGCCCAGGCGCAGGAAGGTGTAGTACTGCGCGACCACCTGGGCGCCGGGGCGGGAGAAGTTGAGGGCGAAGGTGGGCATGTCGCCGCCCAGGTAGTTGACCCGGAAGACCAGTTCCTCGGGCAGCGCCTCCTTGTCCCGCCACAGCGCCCAGCCGACACCCGGATAGACCAGCCCGTACTTGTGGCCCGATGTGTTGATCGACGCCACGCGCGGGAGCCGGAAGTCCCACACCAGGTCCTCGTCGAGGAAGGGCGCGACCATCCCGCCGGACGCGCCGTCCACGTGCACCGGGACGTCGATCCCGGTGCGCTCCTGGAGGGCGTCCAGAGCCGCGCAGAGGTCGGCGACCGGCTCGTAGGAGCCGTCGAAGGTGGAACCGAGGATGGCGACGACACCGATGGTGTTCTCGTCGCAGAGGTCGGCGGCGGCCTGCGCGTCCAGGTGGTAGCGGTCGCCCTCCATGGGCACGAACCGCGGCTCCACCTCCCAGAAGTTGCAGAACTTCTCCCAGCAGACCTGGACGTTGATGCCCATGATCAGGTTCGGGCGGGCGCTGCCGGGATAGCGGTCGGTGTTGCGCTGCATCCAGCGCCGCTTGAGCGCCATCCCGGCCAGCATGCAGGCCTCGCTGGAGCCGGTCGTCGAACAGCCGATGGTGTTCGCCGGATCCGGCGCGTTCCACAGGTCGGCGAGCATCGCCACACAGCGCCGCTCCAGTTCCGCGGTGCGCGGGTACTCGTCCTTGTCGATCATGTTCTTGTCGTCGCACTCCGTCATCAGGATCCCGGCCTGGGGCTCCATCCAGGTGGTGACGAAAGTGGCCAGATTCAGCCGGGCGTTGCCGTCCAGCATCAGCTCGTCGTGCACCAGCTGGTAGGCGGTCGAGGGCGGCAGCGGGCCGTCCGGCAGCCGGTGGGTGGGCGGGGCCTCGGCCATGCCGGCGACCGGGTTCGCCTCACCGAAGAACGGGTTGACGGACATGAGTCGCTCTTGGTGCTTCTGGGGGCCTTTGTGGAGCGGCATGAGGAGTGCCTCCTGGACGACATGGACGAAATGAACGATATGGGCCATACGAAGGACGTGACCGGCACGCGGGAGTTCACAAGGATCAGCGCAGGGCCGTACCGTCCGCCCGCAATTGCATTCTCGGCCGCCCGGTCACCAGCAGCCACGCGGGCAGCGACGCGATGCACAGCAGCGCGACGACGCTCGCCGAGGCCACCAGCACCGAGGCCGTGAACAGGCTCACCCAGCCCTGCCGGGTGATCGCCAACAGCATGCCCAGTACACCCGCCGCCACCCCCACCGAGGGCTGGACCGCAGGCACCAGGGCGTGGGCGCACAGCCCGAGGGTGGCGCCGATGAACACCGACGGAAAGATCCGGCCACCGCGGAACCCGCAGGCGGCGGCCACCAGCAGCGCGGCCAGCTTGACGACCGCCATCGCGGCGAACTGCCCGGCGGACCAGCCCGCCGGGTCCTTCGCCAGTTCCGCGACCTCGTCCAGCCCCTTGAAGAGCGTCAGATGGCCGCCCAGCGCCCCCAGGAGGCCCAGCACGAGCCCGCCGGCCGGAAGGGCCACCATGGGGTGCCCGAGGCGCCGGAAGGCGCCGTGGACGGACGGGAAGGCACGGACGGCGCACATGCCGAACAGCGCGGCCGCGGGCGCGATCACCAGGACCGCCACCAGATCGGGCCAGCGCGGGTGGCCGAGCGCGGGCAGGCCGAGGTCCAGGGTCGGGCGGGCCACCAGGGCGGTCGTCATCGAACCCGCACCCGCGGCCATCAGCGGCCCGAAGAGGTTGTCCCACAGTGCCCCCTTCAGGGGCTTCCCGGCCAGCGCCTCGGAGATCACCAGGGCCGCCGCCACCGGCGTCCCGAACAGCGCGCCCAGGGTCGCCGCGTCGGCCAGTGCGGGCCACAGCGAGCCCGGCAGCCGGGGCATCGCGAGCCGCCCCAGCCACAGTGCCAGCCCGACGTTGACGGCGATGAGGGGGTTCTCCGGACCGAGGCTCGGCCCGCCCGCCAGTACCAGCACGGTCGCCAGCACCAGCCCCGGCAGCACGGCAGGCGGCAGCGCCACCGCCTCCAGGCCCAGGGTGGCCGGATCCGGCCCCGCGTGCCCCGGCACCAGCCACACCACCAGCCCCACCGCGATCCCGGTGGCCGTCAGCATCACCAGCATCCACAGCACCGAGTAGCGTCCGATGCCGAGCGCGTCGGGCAGGTTCTTCCACAGCACGTGCTGCAGCCGTTCGGCCAGCGAGCTCACCAGCAGGAACAGCAGGCTGCTGCCTACGCCGACGACGAGGGCGGGCAGGATCAGCGGCAGCAGGGCGCGCGCGGGGGCCGAGGGCGGGGTGGGGAGCGCCTGCGGCGCGGTGTCCTGGGCCACGGGCTCACGATAAGCGGGCAAAACAGACGTAACATCCCGAACTTCGCGACGGGCGGTGTCCGTGGGCCCTCCCGCGGAACGGGCTTGCACCTCACGTGACGTGAGGACCCAGGGTGGAGCGCGGAAAGGAGCGGAAAGTGAACTACTCCGTAGGACAGGCCGCCGGGTTCGCCGGCGTCACCGTGCGCACCCTGCACCACTACGACGAGATCGGCCTGCTGGTGCCGGGCGAGCGCAGCGCCGCCGGACACCGGCGCTACGGCGACGCCGACCTCGACCGGCTGCAGAAGATCCTGTTCTACCGGGAGCTCGGCTTCCCGCTCGAGGAGGTCGCCGCCCTGCTCGACGACCCGGACGCGGACCCGCGCGCGCAGCTGCGCCGGCAGCACGACCTGCTGACCGCCCGGATCGAGAAGCTGCAGCAGATGGCCGCGGCCGTGGAGCACGCCATGGAGGCACGCAGGATGGGCATCGACCTCACCCCCGAGGAACGCTTCGAGGTCTTCGGCGACAAGGACCCCGAGCAGTACGCCGAGGAGGCCGAGCAACGCTGGGGCGGCACCGAGGCCTACGCCGAGTCCCAGCGCCGCGCGGCCCGCTACACCAAGGCCGACTGGCAGCGCATGAAGGCCGAGGTCGACGACTGGAGCGCGCGTTACGCCGCCCTGGTGACCGCCGCCGAGCCGCCGGCCGGCGAACGGGCCATGGACATGGCGGAGGAGCACCGGCAGCACATCTCGACCTGGTTCTACGACTGCCCGCCCGAGATGCACCGCTGCCTCGCCGCCATGTACGTCTCCGACGAGCGCTTCCGGGCCTTCTACGACGCGATGGCCCCGGGCCTGGCCGAGCACCTCAAGGAGGCGATCGAGGCGAACGCGGCCCGGCACCCGGCCTGACCCGGCCGGGGCCACAGCGGCAGGGGGTGGCCCCGGGGCCACCCCCTGCCGTTCACCCGGACCTACTCCCTGTCGATGACGACGGCGGTGCCGTACGCGCAGACCTCGGTCCCCGTGTCCGCCGCCTCGGTCACGTCGAACCGGAAGGCGAGCACGGCGTTGGCCCCACGCGCGCGTGCCTGCTCGATCAGCCGCTCCATGGCCTGGTTGCGGGTCTGGACGAGGGTCTTCGTCAGCCCCTTCAGCTCGCCGCCGATCATCGACTTCAGACCGGCCCCGATCTGACTGCCCAGGTGCCGGGAGCGCACGGTCAGCCCGAAGACCTCGCCGACGACCTCCCGCACGCGGTACCCGGGAACGTCGTTCGTGGTGACGACCAGCACATCGGCCTGCGGCCCCTGACCGCCGCCGTACTCTTCGATACCCATGTCCACAGCCATTCCCCAGGCCGGGCACAGCCCACCCAGGTTCCACCGGTGGAACCTGGGGCGGACACTTGACGTTGATAGTTTTGTGCGCCCGCACTAGGAACCCGACGTGCCTTCCCCCTCAGGAGCCCGGAACCGTGACGACCGGAACCGCGATGACGCTCGCTCTCGGCCCGAGCTGGCTGGATCCGAACCAACTTCTCGACTCGTTCGGCATCTGGGGCCTGCTCCTGGTGGTCTTCGCCGAGTCCGGCCTCCTGATCGGCTTCTTCCTGCCGGGTGACTCGCTCCTGTTCACCTGCGGTCTGCTGATCACCTCGAACCAGCTGGACTTCCCGCTCTGGGCCGCCATCGCCCTGATCTGCCTCGCCGCGATCCTCGGCGACCAGGCGGGCTACATGTTCGGCAAGAAGGTCGGCCCGTCGCTCTTCAACCGTGCGGACTCCCGCATCTTCAAGCAGGAGAACGTCACCAAGGCGCACGAGTTCTTCGAGAAGCACGGCCCCAAGTCCCTGATCCTGGCCCGCTTCGTACCGGTGATCCGGACGTTCACGCCGATCATCGCCGGTGTCAGCGGTATGGCCTACCGCTCGTTCCTGACGTTCAACGTCATCGGCGGCGTCCTGTGGGGCGCCGGCGTCACCCTGCTCGGCTCCTGGCTCGGCAAGATCGAGTTCGTCAATGACAACATCGAGCTGATCCTGATCCTGATCGTCCTGATCTCGGTGGTCCCGATCGTCATCGAGTTCCTGCGGGCCCGCGCCAAGGACAAGAAGGCGGCGGCAGCACAGGCGCAGCAGCCGGAGCCGGTCCAGCAGTACCAGGCACCCCCGGTGATGGACGACGCGACGACCCAGCTTCGCCGCATCGAGCCGACGTACACCCCGCAGCAGCCCCAGCAGCAGTACGGCCGGCAGCAGCCGTACTACGACCAGCAGCAGCCCTACTACGACCAGAACGGCCACGACCAGAACGGCTACGGCCAGGGCGGCTACGGCCAGAACGGCTACGACCAGAACGGCTACGACCAGAACGGCTACGACCGGCAGCACAACCCGTACACCGAGGACCACTACCGGGCGCCGTAAGCGGCAACGCCCTGCTTCTGGGGGCGCGGGGAACTGCGCGACGAACCACAACGACCCGCAGCCGCCGTCCCGCCTGAGCCCCCACCCCACGAGGCGCTCAGAACCCCCTGGTCCGCTTCGCGGCCCGCCGCTTCCCGGCCGACCCCACCCGCAGGGTCAGCCGGGAGATCTCCGACCCCAGGTTGACCCCGATGGCGATGGCCATGGCGAGCGACGCCGCCTTGGCCAGCGACACCAGCCCCTTGTCCACCTCGTTCTGGGCCATCGACAGCAGCCCGAAGTAGGTCGCCGACCCCGGCAGCAGCGGCCCGATCGCCGCCGTCGTGTACGGCAGCGCGGAGGCGAACCGGTACCGCGACAGCAGCTGCCCGAACAACCCCACCAGCCCGGCCGCCACCGCCGTGGAGGCGACCGGCGAGATCTTCCCGGCGTCGTGCATCGCGCCGTAGACGCACCACGCCACACCGCCGTTGAGGGTCACCGCCAGCACGGTGGATCGTTCCTGCTGGAGCAGGACGGCGAAGGTCAGCGACAGCACCATCGACGCGGCGATCTGCAGCAGCGGCCGTTCGGAGCCGACCAGCGCCGCGTCCGGGTTGAGCCGCCCGCCCAGCTTCACGCCGAAGTAGAGGACCGTCAGCACCCCGATGACGATGCCGACGAAGAAGTACATGACCTCCAGCAGCCGCGCGGAGGCCGTGATGTAGAAGCCGGTGAGCCCGTCCTGGACGCCCGCGACGAGGGCCCGTCCGGGCAGCAGCGCGAAGAGCCCACCGGTGACGACGGCGGACGCCGCGACGTCGACGTGGGCGAGCGAGAAGGCGACCCCGATCGCGGCAGGCGGCATCGCGGCGATCATGAACTGGTAGAACTCCGGCAGCCCGCGCCCCGCGCACAGCCACGCCAGCCGGTCCCCGAGCATCGCGCCGATCGCGGCCGCCACGAACACCAGCAGGTCACCGCCGACCAGCACGGAGGCCGCCCCGGCCAGCAGCCCGCTCGCGGCGGTCAGCGCCCAGCCGGGGTACGGGTGCCGGTTGCGGCGGATCTCCGCGAGCCGCCGGTAGGCCTCCTCCAGCGAGACATGGGTCTCGGGGTCGGTGAGGTCGTCCACGAGCCGGAAGACGGCGGACAGCCGTGTGTAGTCGGTCCCGCGCCGCCGCACCGTCCTGGACGCGGTCACCGGGTCGTCGACGAGCGAGGGCTGGTACGAGATCGCCAGCAGCGTGAAGGTGACACCCGGCTCGCACCGGTCCAGGCCGTAGGACCGGCAGACCGCGAACATCGCGGCCTCCACGTCCTCCGCGCCCTCCCCGCCCGCCAGCAGCAACTCCCCGATACGCAGGGTCAGGTCGAGCACGCGCGGGACGGCGGGAGCACCCTCCTCGGCCTTCTGCACCGGCTCCACGGCCGGCCGCTCGGCCACCGGCATGCGCAGCATCGTGCGCATCCGGTCCTGCCAGGGCGCGTCCTTGACGAGGCTGACCGCGGGGAACCCGGAGGCGGGCGTGAAGACGGGCGGGGCGTCCTGGGCGCTGTAGGTGCTCGGCAGGCTGAACGCCGACCCCTCCGGCTCGGCGGCCGCCGGCTGCCGCGCCGCGAGCCCCTCCGGCACCGAGAACTCGGACGTCGTCTCCGGCTCACCGCCGCCGCCCTCAGGGACCTCGATGCCCTGCGGGACGGCGAACTCGGACGTCAGTTCCGGGTCGTACCGCGCCTCGTCCGACCTGGGCTTGCGGTCCTCCGCCTCCGTCACCGTCGCAACGCTCCCTGAACGACAACCTCACCTGACCCTCAGTATGCGCATGACCGCTCGGCGGACACGAAAAACGGGCCCCACGCGCGTGCGTGCGGCCCGCTTCCCGGTGCTGTCCCGGGGTGGTCTCAGTGACCGCCGGTCTCCTTGAAACGCTTGTACGACCGCTCGATCTCCGCCTCGGCGTCGGTGCGGCCGACCCAGTTGGCGCCCTCGACGGACTTGCCGGGCTCCAGGTCCTTGTAGACCTCGAAGAAGTGCTGGATCTCCAGGCGGTCGAACTCCGACACGTGGTGGATGTCGCGCAGGTGCTCCACACGCGGGTCGGTCGCCGGGACGCACAGCAGCTTGTCGTCGCCGCCGGCCTCGTCCGTCATCCGGAACATGCCGATCGCGCGGCACTTGATCAGGCAGCCCGGGAAGGTCGGCTCGTCCAGGATGACCAGCGCGTCCAACGGGTCGCCGTCCTCGCCGAGGGTGTTCTCGACGAAGCCGTAGTCGGTCGGGTAGGCGGTCGAGGTGAAGAGACGACGGTCGAGGCGGATCCGACCGGTCTCGTGGTCCACCTCGTACTTGTTCCGCGAACCCTTCGGGATCTCGATCGTGACGTCGAACTCCACCGGTGGCTCCTCCATGATCAACACATAGTTCTGATGGTTAAGTGTCCCCCACGCAGGTGTGTGATCGCGAAAGGGGCTGGTGGTCGTGCCAGAGCTGGGGCCTTGGCAGTCCGCGAAACCGCGTGTGCGGAAGATCGCGGCCGCCCTACGACCGCGTCTGGCACTCCTGGCGAACGCCACGAAATCGCAGGTCGCGCGGGTGCGGCGAGCGGTGGGACCGCGGCTCGCACGCGCCGCGCGCGCGACGGGACCCCGGCTTGCCACCCTGGTCCGCCCCTCTCGGCCTCGGTCCCGGACGCTCAGGACCTGGCAGTACACCGTGGGCGCCGCCACGGTCGGGCTCGCGCTGGCCGCCGGTGCGGTGACCGCGGCGGGCCCCTGGGACGCCGACGGTCAGCGTACGGCCGAGCGGGACCGGGCCGCCGCCCTGGAGCGGACGGGTGGCACAGATCACGGCTCCGGTGCGGACTCCGTCACAGCCGACGGCGAGCCGCGCCCAGCGCCCAGCGCCGGACCCGTCCTGACGGCGCTGGACGGCGCCACGGACACCGTGAAGTCGGCCCCTGCCGGAAAGTCCGTCGGCCTCTCGGGAACGGCCGTCACGAGCCTGCTGGGGCCCCTCCTGAAGGCCCCGGCGCTCGGCAGTACCCGTACCGCCGTGGTCGTCGACGTGGCCACCGGCAGCCGCCTGTACGGCTCCGGCGCCGACACCGCCCTCACCCCCGCCTCCACCACCAAGATCGCCACCGCCGTCGCCGCCCTGTCCGCCCTCGGCCCCGACCACCGCATCACCACGCGCGTGGCCCTCGAACCCGGCACCAGGGAGGTCGTCCTGGTCGGCGGCGGCGACCCCACCCTGACCGCGCACAAGGACGCGGCCGGCTGGGCCAGCCTGCGCACCCTCGCCACCGAGACGGCGAAGTCGCTGACCGCGCGGGGCATCAAGCAGATCACCCTCTCGTACGACACCACGCTCTACTCCGGCCCCGACCTGCACGTCATCGGCGTCAACGAGAACCTCGCGCGCGTGAGCCCCCTGACGGCCGACGAGGGCCGCACCAACGACTCCGTCGAGGGACCGGTGACCCGGGTGGGCGACCCGGCGGCCGACGCGGCACAGAAGTTCGCGGGCTTTCTGGCGGACGCCGGCGTCAAGACCTCGTCACCCGGCACCGCCAAGGCGAGCAGCCGGGCCGAGACCCTCGCCACCGTCTCCTCGCCGCCGCTGTCCTCGATCGTCGAGCGCATGCTGACCAACAGCGACAACGACATCGCCGAGGCCCTGGCCCGCCAGACGGCGCTCGCGGCCGGCAAGCCGGCCAGCTTCGACGGGGGAGCGGCCGCGATCGAGGCCCAGCTGACCAAGCTGGGCCTGCCGATGACCGGCGCCTCCTTCCACGACGGCAGCGGCCTGAACCGCGACGACCGGCTGACGGCGAACCTCCTCACCGCCCTCCTCGTCAAGGCCGCCGACGTGGACCGGCCGGACCTGCGCGCGGTCCTCACCGGCCTGCCCGTCGCCCACTTCACGGGCACCCTCACCGGCCGCTACACGGACGGCGCGGCAGGCGTCGTACGCGCCAAGACCGGCACCCTCACCGGCGTCAACACCCTCGCCGGCACGGTCGTCGACAAGGACGGCCGCCTCCTCGCCTTCGCCTTCCTCACCGCCAACACGACCGACCCGGTGGCGGCCCAGGCGGCCCTGGACGAAACGGCGACAGCACTGGCGGGCCTGTAACTGCTCCGACCGCCGACCGCTCGCCGACCGCCGACCGCTCGCCGACGTCGAGTCGAAGGGCGGCGCCACGGTCTACCGCTTCACGCCCGCCTACCGCTCGCCGACCGCCGCCCGCCTGTCGCTCGCCTACCGCTCGCCGACCGCCGCCCGCCCGCCTACCGCCCGCCTGCCGCTCGCCGACCGCCGCCCGCCGGCTACCGCTCGCCGACTGCCGCCCGCCGCTCGCCGACGCGCTGGGCGTCCTCGCCGACGTCGAGTCGAAGGGCGGCGCCACGGTCTACCGCTTCACGCCCGCCTACCGCTCGCCGACCGCCGCCCGCCTGTCGCTCGCCTACCGCTCGCCGACCGCCGCCCGCCCGCCTACCGCTCACCGCCCGCCGCCAGCCTGCCGCTCGCCGACTGCCGACCGTCGCCCGTAGGACGATCGCGGGCGGTTCTCGATCGCCGTGGGCAGGCGTTCCGCAGGGCGGAACGGGTGGGCACGGCCGACAGCGCCGGGCACCGTGAAACAAACCCCCGCCTCGCCGACGCAAGCCCTCAACCGCACCGCACCCCACCGCACCACACAAGTCACGCCAACCACACCAACCCGCACGGCCTGCCCCAACCCGTAGCGCTAACGTACGGTTGACACATGACGAGCATCGGTGGCGCTGCTTCATCTGGGATGGTCGACTGGAATCTCGCGGTGGCGACCGCGACCCGACTCGTGCGGCCGGGACCCGAGGTGAGCCGCGACGAGGCCCGGGGCATCGTCGCGGAACTGCGTCGGCACGCGAAGGCCTCGGAGGAACACGTCCGGGGCTTCACTCGTATGGGGACCGACGACATCCACGACACACCCGTTCTGGTGGTCGACAGGCCCGGCTGGGTCAAGGCGAACGTCGCCGGGTTCCGCGAACTCCTCAAGCCGCTGCTCGAGAAGATGCAGGAGCGGCGCGCGGGCACCCCCGGCGGTGCGGTCCTCGGCGCGGTCGGCGGCAAGGTCACCGGCGTGGAACTCGGCATGCTGCTGTCGTTCCTGTCATCCCGGGTCCTCGGCCAGTACGAGACCTTCGCACCCTCCTCGCGCGACCTCCCGGCGGACGAGAACGGCGGCGGCCGACTGCTGCTCGTCGCCCCGAACATCGTCCACGTGGAGCGCGAACTCGACGTCCAGCCCCACGACTTCCGCCTGTGGGTGTGCCTGCACGAGGAGACCCACCGCACCCAGTTCACGGCGGTGCCCTGGCTGCGCGCCCACCTGGAGGGCGAGATCCAGTCGTTCCTGTCGGAGACCGACGTCGACCCGATGACGGTCCTCGAACGCATCCGGGACGCCGCCCAGTCCCTCGCCGGGAGCCGCCCCGAGGCCGAGGAGGACGACGGCGGACGGTCGTTCGTCGAACTCGTCCAGACCCCCGCCCAGCGCGAGATCCTCGGTCGGCTCACCGCCGTCATGTCCCTCCTGGAGGGCCACGCCGACTTCGTCATGGACGGCGTCGGGCCCACGGTCGTGCCGACCGTCGCCGAGATCCGCGAGAAGTTCCAGCAGCGGCGCGCCAAGGGCGCCTCCAGGCTCGACACGACCCTGCGCAAGCTGCTCGGCCTGGACGCCAAACTCCGCCAGTACCGGGACGGCGAACGGTTCGTGCGGGCCGTCGTCGAACAGGTCGGCATGGACGGCTTCAACCGGGTGTGGACCTCCCCGAACACCCTGCCGACCAAGGCCGAGATCGCCAAACCGGCGGACTGGGTCGCGCGGGTGCACCGCAAGGCCGAGTCGTGAACCAACGGATGCGTGGTGAACGGAAACCGGCCGACGGCAGGCGAACGCCCCTCCAATCACCCGTCCGAGGGACCGTGAGCGATGGGTAGGCGTGCGATGCTCGGGGAACGGCCCGTTTCTGTCACCATCGACACACTCTGAGTGACCGATCTCGGGTTCACCCCCCGAAAACTTCATGAAGGGAACCGGACATGGGTCCCCATCCTGCGGTCGCGGCGATACGCCTGGCGGTCCGCCGCGTCCTCCACGACATCCTCACCGACGACAGCCGTCACAGCCGTACAGCCGGTGAGCGCACCGGCGGACGGATCGGCGTGCGCCTCGCGCGCCCCGCCGGCGGTCTCCCCGGGGCCCCGGAGATCCCGGAGCAGACACCGAACGAGCGGCCCCCCTCCCCGCTCGTCCTCGTCGCGTGCTCCGGCGGCGCCGACTCGATGGCGCTCGCCTCCGCCCTCGCCTTCGAGGCCCCCAAGCTCGGCGTCCGCGCCGGCGGCATCACCGTCGACCACGGCCTGCAGCCCGGCTCCGACCTGCGCGCCGAGGAGGTGGTCCTGCGGCTGCGGGAACTCGGCCTCGACCCGGTCGAGTCCATCACCGTGACCGTCGGCCGCGACGGCGGGCCCGAAGCCGCCGCCCGCGACGCCCGCTACGCCGCCCTGGACGCCGCGCTCGAACGGCACGGCGGCACCGCGATCCTGCTCGGCCACACCAGGGACGACCAGGCCGAAACCGTCCTGCTCGGCCTCGCCCGCGGCTCCGGCATCCGCTCCCTGTCCGGAATGGCCGCGGTCTCGGGGGCCGGCGGCCGTTACCGACGCCCGTTCCTCCAGCTGGACCGGCAGACCGCCCGCAAGGCCTGCATGGTCCAGTCCCTGCCCGTCTGGGACGACCCGCACAACACGGACCCGGCCTACACCCGCTCCCGGCTCCGCCACGAGGGCCTGCCCGCCCTGGAGAAGGCCCTCGGCAAGGGTGTCGTCGAGGCGCTCGCCCGCACCGCCCAGCTCTCCCGCGACGACGCCGACGCCCTCGACACCTGGGCCAGCCAGGCCGAGGCCTCCGTACGGGACGCAGCGGGCCTGCTGGAGTGCGCCAAGCTCTACGCCCTGCCCCCCGCGGTCCGTCGCCGGATCCTGCGCCGCGCGGCCATCGAGGCGGGCGCACCGGCCGGTTCCCTGTTCGCCCGGCACATCGAGGAAGTCGACCGCCTCATCACCGGATGGCGAGGCCAGGGGGCCATCAATCTCCCCGGCAAAGTCGTCGCCCAGCGTCAGGGTGGCAGACTGGTGATTCGGCAAGGCTGAATCCCGACCTCGCGAAGAGCTCCCCGGAGCTCCGGCGAGAGGCCGGGTAGGCCGGTGGGACGACCGACCGAAAGTGATGCGGGTGGACGCGAAAGACATGGGTGCCGACCTCCAGCAGGTGCTCATCACCAAGGAAGAGATCGACGCGAAGCTGGCCGAGCTGGCCGCGAAGATCGACGCGGAGTACGCGGGCAAGGACCTTCTCATCGTCGGCGTCCTCAAGGGCGCCGTGATGGTCATGGCGGACCTCGCCCGGGCGCTGTCCACCCCCGTCACCATGGACTGGATGGCCGTGTCCTCGTACGGCGCGGGCACCCAGTCCTCCGGTGTGGTGCGGATCCTCAAGGACCTCGACACCGACATCAAGGGCCGGCACGTCCTGATCGTCGAGGACATCATCGACTCGGGCCTGACCCTGTCCTGGCTGATCAACAACCTCGGCTCCCGCGAGCCCGAGACCCTGAAGATCTGCACCCTGCTGCGCAAGCCGGACGCGGCCAAGGTCGCCATCGACGTCGAGTGGGTCGGCTTCGACATCCCCAACGAGTTCGTCGTCGGCTACGGCCTCGACTACGCCGAGAAGTACCGCAACCTCCCGTTCGTCGGTACGCTCGCGCCTCACGTCTACGGCGGCTGAACCCCGGCTGATACGCCGCGGGGTCCAGTTCCGTAAGACGATCGGGAACCCCAGCGGGTTTCGCGCCGTTGGAGCATGCAGAGACGGGTTTCACCAGTCGTCCGCGCAGCTTCGTGCGGCTTCGGGCCACAATGCTGGGGTACCGTCAGAAGAACTGTCTTATCAAACTCACTATGGCAGGAGGGACGGGGCGACACCGCTCCGTATGGATGGACGTGAAGCGATACTTCCGTGGGCCGGTCATGTGGATCGTGCTGGCCGTCCTTGCCGTGGTCGTGTTGATGCAGGTCGTCGGCTCGTCCGGCGGCTACAAGACGGTGGACACCGGCCAGGTCGTGGCGGCGATCAATGACAACAAGGTGGAATCGGCGAAGCTGACCACCGGTGACGAGCAGACCATCAAGGTCACGCTCAAGAACGGCGAGAAGGTCGACGGCAGCTCGAAGATCCAGGCGAGCTACATCGGCGACCAGGGCGTGGCCCTCGCCAACACGCTGCAGACCAAGTACCAGGACAAGCAGATCACCGACGGCTACACCGTCGCGCCGACCAAGCAGAACGCCTTCGTCAGCGTCCTGCTCTCCCTGCTGCCCTTCGTCCTCATCGTGGTCGTCTTCCTGTTCCTGATGAACCAGATGCAGGGCGGCGGCTCCCGGGTCATGAACTTCGGCAAGTCCAAGGCGAAGCTCATCACCAAGGACACCCCGAAGACGACCTTCGCGGACGTCGCGGGCTGCGACGAGGCCGTCGAGGAACTCCACGAGATCAAGGAGTTCCTGCAGGAGCCGGCCAAGTTCCAGGCCGTCGGCGCCAAGATCCCCAAGGGCGTGCTCCTCTACGGCCGCCCCGGCACCGGCAAGACGCTCCTCGCGCGCGCCGTCGCCGGCGAGGCGGGCGTCCCCTTCTACTCGATCTCCGGTTCCGACTTCGTCGAGATGTTCGTCGGTGTCGGTGCCTCCCGGGTCCGCGACCTCTTCGAGCAGGCCAAGGCGAACGCCCCGGCGATCGTCTTCGTCGACGAGATCGACGCGGTCGGCCGCCACCGCGGCGCCGGCCTCGGCGGTGGTCACGACGAGCGCGAGCAGACGCTGAACCAGCTGCTCGTGGAGATGGACGGCTTCGACGTCAAGGGCGGCGTGATCCTCATCGCCGCGACGAACCGGCCCGACATCCTCGACCCGGCGCTGCTGCGCCCGGGCCGCTTCGACCGCCAGATCGCGGTCGACCCGCCGGACCTGCAGGGCCGTCTGGAGATCCTCAAGGTCCACCAGAAGGGCAAGCCGGTCGCGCCCGACGTCGATCTCGCGGCGGTCGCCCGCCGCACCCCGGGCTTCACCGGCGCCGACCTGTCGAACGTGCTGAACGAGGCGGCTCTGCTCACGGCCCGCAGCGACCGCAAGCTCATCGACAACCAGATGCTCGACGAGGCGATCGACCGCGTGGTCGCGGGCCCGCAGAAGCGGACCCGGATCATGTCGGACAAGGAGAAGAAGATCACCGCGTACCACGAGGGCGGCCACGCCCTGGTCGCGGCGGCCTCCCCGAACTCCGACCCGGTCCACAAGATCACGATCCTGTCCCGCGGCCGCGCCCTCGGCTACACGATGGTCCTGCCGGACGAGGACAAGTACTCGACCACGCGCAACGAGATGCTCGACCAGCTCGCCTACATGCTGGGCGGCCGCGCGGCCGAGGAACTGGTCTTCCACGACCCGACCACCGGCGCCGCCAACGACATCGAGAAGGCCACGGCCACCGCCCGCGCGATGGTCACGCAGTACGGCATGACCGAGCGTCTCGGCGCGATCAAGTTCGGCGGCGACAACACCGAGCCCTTCCTCGGCCGTGAGATGTCCCACCAGCGCGACTACTCGGAAGAGGTCGCGGCCCTGGTGGACGAGGAAGTCAAGAAGCTCATCGAGAACGCGCACAACGAGGCCTGGGAGATCCTGGTCGAGAACCGCGACGTCCTCGACAACCTGGTGCTCCAGCTCCTGGAGAAGGAGACCCTGGGCAAGGAGGAGATCGCCGAGGTCTTCTCCGCCATCGTCAAGCGCCCGGCCCGGCCCGCCTGGACCGGCTCCTCCCGCCGTACGCCGTCCACCCGCCCGCCGGTGCTCTCCCCGAAGGAGCTCGCACTGACCAACGGGGCCAACGGCGCCACCGCGGCGATCAGCACTGTCAAGGCCACGGCGGCCGAATCCGCCCCCGCGGTCGAGAAGGCTCCCGAGGACCGCCCCGAGAGCTGACTCACACCGGCCTCACCTGGCTCGGAATGGATGCCGCGCCCCCCAGGACCTAGCCTGGGGGGCGCGGCATTTCCGTAATGCCTGTACATGAGGCGCGTGATCCACATGTGCTCACCCTGAGGAACGAGGCACCCCAGATGACCGACCCCGTGACCCTGGACGGCGAAGGCACCATCGGCGAGTTCGACGAGAAACGCGCCGAGAACGCCGTACGCGAACTCCTCATCGCGGTCGGCGAAGACCCCGACCGCGAGGGCCTCCGGGAGACTCCGGCGCGGGTCGCGCGGGCGTACAAGGAGATCTTCGCGGGGTTGTGGCAGAAGCCCGAGGACGTCCTGACCACCACGTTCGACATCGGGCACGACGAAATGGTGCTCGTGAAGGACATCGAGGTCTACAGCACCTGTGAACATCATCTGGTCCCGTTCCACGGTGTCGCCCACGTCGGGTACATCCCGTCGGTATCGGGGAAGATCACCGGGTTGTCCAAGCTGGCCCGGCTGGTCGACGTCTACGCCCGGCGCCCGCAGGTGCAGGAACGTCTCACTACGCAGATCGCGGACTCGCTGATGCAGATCCTGGAGCCGCGGGGCGTCATCGTGGTCGTCGAGTGCGAGCACATGTGCATGTCGATGCGGGGAATCCGCAAGCCCGGCGCCAAGACCATAACGTCGGCGGTCCGTGGCCAGCTGCGGGACGCGGCCACGCGCAACGAGGCGATGAGCCTCATCATGGCCCGCTGACGCCCGGCCCTGCCCGGGGTCACGCCACCGGCTCGGCCCCGCTGTGGTTGTTGTCGTCGTCCTCCGGAAGCCTGCACACCCGTTCCAGGAACATGGCTGCCGCTATGACGGCGATGCCGGCGACGACCGAGAAGGCGGCGTAGAGGGCCTGGTCGCGGCGGGTGGGGAGGTCGAGGAGTTCGAGGAGGAAGACGCCGGTGCCGCCGTACATGCCGGCGACGAGGGCGGCGACGAGGGCGCTCGCCTGGCCGAAGACGACGGCTCGGGCGGCCATCAGGGGGTCGACGCCCTTGGCGCCGGGGCGGCGCTCGCGCTGGGCCTTGAGACGGGCGCGCAGCGAGAGCGCGGTGGAGAGCAGGACCACGGCGATCAGGGCGAGGACGATCGGGGCGGCGACGGGCACGCTGGGCAGCGTCCCCACCGCGTTCCAGAGGCGGGCGGCCGCCCAGGACAGCACTCCGGCCACGACGAAGACGCCGGCCAGCACCCTGATCCGCAGCTCTTTCACTGTTTTCCTTCAGCTCCCCCGCAGCGATGTGGTCGTCTCGACCTTAACGACTACTCGGGCAGTCGGAGTTCCAGGTCCCCGCGGGCTTCCACGCCGTGCCGGGTGACGGCGGCCAGGAGGTCGGCGACGGTGCCGCGGCCGGGCAGCAGGGCCTCCGGGTCGACGTCGTACCAGGGCGCGAGCACGAAGGCGCGTTCGTGGGCGCGCGGGTGCGGGAGGGTGAGGTGCGGGTCGTCGGAGACGACGTCGGCGTAGGCGACGATGTCGACGTCGAGGGTGCGCGGGCCCCAGTGCTCGTCGCGCACCCGGTTGAACGCCTCCTCGACCGCGTGCGCCCGCTCCAGCAGGGAGGACGGCGGGAGGGTGGTCTTCAGCACCACGATCGCGTTGAAGTACGTCGGCTGGCTGCCGGGCTCGACGCCCCACGGCTCCGTCTCGTACACCGGCGACACGGCCTTGATGCGGACGCCCGGGGTGTCCTCCAGCGCGTCGACGGCGCCCTGAAGGGTCTCCAGGCGGTTGCCGAGGTTGGAGCCGAGGGCGACCACGGCGCGTTTGGGGTTGGACAGGGTGGTGTCGGCGGCGTCGACCTGCGCGACGACGGAGGCGGGCACCGGCTGGACGGTCGGGTCGACGGGACCCCGCAGGGAGGATGCGGTCATACTCGGCTCCGGGTGATGGTGACGGTGACGTCGTCGAAGGGGACGGTGATGGGCGCGTCCGGCTTGTGGACCTGGACCTCGACCTCTCTTACCCCCTCGTGCTTGAGGCAGACCTGGGCGATCCGCTCGGCGAGCGTCTCGATCAGGTTCACCGGTTCCCCCTCGACCACGGCGACGACCTCCTCGGCCACGATGCCGTAGTGCACGGTCTTCGTCAGGTCGTCGTCGGCCGCCGCCGGACGGGTGTCCAGGCCGAGGGCGAGGTCCACGATGAAGGTCTGGCCCTCCTCGCGCTCCTTCGGGAAGACACCGTGGTGCCCGCGGGCCCTCAGGCCGCGCAGCGCGACACGATCCACGCGAATCACTCCTGCAATCGTCGGTGTGCGGCCGGGCCGCACCGCGTGCGGGCGATGGACCGGCCTCACACGAATCTACCTGCGGGCACTGACAGCGCCGGGGAACGGGGCCCGGGTTCGCCGGGGTGCGGCAGGGTTCATCGGGTGTTTCCCGCGGAGAACCCGGTGGCTCATGGGCCGGTAGCCGTACCTACTCGCGGGTTCGTGATTCCAGCCACTTCTTGGTCCGCCAGGGGGTGTCCGGCGCTAGGAGGGCGTGTCGTCCTCTTCGTCCCCGTCGGTCTCGGAGAGCACCGGTGAGGCGTGGTGGGACCAGAGCTTCCAGCCGTCCCGGGTGCGCCGGAACACGTTCGTGGCGACGACCAGCTGTCCGACCAGCGGGCCGAGTTCCTGGCTGCCCTCGGGGGCCGGGCCGCCGCTGAGGATGTTCTCCGTGCAGGTCACCAGGGCGGTGTCGCCGGTGACGGAGACGTGCACGTCGGTGAGGAAGAACTGGATGTAGTCGGTGTTCGCCATGATCAGCGCGTACGACCGCAGGACCTCGCCGCGGCCGGTGAGCACCGGCCAGCCGGGATGCACGCAGGAGATCACCCCGCTGTCGGCGGGGTCGTGGTACTCCTCGTCGACGCCCAGGTCGGCGGGGGTGAGCCAGAGGCCTGAGACGGTCTCGAAGTCGCCGTTCTCCAGTGCCTCGTAGAAGGCGGTGTTGGCGGCCTCGACCTGCTCGACGTCGGTATGGGGGGCGCTCACCGGGCTCCTTCACCCGGCGCGTCCGTTCCGGTGCGCGCTCCTTCTATGGCGCGCGCGACCCGTACCGCGTCGGCCGTGGCGCGTACTTCGTGCACGCGCACCGCCCACGCGCCGGCGTGCGCCGCGAGCGCGGAGACGGCGGCGGTCGCGGCGTCGCGCTCCCGGGCCGGCGGGGGCGCCGCTTCGGGTCCGGCCAGGACCCGGCCGAGGAACCGCTTGCGGGAGGCGGCGACGAGGAGGGGGTGGCCCAGGGCGTGCAGCCGGTCGAGGTGGGCGAGGAGGGTCAGGTCGTGCTCGGAGTTCTTGGAGAAGCCGAGGCCGGGGTCGACGACGATCCGGTCGGGGGAGATGCCGCCGGCCAGGACGGCGTCCACGCGCGCGTGCAGTTCGTCGAGGACCTCGCCGACGACGTCGGCGTACACGCCCTTGACGTTGCCGCCCTCCAGGAAGCCGCGCCAGTGCATGACGACGAAGGGGGCGCCGGCGTCGGCGACGACGGGGATCATGTCGGGGTCGGCCAGGCCGCCGCTGACGTCGTTGACGAGGGCGGCGCCGGCGGCGAGGGCCTGCCGGGCGACGGAGGCGCGCATGGTGTCGACGGAGACGACGACGCCTTCGGCGGCGAGGCCGCGGACGACGGGGACGACCCGGCGCAGTTCCTCGTCCTCGTCGACGCGGGTGGCGCCCGGGCGGGTGGACTCGCCGCCGACGTCGACCAGGTCGGCGCCCTGGGCGCCGAGGTCGAGGCCGTGCTTGACGGCGGTGGTCGTGTCGAACCAGCGGCCGCCGTCGGAGAAGGAGTCGGGGGTGACGTTCACGACCCCCATGACCGCGCACCGGTCCCATGCCGGAAGCCCTGCCACCTGGCCACGTCCGCTGTGGTTGCTCATACGTTCAGCGTAGGCCCAGGGCCCCGTGGCCAGCCCCGTGGCCCGAGCGGCGCCCTCAGGGCTGGAGGGGGCGGGGCGTCCGCTCGGGCCGGTCAGGGGGTCAGGCCGCGCGTACACCCTGTTCGGCGATGCTGTGGGCGCACGGGCGGGGGGCGGGTGCCTGGCGGCGCAGGAAGCGGGGCAGCGGGAGGGCGAGGCTGACGAAGCCCTCTGCCTGCATGGCGGCGAGGCCGATGCGCGGGAGGTCGCCGGAGGCCCGGTAGACCACGAAGCGCGGTTCCCAGCGGGGCTGGAACTTGGCGTTGAACTTGTACAGGGACTCGATCTGGAACCAGCGGGAGAGGAAGACCAGCAGTCCGCGCCAGGCGCGCAGCACCGGTCCGGCGCCGATCTTCTCGCCGCGGGCGAGCGCCGAGCGGAACATGGCGAAGTTGAGGGATATCCGGTTGATGCCGAGTTTCGGGGCGGCCTGGAGGGCGGCCACGATGAGCAGTTCGTTCATCCCGGGGTCGGCGGAGCGGTCGCGGCGCATCAGGTCGAGGGAGACGCCGTCGGTGCCCCAGGGCACGAAGTGCAGGATCGCCTTGAGGTCGCCGTACTGGCCGGGCTCATCATCCGCCTTGTGGGCGGTGGCGATCAGGCAGTCGCCGTCGGCGGGGTCGCCGATGCGGCCGAGGGCCATGGAGAAGCCGCGCTCGGTGTCGGTGCCGCGCCAGTCCTCGGCGGCGCGGCGGATGCGGTCGAGTTCGGCCTCGCCGAGGTCACGGATGCGCCGTACCCGGGTTTCGTAGCCGGCCCGCTCGATGCGCTTGACCATCTGGCGCACGTTGCGCATCGCGCGTCCGGCGAGCGAGAAATCCGCGACGTCCACCACCGCCTCGTCGCCCAGTTCGAGGGCGTCCAGGCCGGTCTCGCGGGTCCACACCTCGCCGCCGGTCTCCGAGCAGCCCATGACGGCGGGGGTCCAGGAGTGGGCCTTGGCCTCGTCCATGAAGCGTTCGATGGCGCCGGGCCAGGCCTCGACGTCGCCGATCGGGTCGCCGCTGGCGAGCATCACGCCGGAGACGACGCGGTAGGTGACCGCCGCCTTGCCGCTGGGGGAGAAGACGACCGCCTTGTCGCGGCGGAGCGCGAAGTGGCCGAGGGAGTCGCGGGCACCGTGCTTGTCGAGCAGGGCGCGCAGCTGGGTCTCGTCCTCCTCGGTGAGGTGGGCGGCGGGGTGTTCGGGGCGGAAGGCGAGGTAGATGGTGGTGACCGCGGTGATCAGCCCGAGGGCGCCGAGGGAGAAGGCGACCGTCCAGGAGGTGGAGCCCTCGTAGTCGACGGGGCCCTCGAAGCCGAACAGGCCGTACAGGACGTGGGTGATGCGGTCGGCCAGGCTGGGGTCGCCGATCGTGCGCCTGGGGTGGGCGCTGACGACGACCAGGCCGAGCGCGAGCGAACCGGCGCTCATGAGGACGAAGTTGGCGAGCGCGCGCCACCGGCTGCGGGGGTCGGGGAGCGCCTTGAACTCGTCGCGGTGGAGCACGAGCGGCACGAACAGGGCGAGCGAGATCAGCGCGCCGATGACCGAGTGCCGGTACACGAACTGCGAGATGGCGCCGGCCGGCAGCAGCGCGACCGCGGCCCGCCAGGCCCGCCGCTTTCGCCGCTTGAGGCCGTGCGCGAGCAGCAGCAACAGCACGCCGACGCTGAGCGAGAGCGCGGCGGCGAACGGGCCGAGCGAGCCTGGCAGCACCTCGGCCATGGCGTGCATACGGCTGTGACGGAAGCGCGGGAACACACCCGCGGCGATGTCCAGGACGCCTACGACCGCGCACGCCCTGCCGACCAGGGCGGGGACGGCCTCAGGGCGCGGGCCGCGGACTATGCGCCGCGCCCGGCCTGATCGGCTCGGAACCTCGCCCGACATTTCCCCATCTATCCTGACAGACATCGTATCCCGTAGTTCTGCGAGAGACCTTGAACCCGGGCCCGATTCGGGCATCCGGCGACATTGCGCCCTCTAGGACGGTGTCTCGGGGGGAGAGGTTCACTCCCCACCGGAAAGCCGGTTCAAAGGCCAGGGAAAGCCCGGGGCAAGGCTCGCTGAAAACAGCGAAGGTCACGGGGGAAAGCGCAGGCAGGAAGCACCTCATGGGTCTCACGAGCAATAAACTGCTGGCATTGGCGATCTTGTGCGCCGTACTGCTGTTCGTCGGCACGGTGTGGCTGTGGCCCCGGCTCGGCCGCCGGAACTGGCGGGCCGTCAGCGGCCGCGTCGGTCTTCTGCTGGCCACCCAGCTGGCCCTCTTCGCGTGCGTCGGGATAGCGGTCAACCAGGCCTTCGGCTTCTACGCGAGCTGGGCGGACCTGCTCGGCACGGAGACCGACCAGGGCGTGGTCGTCAACCACGCCTCCGGCCCGCTCCAGGTGCTGTCCACCTCGGAGGTGCACGGCATGGGCGGCTCGCTGCCCCGGACGGCCGGGCAGATCCAGCAGGTCGGCATAGTCGGCCGTACGACGCACATCACCACGCCCGCCTACGTGTACCTGCCGCCGGAGTACTTCCAGCCGCAGTACCGCACGCGGACGTTCCCGGTGGTGGTCGTCCTCAGCGGCTATCCGGGCACCGCCCGCGCGCTGGTCGACAAGCTGCACTATCCGCGCACGGCGCAGCACCTGGTCCGGGACGGGAAGATGCGTCCGACGATCCTGGTGATGCTGCGGCCCACGGTCGCGCCGCCCCGGGACACCGAGTGCGTGGACGTCCCGCACGGGCCGCAGACCGAGACCTTCTTCGCCAAGGACCTGCCCGACGCCGTGCGCGCGCACTACCGGGCCGCCGTCGGGCAGGGCGGCTGGGGGATCGTCGGCGACTCGACCGGCGGGTACTGCGCGCTCAAGCTCGCCGTGCACCACCCCGGCGTGTACGGGGCAGGGGCCGGGCTCTCCCCGTCGTACAAGGCGCCCCTCGACGCCACGACCGGCGACCTCTTCCAGGGCGACCGGAATCTCCGCGACCGGGCCGACCTCTGGTGGTTCCTGAAGCACGAACCCGCCCCGAACACCTCCCTGCTGGTCACCAGCAGCAAGGTCGGGGAGACCAACTACAAGGCCACGCTGAAATTCATCGCGAGCGTGGAGGCCACGAAGCTGACCCGGATCTCGTCGATCATCCTCGACAGCGGCGGCCACAACTTCAACACCTGGCGCCGCGAGATCCCCGCGACGCTCCAGTGGATCAGCGGCCGACTGGGCGGCCACTGAGTCCCGCCCCTGCCGATACCGTGTGAAGACTTCGTTGTCGCTGTGTTTTTACGGCCCCGGGCACCACGATTCGCCTACGCGCGGTAAGTTTCTGGCCATGCCACGTGGACGCCACCGTCATTCCCCGCCCTTGCACAGGCTGTTGCCTCCCTCGGCGATCGCCGGTGTCTCCCTCGTCTGCGCCCTTGGCCCCTGGCTGTTCTCCCAACCGACGGTGCTGCGCACCCTGGCCGCGATAGCCGCGGCCACCGCGGCCGTCGGTGCCGCCGTCATGCGGCGCTGGGACAGCGAGGCGGGCAAGCAGGTGGCCGACCTCGCACGCGCGCGTGCGAGCGACGAGTGGCGCCACGAGGAGCGGATCGCCGAGCTGGAGACCGACCTGGAGGAGTCGCGGGAGCTGCGCGCCAAGCTGGAGCAGCGGCTGCGCGCGAAGCGGTCGGAGCTGGCCGGGCTGCGCAACGAGCACGCGTCCCTGCTGCGCCGCTACGCCACGGCCGAGACCGAGCGGGCGAGCGCCCTGGAGGGCCGCCGCCTGCTGGAGATCGAGGCCGCCGAGCCGTCGAACGCCCTGCCGGCCCCCCGCAAGGCGGAGGAGGCGGAGGCGCCGGGATCCGCTGCCCCCGGCGAGGAGAAGGCCGAGGAGAAGGCCGCGGACAGTGCCGCGGACGAGGCCGAGGCGCTGACGGTCGAGGAGACGGTTCCCGCGGTCTTCTCTCCGGAGGGTTCCAAGCTGTTCCTGCGGGCCAAGGTGGCATTGGCCCGCTTCGACGCGAAGGACACCCCGAAGGACGGGACCGAGGCGGACACCGACGTTCAGGGCGCGGCGGAGACGGCCGCCGGGACCGAGGCCGCCCCGGCGGCCGAGAGCGCGCCGGAGGACGAGGCGCAGGGGCAGCCCGGGGCGGCCGACGGGCACGCGCGTGCGGCCGCCACGACCACGGCCGGACCGGAGGCGGAGGACACCACCCCGGCGCCGGCGGAGCAGGATGCCCACCCCACGGCGGCACCGTCCGCCCGTTCCGTGCGGCCCTCGGGCCACTTCACGGTGCCCACCGCGGTGGCGGTGCTGCCGGCCGCGCCGATCCCGCGCCCGCTGGTCACCGGCGGTTTCGACTTCTTCGGCACCCAGAAGGGCTCGCCCGCGGGCGGCATGGACGCCATGCACAACGAGGACCTCGCGGACGTCGTCGGCCAGGAGGCGCTCGCGCTCCACAAGGCCGAGTCCGAGGCCGAGTTCAAGCCCGCCGACGCGCAGGCGCGAGGCGTCGGCCAGGTCATCGACCTGACCGCGCACGACGAGACGGAGCAGATCAACCTCGGTGGCCTGCGCAGCGCCGCGTCCTGAACACGGCCATTCTGTGCCGGCGGCGGCGGTCGGTGGTCCGGTGCGGCGCCGTCGTGGCTGGTCGCGCAGTTCCCCGCGCCCCTAGAAGCAGGTCGCCGCGGTGAGCGCCCCTTCAGG